>NZ_JBSGZV010000002.1:0-471992 GCF_053611185.1 Streptomyces sp. NPDC054834 | reverse complement strand
AGCGGGAGGCCGTGGCCGGGGGACCGGTGGAGGCGGCCGGTGGCGGGTCCGGGGATGTGGCCGAGGCCGAGTCCGCTGTCGAACCGGTGCCGGTGCCGGTGCACGGGCGGTCGGGGGAGATCGGTGCCGGAGGCGAGCGGGGGGCCGTGCCGGCGTCCGGGGTCGAGCGGGAGGCCGTGGCCGGGGGACCGGTGGAGGCGGCCGGTGGCGGGTCCGGGGATGTGGCCGAGGCCGAGTCCGCTGTCGAACCGGTGCCGGTGGAGATCGGCGCCGGAGGCGAGCGGGGGGCCGTGGCCGAGGCCGGGGCCGCTGTCGGGCCGTCGGTGGACGACGGGGTCTTCAAGGTACGGCTCGCCAACTTCGAGGGGCCGTTCGATCTGTTGCTCCAGCTGATCTCGAAGCACAAGCTGGACGTCACCGAGGTCGCTCTGTCCAAGGTCACCGATGAGTTCATGGCGCACATCCGGGCGATGGGCCCGGACTGGGACCTGGACCAGACGACCGAGTTCCTGGTCGTCGCGGCCACGCTGCTGGACCTGAAGGCGGCCCGGCTGCTGCCCACCGCAGAGGTCGAGGACGAGGCCGACCTGGCGCTGCTCGAGGCCCGGGACCTGCTGTTCGCGCGGCTGTTGCAGTACCGGGCGTACAAGCAGATCGCGGACATCTTCAACCAGCGGCTGGAAGAAGAGGCCCGGCGCTACCCCCGCACCGTGGGACTGGAACCCCACCACGCCGAACTCCTCCCCGAGGTCGTCATCAGCATCGGCGCGGAGGGCTTCGCCAAGCTCGCGGTCAAGGCGATGCAGCCCAAGCCGAAGCCCCAGGTGTACGTCGACCACATCCACGCACCGCTCGTCTCCGTGCAGGAGCAGGCCGGGATCGTGATCGGACGCCTGAAGGAGCTCGGCGAGGCCAGCTTCCGCACGCTCGTCGAGGACACCGACGACACGCTGACCGTGGTGGCCCGCTTCCTCGCGCTGCTGGAGCTGTACCGGGAGAAAGCCGTCGCCCTGGACCAGGAGACCGCGCTCGGCGAGCTGATCGTGCGCTGGACCGGCGGGGCCGGGGACACGACACCGATGGTCACCGACGAGTTCGACCGACCGCCCGAGGAGCCGAAGGAGGAGAAGAAAGCGTGAGCGAGGACACCGCAGAGCTCCCGGCAGGGCCGCGCACCGTCGCCGACCTCGAGCTCAAGCCCGCCCTGGAGGCGGTCCTGATGGTCGTGGACGAGCCCGCCACCGAGGAACACCTGGCGAAAATACTCCAGCGGCCCCGGCGGCAGATCGCGGACGCGCTGCGCGAGTTGGCCGACGAGTACACCGTGCAGGGCCGCGGCTTCGAGCTGCGCCTGATCGCCGGCGGCTGGCGCTTCTACACCCGCCCCGAGTACGCCGCCGCCGTCGAGGGCTTCGTCCTGGACGGCCAGCAGGCCCGCCTCACCCAGGCGGCACTGGAGACCCTGGCCGTCGTCGCCTACCGGCAGCCGATCAGCCGCAGCCGCGTCTCGGCCGTGCGCGGAGTGAACTGCGACGGCGTGATGCGCACCCTCCTTCAGCGCGGTCTGGTCGAGGAGGCGGGCACGGAACCCGAAACAGGTGCGATCCTGTACAGGACGACGAACTACTTCCTGGAGCGGATGGGCCTGCGCGGCCTGGACGAGCTCCCGGAACTCGCGCCCTTCCTCCCGGAGGCTGAGGCGATCGAGGCCGAGACCCAGGAAGCCGTACCGTCGTTCGATCCGGACGCCCCGGACCCGGACGACGGTCCCGGGACGAACATGCCCAACACGACGACGACGGAACTTTGATGCGAAGCAGCGGTAGCGGCAGCGGCAGGAACGGCGGGCGCGGTAACCACCGCGGCGCGGGCAACAACAGGGACGAGCGGCAGGGAGAGGGCCGTCCCCGCAAGCCCCGCCCCGAGGAGCGCCGCTACGACGTAGGCCCCGGCGCGACCAAGGACGGCCCCAAGTCCGGGCGCGGCGGCGCGGCGCGCGGCGGCGCCAAGGGCGGCCCGAAGCAGCCCCAGAAGGGCGGCCGTACGGACCCCGCGCGCTCCCGCGAGTACGAGACCCGGGTCGAGGAGCGCAACCGCGAGCGGTACGCGGGCAAGAAGGACATCAAGCTGCCCAAGACCTTCCCCGGCGCCGAGCAGGAGGGCGAGCGGCTTCAGAAGGTCCTCGCGCGGGCGGGCTACGGCTCCCGGCGTGCCTGCGAGGAGCTGATCGACCAGGCCCGTGTCGAGGTGAACGGCGAGATCGTCACCGAGCAGGGCAAGCGGGTCGACCCGGAGAAGGACGAGGTCAAGGTCGACGGCCTGACGGTGGCGACCCAGTCGTACCAGTTCTTCGCCCTCAACAAGCCCGCCGGTGTCGTCTCCACGATGGAGGACCCGGAGGGCCGCCAGTGCCTCGGCGACTACGTCACCAACCGTGAGACGCGCCTGTTCCACGTCGGCCGTCTGGACACGGAGACCGAGGGGGTCATCCTCCTCACCAACCACGGCGAGCTGGCCCACCGGCTGACCCACCCCAAGTACGGCGTGAAGAAGACCTACCTCGCCGCCATCGTCGGCCCGATCCCGCGCGACCTGGGCAAGCGCCTGAAGGACGGCATCCAGCTCGAGGACGGCTACGCCCGCGCGGACCACTTCCGCGTCGTGGAGCAGACCGGCAAGAACTACCTCGTCGAGGTCACCCTCCACGAGGGCCGCAAGCACATCGTGCGCCGCATGCTCGCCGAGGCCGGCTTCCCCGTCGACAAACTCGTCCGCACCGCCTTCGGCCCCATCACCCTGGGCGACCAGAAGTCCGGCTGGCTCCGCCGCCTGTCCAACACGGAGGTCGGCATGCTGATGCAGGAGGTCGACCTCTAGGGTTGGTGCCGTACAGCGCGGCAGGGGGAGGACGTCGGCATGAGCACCAGCACGGTCACGGGGAAGCGCCCCGCCACCGGGGCACTGATCGGGCTCGCCCTCGGGGACGCGCTCGGTTTCCCGACCGAGTTCAACGACGTGCCGTCGATCCTCGCCAAGTGCGGGCCGTGGCGGGAGATGGAGTTGCCCAGCCGGGCCTTCGTCTCCGACGACACACAGATGACGCTGGCACTGGGGCGCGGGCTCAGGACGGCGATGGACCGGGGCTTCCTCGCGCCGAAGCGGCTGGAGAGGCCGGTGCGCGAGGAGTTCGTGGAGTGGTACCGGTCGCCGGAGAACAACCGCGCTCCGGGCCGCACCTGCCTGACCGCCTGCGACCTGCTGAAGGAGGACGGGCGGCACTGGCAGGAGGCCAGTCAGGTCGGGTCCAAGGGATGCGGGGCCAACATGCGCGTGGCGCCCGTCGGGCTCGCGCCGGGGCTGAGTGACGAACAGCGCGCGGGGGCCGCCCAGTTGCAGTCCGCGCTGACGCACGGGCATCCCACCGCGCTGGCCGCGTCCGACCTCACCGCGCACGCCGTACGCCTGCTCGCGCAGGGGGCCGAGCCGGGCGGGCTGGTGGCGCTGCTGCGCTCGTACGCCGAGGGCAGCCGCACCCGCTACGACCACACCTGGCTCGGCGACCTGTGGACCCGAGCGCATGATCCGAGCCCCGAGCACTTCATCGCCCGCGGCTGGGACGAGTGCCTGGCGATACTGGAACGGCTCGATCAGGCCGTGGGCACCGTCTCACCGGAGGACGATCCCTGCCTGGCCACCGGCGAGGGCTGGATCGCCGAGGAGGCGCTGGCCACCGGCCTGCTGTGCTTCCTGCTCTTTCCCGAGGAACCGGTCACCGCGCTGCGCCGGGCCGCCTGCACCTCCGGCGACTCCGACTCCATCGCCTGCCTCACCGGGGCCTTCGCGGGTGCGTATCTCGGTGCGGGCGCCTGGCCGGCCGAGTGGGCGGAGCGGATCGAGTACCGAGGTGAGCTACTGGAGCTGGGAGCGCTCTGGGACGCTTAGGTCATGATCGACGATCTCGACATGGACCTGACGCCTGTCATAGCCGAGCAGCCCGACCCCCTGCTGTTCGCCACGGTCTCCGGCGCGCACCTGTACGGCTTTCCCTCGCAGGACTCCGACCTGGACCTGCGGGGCGTCCATCTGCTGCCCGCGGCCGATCTGGTGGGGCTGCGGGAGCCGGAGGAGACCCGGACGCGGATCTGGGTGCGGTACGGCGTGGAGATGGACCTCGTCACGCACGATCTGCGCAAGTTCGTACGGCTGATGCTGCGCCGCAACGGCTATGTGCTGGAGCAGCTCCTCTCGCCCCTGGTGGCGCACACCACCGACGCGCACCAGGAGCTGGCCGCGCTCGCGCCCGGCGTGCTGACGAGCCATCACGCCCACCACTACCGGGGGTTCGCGGCGACGCAGTGGCGGCTGTTCGAGAAGACCGGCGAGCTCAAGCCGCTGCTGTACACCTTCCGGGTCCTGCTCACCGGCATCCACCTGATGCGCAGTGGCGAGGTCCAGGCCCATCTGCCGACCCTGCTCGACCTGGACACCGGCTCGGACGCGCCCGCGTACCTGCCCGACCTGATCGCGGCGAAGGCGGAGCGGGAGCACGGCGGCGCCGAGGTGGACCACGCGCGCGTGGCCGCCGACGCCGAGAGGCTGCACGCGGTGCTCGACGAGGCCCAGGCCGCCTCAGTCCTGCCCGACGCGCCCACCGCGTACGACGCCCTGCACGACTTCGTCGTCCGGGTCCGCCTGGCCGGCTGAGGCGCGGCGGGTACGGAGCAGGAAGTCCTCCACCCGGCGGCGGTCCGGCTCGGCCGGCAGCGGGGTGCGGTGCGACCACTCGTCCGTCTCCGCCCCCAGGCGGGCCATCCAGGCCTCGGCCTCCGGCCAGGAGACCTCGCCCCGCTTCACCGCCAGCAGCGCCTCGCGCCGGTCGCCGACGTCGATCGTCAGCTCGCCCGTGCGCAGCAGGTCGCCGGCGCTCATCAGCAGCCGCAGCAGATGCATCGCGTGCTTCCAGCGCGGGGCGCCGTGGGTGCGGACGTCGGCCTCGAGCTTCCTGCGCTGGCCCAGGGCGTACCGGGTGAACGAGTCGTGGACCCGGCGGGAGAGGAACGCCCCGCGCAGCGACAGCAGTTCGCGGCCGGTGTCGTCGATGTGCTCCACCAACGGCGAGTGCAGGCACTCCAGGACGTTCGGGTTCGCGCGCAGGGCCAGCTCGCAGAGGCGCTCCAGCTCCCAGCTGAACCGCTCCTCGCCCGGGCCGTCCACATGCGTCGGCGGCTTCTCGAAGCGCCAGAACAGGGGAGTGGGAGCGACGAAGACACCCCTGCGGTCGGTGTCGCTGCCCTCCGTGGCCAGCCCGAAGGCGCGCGACCCCATCACGCAGGAGTAGATCGTGTGGTCGCGTACCAGGTCCTCGGGGTGCATGGCCGGGAGCGTACGCGGATCCTCAGGCCAGGCGGATGGATTTTCCGTCCACCGTGATCTTCTTCGGGGGCAGCGGCCTGGTGGCCGGGCCGTGGGCCACCGTACCGTCGGCGACGTCGAACCTGCTGCCGTGGCAGGGGCAGTCGATGGTGCCGTCCGCGATCCGCTTCACCGTGCAGCCGCGGTGCGTGCAGACCGCGGAGAAGGCCTTGAACTCGCCCTCCTTCGGCTGGGTGACCACGACCTTCCGGTCCGCGAAGACCTTCCCGCCGCCCACCGGGATGTCACCGGTCGACCCCAGATCCGTCCCGCCGGAGGTGTTCGCCGAGGACGAGGAATGGTCGTTGCCGCATCCCGCGCATCCCACCGCGAGCGCAGCCGCACCCGTTGCGAGGAACGTGCGCCGCGCCGAACCCTGGATCATGTCGTCACTCCGAACGTGTGGACAGTGAAGGAACCGAAGAGGAAGCAATCCAGAACAGACTGTCACATACCACGCATTTCGCGCGTCTCAGCGGGCGGGCGCCGGACACCGGATGGGCGAGGGCTGACTACGCTGGACGGGCCAAGAACCGAAAACGCACGTCAGCAAGGAGCAGCGCCGTGGCGGTACGAGCGGTCCGGGGGGCCGTCCAGCTGGAGAGGGACGAGGCCGGACACATGGACGAGCAGGTCGGAGCCCTGCTCACCGCCGTCCTGGAGCGGAACGGGCTGACGGCCGACGATCTGATCAGCATCTGGTTCACGGCCACCCCCGACCTGCACAGCGACTTCCCGGCGGCCGCCGCCCGCAAGCTCGGCATCGTCGACGTGCCGCTGATCTGCGCCCAGGAGCTGGACATCGAGGGCGCCATGCCCCGCGTGGTCCGTGTCCTCGCGCACATCGAGTCGGACCGGCCCCGCGCCGACATCGCCCATGTCTACCTCGGCGCCGCGGCCGCGCTGCGCAAGGACATCGCCCAGTGAGGACCGCACTCGTCATCGGCACCGGGCTCATCGGCACGTCCGCCGCGCTCGCCCTCTCCCAGCGGGGCGTCGTCGTCCACCTCGTCGACCACGACCCCGAGCAGGCCCGCACGGCCGCCGCGCTGGGCGCCGGCACCGACGAAGCCCCCTCCGGTCCCGTGGACCTCGCGATCGTCGCCGCCCCGCCCGCGCATGTCGCGGCCGTCCTCGCCGACGCCGTACGCCGGGGCGTGGCGCGCGGCTACGTCGACGTGGCCAGCGTCAAGGGCGGCCCGCGCCGCGAGCTGGAGGCGCTCGGCCTCGACCTCTCGTCGTACATCGGCACGCACCCCATGTCGGGCCGTGAGAAGTCCGGCCCGCTGGCCGCGACCGGCGACCTGTTCGAGGGCCGCCCCTGGGTGCTGACGCCCACCCGGGACACGGACACCGAGGTGCTGAACCTCGCCCTGGAGCTGGTCTCGCACTGCCGGGCGGTGCCGGTGGTGATGGACGCCGACGCCCACGACCGGGCGGTGGCGCTGGTGTCCCACATGCCCCACCTGGTCTCCAGCATGGTCGCGGCCCGTCTCCAGCACGCCGAGGAGGCGGCCGTACGGCTGTGCGGGCAGGGCATCCGGGACGTGACCCGGATCGCCGCCTCGGACCCCGGGATGTGGATCGACATCCTGTCCGCGAACCCCGGTCCGGTCGCCGACCTGCTCACCGACGTCGCCACCGACCTGGAGGAGACGGTGCAGGCCCTGCGCGCCCTTCAGTCCTCCGACGAGGCCAAACGGTACGAGGGCACCGCCGGGATCGAGGACGTGCTGCGGCGCGGCAACGCGGGGCAGGTCCGGGTGCCCGGCAAGCACGGGTCCGCTCCGCGGGTGTACGAGACCGTGGCCGTGCTGATCGACGACCAGCCGGGTCAGCTGGCCCGCATCTTCGCGGACGCCGGCCGGGCCGGGGTCAACATCGAGGACGTACGGATCGAGCACGCGACCGGGCAGCAGGCCGGCCTGGTCCAGCTGATGGTCGAGCCGAAGGCGGTGCCGGTGCTGACGGCCGCGCTGCGCGAGCGAGGGTGGGCTCTGCGGCAGTAGGCGGGCGGCGGGCATGCGCGTCCAGACGAGTGACCCGTACCCAGTAACCTTGTGCAGGGCGCTCTCGCTCCCCGCACCCCGCTCCCCGCACCGCACCAGGAAGGTGTCCCCGTGGAAAACGGCGCCCCGACCGCCAAGCCCGTGATCGTCGCGATCGACGGTCCCTCCGGCACGGGCAAGTCGAGCACGTCGAAGGCCGTGGCCGCGCAGCTCGGCCTGAGCTACCTGGACACCGGTGCCCAGTACCGGGCGATCACCTGGTGGATGGTGAACAACGGCATCGACCTGGAGGACCCGACCGCGATCGCGGCCGTCGCCGGGAAGCCGGAGATCGTCTCCGGCACCGACCCGTCCGCCCCGGCCATCACGGTCGACGGCGTCGACGTGGCCGGCCCCATCCGCACCCAGGAGGTCACCTCCAAGGTCAGCGCGGTCAGCGCGGTGCCCGAGGTGCGGTCCCGGATCACCGAGCTCCAGCGCTCGCTGGCCGCCTCCGCGGAGACCGGCATCGTCGTCGAGGGCCGGGACATCGGCACGACCGTGCTGCCGGACGCCGACCTGAAGGTCTTCCTCACCGCCTCTCCGGAGGCCCGTGCCGCCCGCCGCAGCGGCGAGCTCAAGGGCGTGGACATCCACGCCACCCGCGAGGCGCTGATCAAGCGGGACGCGGCCGACTCCAGCCGCAAGACCTCGCCGCTCGCCAAGGCGGGCGACGCGGTCGAGGTGGACACCACCGAGCTCACCCTCGCACAGGTCATCGAGTGCGTCGTCACGCTCGTCGAGGAGAAGCGGGCCGGGAAGTGACCCAGCTGTCCGTTCCTTCCGAGAAGGGCGCCGAGGTCGGGCGGCGCATCGGCGTCGGCCTGATGTACGGGCTGTGGAAGCCGCGCGTGCTCGGCGCCTGGAAGGTGCCCGCGACCGGCCCGCTGATCTTCGCCGTCAACCACTCCCACAACATCGACGGCCCGATGGTCATGGGCGTGGCGCCCCGGCCCACGCACTTCCTGATCAAGAAGGAGGCGTTCGTCGGCCCGCTCGACCCGTTCCTGCGGGGCATCGGCCAGCTGAAGGTGGACCGTCACACCACCGACCGCACGGCCATCACGCAGGCGCTCGGCGTGCTGGAGCACGGGGGAGTACTGGGCATCTTCCCGGAGGGAACCCGGGGTGAGGGCGACTTCGCCTCGCTGCGCGCCGGGCTGGCGTACTTCGCGGTGCGCAGCGGGGCGCCGATCGTGCCGGTCGCCGTGCTGGGAAGTTCCGAGCGGCCGGGACGGTTGGTAAAGGGGCTGCCTCCGCTGCGCTCCCGCGTCGACGTCGTCTTCGGCGACCCGTTCGAGGCGGGCGACGGCAGCGGGCGGCGTACCCGCAAGGCGCTGGACGACGCGACCGAACGCATCCAGAAGCAGCTCACCGCACACCTGGAAAACGCCAGGCGCCTCACCGGGCGCTAGGCCACACTGAGTAGTGGATCAGTCGGGACAACCCGGGCGATCCACCGATCACCACGAATGAACGACGAGGTACGGACTCCATGAACGACCACATCCAGCCCGACGGCTCGGCCGAGCACGAGTACGAGCACGGGGCGCTCGGCGACGCCGAGTACGCGGAGTTCATGGAGCTCGCCGAGGGGGAGGGCTTCGACCTCGAGGACGTCGAGGGCGCCATCGAGGCGGCGGGCCACGGCCCGCTGCCCGTGCTCGCGGTCGTCGGCCGCCCCAATGTCGGCAAGTCGACTCTGGTGAACCGGATCATCGGCCGCCGCGAGGCCGTCGTCGAGGACAAGCCGGGCGTCACCCGCGACCGGGTCACCTACGAGGCCGAGTGGGCGGGCCGCCGCTTCAAGGTCGTCGACACCGGCGGCTGGGAGCAGGACGTCCTCGGCATCGACGCCTCCGTCGCCGCCCAGGCCGAGTACGCGATCGAGGCGGCCGACGCGGTCGTCTTCGTCGTCGACGCCAAGGTGGGCGCGACCGACACCGACGAGGCGGTCGTCCGGCTGCTGCGCAAGGCCGGCAAGCCCGTGGTGCTGTGCGCCAACAAGGTCGACGGCCCGAGCGGCGAGGCCGACGCGGCCTACCTGTGGTCCCTCGGCCTCGGCGAGCCGCACCCCGTCTCGGCCCTGCACGGCCGCGGCACCGGCGACATGCTGGACGCCGTCCTGGAGGCGCTGCCCGAGGCGCCCGAGCAGAGCTTCGGCACCGCCGTCGGCGGCCCGCGCCGTATCGCGCTGATCGGCCGCCCGAACGTCGGCAAGTCCTCGCTGCTCAACAAGGTCGCGGGCGAGGAGCGCGTCGTCGTCAACGAACTGGCGGGCACGACCCGTGACCCGGTCGACGAGCTGATCGAACTGGGTGGCGAGACCTGGAAGTTCGTCGACACGGCGGGCATCCGCAAGCGTGTCCACCTCCAGCAGGGCGCCGACTACTACGCCTCCCTGCGTACCGCGGCCGCCGTCGAGAAGGCCGAGGTCGCGGTCATCCTGATCGACGCTTCCGAGAACATCTCGGTGCAGGACCAGCGCATCGTGACCATGGCGGTGGAGGCGGGCCGTGCGGTGGTCCTCGCCTTCAACAAGTGGGACACCCTCGACGAGGAGCGCCGCTACTACCTCGAGCGGGAGATCGAGACCGAGCTCGGCCAGGTCGCCTGGGCGCCGCGGGTGAACGTCTCGGCGCGTACCGGCCGGCACATGGAGAAGCTGGTCCCGGCGATCGAGACGGCCCTGGCCGGCTGGGAGACCCGGGTGCCGACCGGCCGCCTCAACGCCTTCCTCGGCGAGCTGGTCTCGGCCCACCCGCACCCGATCCGGGGCGGCAAGCAGCCGCGCATCCTCTTCGGCACCCAGGCCGGCACCAAGCCGCCGCGGTTCGTCCTCTTCGCCTCCGGCTTCATCGAGGCGGGCTACCGGCGCTTCATCGAGCGGCGGCTGCGCGAGGAGTTCGGCTTTGACGGCACGCCGATCCACATCTCGGTGCGGGTGCGCGAGAAGCGCGGCGCGAAGAAGAAGTGACCGACACGGCGAGAGGGCGGTCCCTGACTCGATCAGGGGCCGCCCTCTCGCCGTTCGTACGTCAGGCTCCCCGGCGCGGGCCCGGTGGGAGCGCCGCGGGGACGTGGTGCATCCCGGTGTCGTGCTGTCGTCCGAGCGTCCCGATCCGCTGCCAGGACGGCTGGTGCTGCCCGGTGCCATGGCGGGCGCTGTAGGCGCCCGCGCTGTACGCGCTGTACGAGTTCGAGCCGTACGAACCCGTGCCGGTGCCGTGCGGGGCGTTCCCGAAGGCGGTGAACCCGAACTCCTCCTCCCCGCTTCGGTCGCCCGGCAGCGTCCGGAAGGTCCTGACCCACTCCGCGTAGAGCGTGTCGTAGATCGGCGTGGCCGATGTCCGGCCGGGCGCCTCCTGCCCCGACCGTGCGGACGGAATGGGGGAGAAGGACGGGCGGCGGGGGGGAACGTCGTATGTGTGCACGTATGTCCAAACGACCCCGGGCCTTCGGGGATGCGGCTCGGAAGCGTGCCATTAGGGGTGCGGGAACGCTGTCAGGTGCCCGCGAGCGGCAGCGCGGCCGCGACCAGCTTGCCGTTGGCCGCCGCCTTGTCCAGCGCGTCCCGCAGCAGGTCCTCCCGCGGCTGGCGCCCGATGGAACCGACCGGCGCCGCGAACATCAGCACCTGCTGGTGCTTGTTGGCGGCGGCCCGCCACCCGTCCGTTACCTGAAGCGGCTGGTGCGCCTGCCACCAGGCCACCGGCTGCCCGCCGTTCGTGCCCGGCTGGAGCACCGCGTGCAGCTGACCCGCCGCCAGCAGTACCGACCACCCGTGCAGCACCGGCGGCACGACGGCGAGCTCGGTCACCGGCATGAACCCCTGCTCGATGAGCAGGGGCAGGAAGTCGTCCCCGGCTCCGGTGGTGCCCGGGCGCACGATCGGCGCGGTCGGCTCCACGACGAGCGCCGGGTGCAGCTCCCCGGCGATCAGCACCAGTCCGCTGGTCACCCCGAGCACGGCCTGCTCGGGCGCGGCCTTCTCCGGCCGGCCGCCGGAGGCGTGCGCCTCGCCGCTGATGGAGCGGACGGCGCCCTGCAACTGTTCCTCGGTGACCTGGACGACCTGCGAGGGCAGGCAGCTGGCGTGGGCGAAGGCGAGGACGGCGGTCTCGTCCCCGACGAACAGAACGGTGCTGGTGCGCTCCTGCTCGGAGTCGCCCGGCGTGCGGCAGGACGTGCAGTCGTAACTGCCCGGGGTGTTCTCTCCGGCGAGCAGCCGGTCGGCTTCTTCGTCGCCGATCTCGGCGCGTACGGCGTCGCTGACGTCGAGCATGCGCGGCACGGGTGGCTCCCTCGGGATGCGGTGCTGGGTCGGCCGGGTGGCTCCCGGCCCATGAGTTCCGGGGGTTCCGGGCTCATGAAGAAGACAACGGGCGATCTGTGGCGGGAGTCACGCCCCAAGGGGAACGGAATCGAACCATCCACCGCACAGGGTCACAGCCGGTGCGGAATCGTCTACTCCCCGTCAACTAGGCGCGCTGTCAAGGAAGTTGATCCGGTGAAGTGGGTCACAGATCGCTCGGGCGCTTGGTCGACAAATCAGGAAATCAGCGAATGAAGTGGGTGACCGAAAATCGACGATACCCGCGGTAACGTCGAACTGGCCTGCGACAACACGGAGTTGGTTGATACCGCCCGGTCGGGCTCCTTACATTCCTCGGCCGTGTGCAACTTGCACCGCTCGGGAACGTTCGCCGGCCGCGCCGCTCAGGCACCACCGCGGCGCCGGTCACGGCGGACAGGGCGGAGCGTGCGTACCGCGTCCATACGCGGAACCGCGTCCCGCTCGGGGGGATCCCGGGTCCGTGGAGAGGGAATTACATGTCCGAATGTGCCGATACCACCCGTAGCACCGCTCGTAAGGACAGCGCCCGCAAGGGCCGTACGGCGGCGGTCCTCGCCGGGGCGGCGCTGCTCGCCCCGCTCGGACTGCTGGCCGCGACCGGCGACGCCGACGCGGCGGACAACGGAGTGTGGGACCGCATCGCCCAGTGCGAGAGCGGCGGCAACTGGCACATCAGCACCGGCAACGGCTACTACGGCGGACTCCAGTTCTCCGCCTCGACCTGGCGCGCGTACGGCGGCACGGCCTACGCGCCAACAGCCGACCAGGCCTCCAGGGAACAGCAGATTGCCGTCGCCACCAAGGTCCAGAGCGCCCAGGGCTGGGGCGCCTGGCCGGTCTGCTCGGCCCGCGCCGGAGCCTCCGGCGCCGCACCGGCGGCCGCCTCCACCGGCACCACGGCCACCACGAAGTCGGCCCCGTCGGCCCCGTCGAAGCCGGCGAAGGAGCCGCAGCGCTCGACGGGCCACACCAACCGCAGCTCGTCCCGCAGCGCGTCGCACGGGAACTACACCGTCCGCGAGGGCGACACCCTGAGCAGGATCGCCGAGCGGCACGGGACCACCTGGCAGCGGATCTACGCCGCCAACAAGTCCGTCATCGGCGGTGACCCCGACCTGATCGTGCCCGGTCAGCGACTCGAGGTCTGAGCCGACCCCGGACCGAACGACAGCCGCTGTCCTCATGAGCCCAGCATGAGGACAGCGGCTGTCCGCATCGGCTGGCAGACTCGCATCCATGTTGGAGACCTCGGCACGCCTGCTGCGCCTGCTCTCGCTGCTCCAGGCCCACCGCGAGTGGTCCGGCGCCGAACTGGCCGAACGGCTCGGCGTCACCCCGCGCACGGTCCGCCGGGACGTGGACCGGCTGCGAGAGCTGGGCTACCCCGTGAACGCCAGCCCCGGCACCGGCGGCGGCTACCAGCTGGGTGCGGGGGCCGAACTGCCGCCGCTGCTCCTGGACGACGACGAGGCGGTGGCCGTGGCGGTCGGGCTGCGCACCGCCGCCGGGCAGGGCATCGAGGGCATCGGCGAGACCTCCGTGCGGGCCCTCGCCAAGCTGGAGCAGGTGCTGCCGAGCCGGCTGCGCCGCCAGGTGGGCGCCCTCAACGCGTTCACCGTGCCGATGCTGCGCGGACCGCATCCCTCCGCCGTCGACCCGGCCGTCCTGACCGAACTGGCCAACCTGTGCCGGGACGCCGAGCGCCTGCGCTTCGACTACCGCGCCCTCCCCCACCCCCGAACCGACTCGAGCGGGGGGACCCCCACCGGCACCCCCGGCCGCCGCACCGTCGAGCCGCACCGCCTGGTGTGTACCGAGCGCCGCTGGTACCTGGTCGCCTGGGACCTCGACCGCGCCGACTGGCGGACCTTCCGCGTCGACCGCATCACGCCCAGGCCGCCGCACGGCCCGCGCTTCATCCCGCGCGAGCCGCCCGCCGAGGACCTCGCCGCCTACGTCTCCCGCGGGGTCTCCACGCGCGCGTACGCCGCGCAGGCCGCCGTCCGGCTGCTGGCGCCCCTGGCGGAGGCCGCCCAGCGGATCTCGCCGTCCGCCGGGACGCTCGAGCCCGACGGGGCGGACGCCTGCGTCCTGCGCGCCGGCGCCGCGAACCTGGACGTGATGGTGGTGCACGTGATGATGCTCGGCTTCGACTTCGAGGTGCTGGAGCCCGCAGGCCTCACCGAGGCCATCAGATCGGCCCGCGACCGGCTCTCACGGGCTCTGGGAGAGGTTGCTCCGCGCGGGTGTTCTGTGCCGGATCAGTGAATTTCCTATGCGGTGTCAGCTTGTGCGGCAGTGCCTGGAATCGGAATGGAACGGAAGTTTCCACCGGGCTGTGCCGGGCTATTCGACACGCCGGACCGGCGCGCGGGAATTTCGTTCGATTACCCCGGTAAGCCGTGCGGAAACCCCCGTTCGCGTGACGGAGTTCGGCCGAATCGGGCGTCGTGATCCTGTGACAGAAGTGTGACGGGGAAGGGACGCGCGGCTAGCGTGGCCGTATGGCACCGATTCCCACTCCGTCAGCGGAGCCCCAGGACAGTCCGGAAGGGTACGTCGGCCTCGACGCGGCGCGTGCCGAGCGACTCGCGCGCGAGAGGGGGTGGTCGACGGTGCGGTCGCTGCCGCCGGGCGCGATCATCACGATGGAGTACCGGGCGGGACGGCTGAACTTCGAGGTGCGCGACGGCCGGGTGGCTCGCGCCTGGAAGGGCTGAGAGCCACTCCGAGCCCGCGAGCGGCACGGCGAAGGCCTTGGGTCCTGCGGACAGGACCCGGGGCCTTCGCTCAACGGGGGTGGCTGTGCGTACCGGCCCCGCTGCTTCGCCGGCGGTCAGCCGCCCGTGACGGGGCGGGCCGCCGGGGCCGCACCGCGCGGGACGCGCTCCGGGTGCGGCGGGCGGCGGTTGCCCGCCGGGGTGACCGGGGGGCGCTCCGAACGGGCGGCGTGCGGACTCGGCGTCCGGTGGACCGGGGTCCGGGGCGAGTGGGCCGAGGAGACCGGCTCGCGGGCCGGAGCCGCCCGCTCGGCGGGCGCGGTGCGCGGCTTGAGCGCCACCGGGGTGACCGGGATCGGCGCGGGCGCGGTACGGCCGAGGCGGGCGCGCCAGCGGTCGCGCAGGTCGAACAGGGCAGCCTCGGTCCGGGCGATCGTCGGCTCGCACCACGGCAGCGCCAGCAGGATCAGCAGCCCCGCGGCCCAGCCCAGCAGCACGTCGCTCAGCCAGTGCGTACCGAGATAGACGGTGGCCATCCCGACGCCGAGCGAGGTCACGGCCGAGATCGCGGACAACCAGCGGCGGGCCCTCGGGGTGGAGGCCAGATACGCCAGAATGCCCCACGTCACCACCGCGTTGGCGGTGTGGCCGCTGGGGAATATATCGCCGCCCAGACCCATCTCGTTCGAGCCGATGATCGTGGCGTAGTGCGGTCCGAGACGGCCCATGCCGATCTTGGCGGCGCCGACCGTGATGTTCAGCAGCAGCAGCGAGGCGCCGAGGGCCATCAGCGGGCGGAGCGTGTGCTGCCGCCAGGAGCGCCAGCCCAGCCAGGCCGCGACCATCACGGCGGTGGGGCCGCGCTGGCCGAGCACCACGTAGTAGTCGACGAACCAGTGGATGCCCGACCACTGCTGGTACGGCCGGAAGAACATGACCTGCCAGTCGAGCCGGACCAGCCAGGAGGTGGTCACCACGGCCCACACGATCGCCAGGTAGAAGGCCAGGGTCGCCGAGAACAGGACGACCCGGTGCCGGCTCATCCTCGGCACATCGATGTGGGCCGGCCGTTCCGGCTCACGGTCCAGCCTGGCGAACACCCGGTCCAGACGACGGGTGAGCTTTCGTTCGGTACGCACCCAATCGACGTTACAGCGGGTGAGCTCTCAAGCCGGTCCAATCAGCGGCTTTGTGATGACGATGTGATGTGGGAAACCTCTCAGGAGGGCTGTCAATTACGAGGATTCGACAATCGTCTCCGATCGTATCCGGCAATTCCTTTGATCATGCCGGGTGTTACTTATATAGCGCTTATGAATTCGTTCACCGGGTGATGGGGTGGAATTCTCCGGGTGCTCATCGGACGGGCCGGAACGATCACGGGGGACCGGAACCGTTCAGCCAGAACGCCCCGTAGACCGCGGCGGCCACCGCCAACAGGCCGGTGACCAGCGCGGATCGGGACGTACGCGACCGGGCGAGGGCCGTCGCGAGGGGCAGCAGCAGCGGAAAGGCCGGCAGCAACAGACGCGGCTTGGAGCCGAAGTAGCTCGACGCGCACAGGGCGAGCGCGACGACGACGCCCGTGTACACCAGCAGCGGCAGCGGTTGGCGCTGCCGTACGCCGATCAGGTACAGCCAGATCACCAGACCGACGCCGATGATCAGTCCGGCCCCGGCGAGGGCCGACGGAAATGACGTGAACTTGTCGGCCACGAAGCGGGCGAAGGCATATCCGCCGTCGAAGCCGTTCCGCCAGCCGGCCTGGACGTCCAGATAGCCGAGCGGACCCCTGCCGGTGCGATGGCCGACCCAGAGGACATAGGCGGCGGCGCCGAGGGGAGCGAGGAACATGCCGAGGGCGCGGGACCCGACGAGTGCGCCGGTGGTGAGCCGAGGGGAGTGCGGTGTGGCGGCTGCGCCGTCCGTCGCGTCAGAGGCGCGCTCCCCGCTCCGTGCGCCGTGCGTGGCGGCCGTGCTCCGATCCCGCACGAACGAGACCACTCCGGCCGTCCACACCGCCGCGACCACGGCGAGCCCCACCGGCCGGGTCAGCCCGGCCAGCGCCGCCAGCGTGCCCGCGGTCACCCACCGGCCGGTCAGCACGGCGTACAGCGACCAGGCCGCGAGAGCCGTGAACAGCGACTCGCTGTACGCCATCGACTGCACGATCCCCACCGGCAGCACCGCCCACAGCAGCACCGCGCAGACCCCGGTGCGCCGGCCGTACCCGTGGTCCGCCACCGCGAAGATCCCCCAGGCCGCGGCGAGCGAGGCGAGCAGGCTGACGACGAAGCCGGCGTCGGCGTACGACAGCGGGGTCAGCGCGTGCAGCAGCCGCTCCAGCCAGGGCAGCAGCGGAAAGAAGGCCAGGTTGGAGTGGACGTCGCCGTTGGGCAGCCGCACCTCGTAGCCGTAGCCCAGGTCGGCGACCCGCGTGTACCAGAGGGCGTCCCAGCGGGCGGTGAGCAGCGTGTACGCGCTCTTGCCGCGCGCCGCGCTCCATGCCACCAGGACGAGCAGGCCCAGGGCGCGGACGGCGGCGTACCCGAGGAGGGCCGGGGCCGCCCGGCGCAGGGGTGTGACGCGGGGTGGTGCCACGCGCGTTGCAAGGTCGGTCACGGGCCCGATTATCGGCCCGGCGCGGAACCGGACTTCCCACCGGGGCGCGGTCAAGGGAAGGAGAAGTGGTGTACGCCACATGTTTCCGCGGTGAGGGTGAGAGGTCCGCCACGTGTATGCGGAGCGAACTCGCGTACGCTGACGTGTCACTCGCGTTCGTATGCGCGGGCCGGAGATCCCACCGCTCCTCCGGCCGAAGTCACGGGACACCCCCAGCCCGTGAGCCCGCCGAACCCGAGGAAACTTCTGGGAGGTACGTGCATGTCCGGGACGACCACGGCCGCGTCCGCGCTGCGCCGTCGGGCGGCCGGGGCCGGTGCCAACCGCTGGGTCGTCCTCGTCGTCCTGTGCGTCAGCCTGCTCCTGGTCGCCCTCGACGCGACCGTGCTGCACGTGGCGGTGCCCGCCGTCACAGAGGACCTCAGGCCCGGCGCCATCGAACTGCTGTGGATCGTCGACGTCTACCCGCTCGCCTGCGCCTCGCTGCTGATCCTCTTCGGCACGCTCGGCGACCGGGTCGGCCGCCGGCGGATCCTGCTGCTCGGGTACGCGCTGTTCGGCGTCGCCTCGGCCGTCGCGGCCTTCGCGCCGAGCGCACAGCTGCTGATCCTCGCCCGGGCACTGCTCGGCGTCGGCGGCGCGATGATCATGCCGGCCACGCTGTCCATCCTCCGCCAGGTCTTCCCCGACCGGCGGGAGAGGGCGCTGGCGATCGGCATCTGGAGCGCGGTGGCCGCGGTGGGGGCGGCGGTGGGGCCGCTGCTCGGCGGTTTCCTGCTCGAGCACTTCTGGTGGGGTTCGGTGTTCCTGGTGAACATCCCCCTGATGCTGGTCAGTCTGCCGGTCGGGCGGCTGCTGCTGCCCGAGTCGACGGGTGAGCGGAACGGTCCCTGGGACGTGGTCGGCGCGCTGATGGCGGCCGCCGGGCTGTTCGGGGTGGTGCTGGGGGTGAAGCGGCTCGGGGGCGGCGAGCCGGTGGCCGACGTGCTCACGGTGGCGCCGCTGGTGGTGGGCGCGGGGCTGCTGTTCCTCTTGGTACGGCGTCAGCGGCGGCGGCCGTATCCGCTGGTGGATCTGCGGATGTTCGCGCGGCCGGCGTTCAGCACGGCGGTCGGGTGCATCGTGCTGGCGATGCTCGCGCTGGTGGGGCTGGAGCTGATCGCGGCGCAGTACCTCCAGTTGGTGCTGGGGCTGTCGCCGCTCGCGACCGGCCTCAGGCTGCTGCCGCTGACCATCGCGGCGATGGCGGCCGGGCTGGCGGGGGCGCGGATGCTGCGGCGGTTCGGGCCGCGGCGGATGGTGTGCTTCGGGTTCTGCCTCACGGCGGCGGCCGTGCTGACGCTGACCGGGATGGGCGGGCGGGACAACACCGGGCTGCTGCTGGCCGGGTTCGTGCTGCTGGGATTCGGGCTGGAGACGACGCTGTTCGGGGCGTACGAGTCGATGCTGAGCGAGGCGCCGGCCGAGCAGGCCGGTGGGGCCGCGGCGATCGGGGAGACCTCCTACCAGCTCGGGGCCGGGATCGGGATCGCGCTGCTCGGCAGTGTGATGAACGCGGCGTATGCGCCCGGGCTGGCGTCCGTTCCGGGCGTGCCGGCGCCCGCGGCGGCCTCGGCGGGGCATTCGCTGGGGGAGGCGTACGAGGTTGCCGTGCAGCTGGGCGGGGGCGCGGGGGGTGCGCTGCGGAGGGCGGCGCGGGAATCCTTCGTGCACGGGCTGCACGTGACCTTGCTGGTGAGCGCGGGGCTTTTGCTGCTCGGGGCGGTGATGGCGTTGCGGTTGCCGCGGGTGATGCAGTGCGAGGGTGTTTCTGGTGAGGTGCCCGCGCCCCGTGAGCCTGAGAGGTCCCGCGTGTCCGCCTGACGCCTTGGTCTCCCACCCACGCACCACCTGTGCGGGTTGGTTGAGGGGTGGGGCTCTCCTGTGGGGATTGCTCGTCGTCGGCGACTGCCGCGGTGAGTCCGGCTTTCGCCCGAGCGGGTTGTGTCGCACGGCGCCACGGTCAGCCGCGGGCGGCGGGGAACCCCCACGGGAGACGTCCACCGCCCAGCCAACCCGCACGGGGTGGTGTGCCGGTGGGAGAGTGTGGGGTGGACTGGCCAGGCCGTACGTCGTAACGTCGGGGCAGAAATCTGGCTAGCGGTGCTAGTTTTACCGGAGGGTCCATGTCCGCGTCCTCGAAGTTGCCCCCGTTCGACCCGGCCGACCCGCTCGGCATCGACGATCTCCTGGAACCCGAGGATCTGGCCGTCCGGGAAACCGTGCGTGCCTGGGCCGCGGACCGTGTGCTGCCGTATGTCGCCGAGTGGTACGAGAAGGGCGAGCTGCCCGGCATCAGGGAGCTGGCGAGGGAGCTCGGCGGGATCGGGGCGCTCGGGATGTCCCTCACCGGGTACGGCTGCGCCGGGGCGAGCGCCGTGCAGTACGGACTGGCGTGCCTGGAGCTCGAGGCCGCCGACTCGGGGATCAGGTCCCTGGTCTCGGTGCAGGGGTCGCTCGCCATGTACGCCATCCACCGCTTCGGCGGCGAGGAGCAGAAGCAGGCCTGGCTGCCCCGTATGGCCGCCGGCGAGGTGATCGGCTGCTTCGGGCTCACCGAGCCCGACCACGGCTCGGACCCCGCCTCCATGCGGACGTACGCCAAGCGCGACGGCGGGGACTGGGTGCTGAACGGCCGGAAGATGTGGATCACCAACGGCTCCGTCGCCGGAGTGGCCGTGGTCTGGGCGCAGACCGACGAGGGGATCCGCGGATTCGTCGTACCCACCGACGCCCCCGGCTTCTCGGCGCCCGAGATCAAGCACAAGTGGTCCCTGCGGGCCAGCGTCACGAGTGAGCTCGTCCTCGACGACGTGCGGCTGCCCGCCGATGCCGTACTGCCGGAGGTCGTCGGGCTGGGGGGCCCGCTCAGCTGTCTCTCCCACGCCCGCTACGGCATCGTCTGGGGCGCCATGGGCGCGGCGCGGTCCTGTTTCGAGGCCGCCGTCGACTACGCGAAGTCACGGGAGCAGTTCGGTCGGCCCATCGGGGGCTTCCAGCTCACCCAGGCCAAACTCGCCGACATGGCGGTCGAACTGCACAAGGGGATTCTGCTCGCCCACCACCTGGGGCGGCGCATGGACGCCGGCCGCCTGCGTCCCGAGCAGGTCAGCTTCGGCAAGCTCAACAACGTCCGCGAGGCCATCGACATCTGCCGGACGGCGCGGACGATCCTCGGTGCCAACGGGATCTCGCTCGAATATCCCGTGATGCGGCACGCGACCAACCTCGAGTCGGTGCTCACCTACGAGGGCACCGTCGAGATGCACCAGCTCGTGCTGGGCAAGGCGCTCACCGGGCTCGACGCCTTCCGCTGACCCCGGGAGCGGGGCAGGGCCGGTGAGCGGCCCTGCCTCAGCTCTGGTTGAAGAAGCCGTCCGAGCGGTGGGACCTGGCCTCCCCGCTGACGATCTCGGTGTCCGCGGGCGTCAGCAGGAACACCCGGTTGGAGACGCGGTCGATGGAGCCGCGCAGGCCGAAGATGAGCCCGGCCGCGAAGTCGACCACGCGCTTGGCGTCGGCGGGCTCCATGGCCGTGAGGTTCATGATGACCGGTACCCCTTCCCGGAACAGCTCGCCGATGGCCCGGGCGTCCCGGAAGCTGTCCGGGGTCACCGTGCCGATCCGGCGGCCCCTCTCCTCGGCGACGTCCGTCGCCACCTTCACCCGCGGGTCGGTGACCCAGGCATCCCCGGGCTCGCTCCCCTCGGAGTAGTCGTCGTCGTAGTAACGCTCGTCATCGTTGTCGTCGACGAGGCCGAGCCACGCACTCGCCTTGCGTACCGATCCCATGGACGCCTCCTCTCACAGCGGTCTTCGTTGCTTCCGCATCCCTATGGTCATCCATGATGCGGACGGCGCGCCAAGTGGATAGACGCCGCGCGGGGGGTTTGTGACGGTACTGGTGCACAGCGAATCCGTCGAGAGCCCGTGTGCCCCAAGGGTCCTGCTCTACACGACTGCTGACTGAGAGTGAAATATTATTGTCACCGGCGTACGGGTGACGCGTGGTACGTACGGGTGAGGGTGGGGGCTGCTCCGAACCGACTGTCGGTCGATACGATGCCGCAGCTCAACGTCGCGTCACATCACGGGGGATCATCGTGTTCGGAATCGTCAGGCCCTGTAGTCACCGTCTCGGTGAAAGTCTCAAGACGGAGTGGCTGGCCCATTTGTGCGGGTTGTGCCTCGCATTGCGCGGGGACCACGGGCAATTCGCGCGCATAGTCACCAACTATGACGGGCTTCTCATATCTGTTCTGACGGAGGCTCAGGCGCGGCAGGGCGGCCGTCTGCGGCGTACCGCCGGGCCGTGTCCGCTGCGCGGGATGCGCACCGCCTCCGTGGCCCAGGGTGAGGGTGCCCGGCTCGCGGCGGCCGTCTCGCTGGTGCTGGCCTCGGCCAAGGTGCGCGACCATGTCGCCGACGGCGACGGACTGCTGGCCCGGCGGCCGGTCGCGCTCGCCGCGCGCCGGGTCGCCGTCAACTGGGGACGCGCGGGTGCCCGTACCGGCGCGGACATCGGGTTCGACACCGCCGTGCTCGTCGACGCCGTGGACCGGCAGCTCGGCATCGAGTCCCTCGCGGGCCCGGGAACGCCGATCCTGGCCGTCACCGAGCCCACCGAGACGGCGACCGCGGCCGCCTTCGCGCACACCGCCGTGCTGGCCGGGCGGCCGGGCAACGCCGAACCGCTCGCCGAGGCCGGCCGGCTCTTCGGACGGCTGGCCCACCTCCTGGACGCCGTGGAGGACCGCGCCGCCGACAGCGAGTCCGGCGCCTGGAACCCGCTCACCGCGACCGGCACCTCGCTCACCGAGGCCCGCCGGCTCGCCGACGACGCACTGCACGGCATCCGGCTCGCCCTGCGCGAGGCCGAGTTCGACGACGGGAAGCTGGCGCACCTGTTGCTCGTGCATGAACTGCGCCGCTCGGTGGACCGGGCGTTCGACACCCGGTCCTGCGGGCACGCACCCGAGGCCTCCTTCGGACCGCCCCCGGGCCCGCACGCGCCCCAGGTGCCGGGAAACCCCTACGGCAACCCCTTCGGCGGTGAGCCGCCGCGCCCGGAGAAGCGGGGTTTCTGGGCGGGCTGTGCCGCCGCCCTCGGGCTGTGCTGCACCTGCAAGATGTGCTGCGCAGACGAGTACGAGGGCCCCTGGTCGCGCAAGAAGCGCGAGGGCTGCTGTAGCGACTGCGACTGCTGCGACTGCTGCGACGCCTGCCAGTGCTGCGAGTGCTGCGAGTGTCTCTCCTGCTGCGACTGCGGTCTGTGACGCTCTCTCAGTTCCTCAGCTCCGGCGGGGAGATCCGCGACCGGTCGATCGCCGAACCCGTCGTACCCCACTTCTTCAGGATCTTCCCGTACGTGCCGTCCGCGATGAGCTTGTTCACCGCGGCCCGGAAGGCCGGTGCCAGCTTCGTGCCCTTCTTGAAGGCGAAGCCCACGTCGAGCCGGTGGTACTCGTTGAGGAACTTCAGTCCCTGCTGGTGGGCGACGGCGTAGCGCAGGCCGTTGATGGTGGACATCACGATGTCGCTGCGCCCCTGCTGGAGGGAGGACCAGATGGCGCTGGA
Organism: Streptomyces sp. NPDC054834; assembly: GCF_053611185.1. Taxonomy (NCBI): domain Bacteria; kingdom Bacillati; phylum Actinomycetota; class Actinomycetes; order Kitasatosporales; family Streptomycetaceae; genus Streptomyces; species Streptomyces sp. NPDC054834. Next base: position 449,217 of record NZ_JBSGZV010000002.1, on the reverse strand, counting down.
CTCGGCGTAGGTCTGCACGTTGTAGGCCTTCTTGCCCGCGTCGGCGCAGACCTTCTTGTTGTCCTCCAGTGTCGCCTCGAAGGTCGTGCCGGCGCCGGTGGCGACGTTCAGGCCGCACAGCTGCTTCAGGTCGGTGACCTTCGACAGTTTGCTGTCCTTGCGGGTGGCGAAGCCCTGGCCGTCGTTGACATAGGTGACGAAGTCGATGGTCTTGCGGCGTTCGTCGGTGACGCCGAAGTCGTACTTGCCGCTGTCAAGGGCGGGCAGGATGGCCTCGAAGCTCGCCTGCTCCACCTTGAGCTTGATGCCCAGTACCTTCGCCACGGCCTTGGTGAAGTCGACGTCCTGGCCGGTCAGGGTCTTGCCGTCGGCCAGGTAGGTGGTGCCGGGCGGGGTGCCGTTGACGCTGACGGCGACGGTCAGGCTCTTCACCCCTGAGGGCAGCAGCTCGGCGGCCGACGTGTCCTTGCCGATGCCGGAGGCGATGTCCGTGGTGGGGACCTTGTCGGCCTCGGCCGCGGCGCCCACCGCGTCGGTGGAGTCACCCGAACCGGAGCCGCATGCCGTGAGGAGCAGCGTCGCCGAGGCGATCAGGGCAAAAGGTGCGAAATGGCGTTTACGGGTACGCGTGGGCCTGTGCATCGTGTGCTGTCTCCTGGAAAAGGAAGGCAAGCGGGGGCGCGAGGGGAGGGGTGCGCGTGTGAAGGCGAAGAGGGAGAGACGCGGAAGACGCCCGACCGATCAGGGGATCAGGGCGCGCAGTGGGGTCGGCTCAACAGGAACAGGACCACACACGACCGAAGTCGATGTGGGAGCGGGTGACCAGCCACTGCTGTGGATGCATGGGCCAAGTGGAACAGGCATCCGGTTCCCCGTCAACCGACTTGAGACGTACCGCTCACATCATGGACAGCCTTGACAGTGAGGGGAAACGGCCCCGTACAGTCGACGCACGGCCCTGCTGAGGGGCTCGGCCGTAGCGCGCCGTGCGGCGCGCCCGTGTGAAGGCATCCACCCGTGTTCCATCTGCGTCACGGAGCCTTCCCATGTCTTCCGACACCCTCGCCAAAGTCCCCGCCGCGCCGGACATACCGGAGCAGGCCGACACCCCGCGGATCGTTCCGCAGCGGCGGCTCGGCCAGTGGACGGCCGCCGCCGTCGTCCTCGCCCTGCTCGGCCTCGCGGTCAACTCGGTCCTCCGCAACGAGGCGTTCCAGTGGGACGTCGTCGCCGCATACTTCAGCTCCGACTCCATCCTGCGCGGCCTGTGGCTCACGCTGTGGCTGACCGCGGTGGTGATGGCCCTCGGCTTCGGCCTGGGCACCCTGCTCGCCGCGTTCCGGCTCTCCGCCAACCCCGTCCTGCGCGCCGTGAGTTGGGGCTACGTGTGGCTGTTCCGGTCGATCCCGATCCTGGTGCAGCTGCTGCTGTGGTTCAACATCGGGGCGCTGTACCCGCACATCCTCGGGGTGAGGACGGTCGACCTGCTCAGCCCGGTCGCCGTCGCGATCATCGGGCTCACCCTGCACGAGGCCGCGTACGCCGCCGAAGATGGGGGTCCCCCCGCTCGAGCGAAGCCGAGAGTGGGGGAGCGCGGCGGCATCCTCTCCGTCGACCGCGGCCAGATCGAGGCCGCCCAGGCGCTCGGCCTGAGCCGCCGGCGCCGCTGGTGGCGGATCGTGCTGCCGCAGGCCATGCGCTCCATCGTGCCGCCCGCCGGGAACATGCTGATCGGCACCCTCAAGGGCACCTCCATCGTCAGCGTCATCGCCGTCAACGACCTGCTGTTCTCGGCGCAGTTGATCTACCACCGCACCTACCAGGTCATCCCGCTGCTGATGGTCGCCACGATCTGGTACACCATCGTCACCTCGGTGCTCGGCGTCGGCCAGCACTATCTGGAGAAGCACTACGCGCGCGGATCGGAGCGCACCCGATGAGTGCGTCCAGACCGGCACTGGTGATCGTCGGGGCCGGGCCGCGGGGGACCGGTCTCCTGGAGCGCATCGCCGCCAACGCGCCCGAGCTGTACGCCGGCGCGGGCCTCGACATCCACCTCGTCGACCCGCATCCGCCGGGCGCCGGACGCGTCTGGCGGGCGGCGCAGTCCCCGCTGCTGTGGATGAACTCGCACGCCGAGGACGTCACCATGTTCACCGACGAGACGGTGGAGATGGCCGGGCCGGTGCGCGAGGGCCCCACCCTCCACGAGTGGGCGGGCCTGGACGGACGCACCTTCGCGGACCGCCGGAGCCAGGGCGACTACCTGCGCTGGGTGTACGACCAGGCAGTGGCCGACCTGCCGCCGGGCGTCACCGTCCACCACCACCCCCGCCGCGCCCTGCGCGTCAGCGGCTCGCCCGAGGGCCGCCAGCAGGTGTGGCTGGAGGGCCGCCCGCGCCCGCTCCTCGCCGATCTCGTCGTCCTCGCCGTCGGCCACCTCGACGCCGAACCCGACGCGGAACAGGCCGGTCTGACGGCGTACGCCCGTGCGCACGGCCTGGTGCACCTCCCGCCCGACTACACCGCCGACAGCGACCTCACGGCGCTGAAGCCCGGCGAACCCGTCCTCGTCCGGGGCTTCGGGCTCGCCTTCGTCGACCTGATGGTGCTGCTCACGGAGGGACGCGGCGGGCGGTACGAAGGGGACGCCTACCTCCCCTCGGGCCGCGAGCCGGTCCTGTACGTCGGCTCGCGGCGCGGAGTCCCGTACCACTCGAAGATCGGCTACGACTGGACCGGCGAACGCCCCCCGCTGCCCCGCTTCTTCGGGCCCGCCGAGGTCGGTGAACTGCGCGCGCGGCCGGAGGGCTTCGACTTCCGCCGGGACGTGTGGCCGCTGGTCGAGAAGGAGCTCGGCTTCGCCCACTACCACCGGCTGTTCACCGCCCACCCCGAGCGGACGGCCATCGCCTGGCGGGACTTCGAGGAGAAATACGCCGCGGGGGACGCCGCCGCCATCGAGGCCCTCGTCGCCTCCGCCGTACCGGACCCCGGCGACCGGCTGGACCTCGCCGCGCTCGACCATCCGCTGGACGGGGTGCGGTACGGCTCGCACGAGGAGTTCCAGGACGGGCTGCGCGAGTACATCGAGGGCGACCTGGGCCGACGGCACGACGCCCGGCACAGCGCCGACCTGGCGGTCTTCCTCGGGCTGCTGTCCGTCTACGGTCAGCTGATCCGGCTCGGCTCCGTCGGCCCCTGGTGGCACGGCTTCTTCAGCTACCTCGCCTCCGGGCCGCCCGGACCCCGGCTGCGGCAGATGCTCGCCCTGTCCCGGGCGGGACTGCTCCGGTTCGCGGGCGCAGGCCTGACCGTCGCCGCCGAGGACGGGGTGTTCCGGGCGTCGAGCCCCACCGTGCCCGGCTTCTCGGTCGAGGCACGGGCGCTGGTGGAGGCACGGCTGCCCGAGCCCACCGTCGGCCGGGCCCGCGACAGCCTGCTGCGCGAACTGCATGCCGACGGGGCCGCCGAGACCCCCGACGGGCTGCTCCGGGTGGACCCCGGCGACGGGCGGATCCTCGACCGGGATGGCCGGCCGCACCCCCGGCGCTTCGCTCTCGGCCCTTACACCGACGGCCGTACCCCGGGTGCCTTCACCCGGCCGCGCACCGGCGGGCCCGCCTTCCGGCAGAACGACGCCACCGCCCGGGCCGTGCTGGGCTTCCTGCGGGACCTGGCGCGTCCCGCCGCCGCGTGACCCGGGCCCACCACAACTTCCGCCAGCAAGGGATTCACTCGTTGACCTCCTCATCGCCGTGAACGACGGGGATTCCTTCCCTCGCGGGTCGGGCTTTCTGCTTCACAGCCCGCTGCCGCCTGGGGTTACCAGCGAAGGGACGGTATGCCGCCCACGGTCTTGCACAAGCTCCACAGACCTGACTTCCCGCCGGCCCGGCGGTAGACCCGACGGCTTGGTCATCGCCGCCTGACACGACGCGAAGTATCGCAATCCGCACGCTGCGCGACCGGCGATCCCCGGATCTGTTTCCTCCCCGGCTTGAAGGCCTGGGTTTCCACGCAAGGAGTTTCGATGAGCGACATCGTCGACATGGTCGACATCAGGTCCGTCCACAAGAGCTTCGGCTCGCTCGAAGTCCTGAAGGGCATTGACCTGCGGGTGCGCGCCGGCGAGGTCACCGTCGTGCTCGGGCCCTCCGGCTCCGGCAAGTCGACGCTGCTGCGCACCATCAACCACCTGGAGAAGGTGGACCGGGGCACGATCAGCGTGGACGGCGCCCTGATCGGCTACCGGCGGTCCGGCGACAAGCTGCACGAGCTGCCCGAGCGCGAGGTCCTCAGGCAGCGCACCCGGATCGGCTTCGTCTTCCAGAACTTCAACCTCTTCCCCCACCTCACCGTGCTGGAGAACGTCATCGAGGCGCCGGTCTCCGCGCTGAAGCGGCCCCGCGGGCAGGCGGTGGAGCAGGCCGGCCGGCTGCTCGCCCGGGTGGGACTGGCCGACAAGGCCGACTCCTACCCCAAGCAGCTGTCGGGTGGTCAGCAGCAGCGGGTGGCCATCGCCCGCGCGCTCGCCCTGGAGCCGAAGCTGCTGCTCTTCGACGAACCGACCTCCGCGCTCGACCCCGAGCTGGTCGGCGAAGTCCTCGCCGTCATCAAGGACCTGGCCGCCCAGGGCACCACGATGATCGTCGTCACGCACGAGATCGGCTTCGCCCGCGAGGTCGCCGACACCGTCGTCTTCATGGACGGCGGCCGGATCGTCGAGCAGGGCACACCTGCCGACGTACTCGACCGGCCGCGGCACGAGCGGACACGGGCGTTCCTCTCCAAGGTCCTCTGATCCGGGGCCTCCACAAGCCCCCAGGTCCCCGAGAAAGGGTCCCGCCACATGAGCTCATCGCACGGCCGGGCGCTGCTGCACCTGGCCGCCGCCGTCGACCTGCCGTCGACGTACGACGCCGGTTCCCATGTGGAGCTGGCCCGGCTCGCCGAGAGCGGCGGGCTCGACTTCGTCACCCTCGACGACACCTTCGCCCGCCCCGACCCGGACGCGTTCGCCGTGCTGTCCCGGGTGGCGCCCGCCACCCACCGGATCGGCCTGGTCCCGACCGTCGCGGCCACGCACACCGAGCCCTTCCACGTGCGGGACGCCGTCGCCGCCCTCGACCGGGTCAGCCGCGGCCGGGCGGGCTGGCGGATCGACGTCTCGCCAGACGAGGGCGAAGTGGCCGAGACGGCCGCACGGTTGTGGGACAGCGCGCCCGGGTCCCCGCAGGGCCACCCCGTCCGGGTGGTCGACGCCACCGAGGGGCCCGCCGTGGCGACCGCGGCCCGGCACGCCGACGTCGCCCTGGTCCGCGCCGCCGACCCCAGGCAGGTCGCGGCCGTACGGGACCGGCTGCGGGCGTCGGCCGCCGAGTCCGGGCGGGACCCGGGCAGCCTCCGGGTCCTGGCCGGCCTGATCGTCGACCTCGGCGACGGCGAGCACGCGGCCGAGCCGGGCCACGGCGGGGGCGGCCCCCGGCAGACCGTGCGGGGCCCGCTGTACCGGGGTGGCCCCGTCGACCTCGCGGAGCTGATCGCCGCCTGGCACGCGGACGGCGTCGCCGACGGTTTCCACCTCACCCCGGCCGAACCGCGCCGTGACCTGGAGCGGCTCGTCAACGGCACCGTCGCGCTGCTCCAGCACCGCGGCCTGTTCCGCACCTTCTACCCGGGCAGCACGCTCCGGGAGCACCTGGGCCTGGCCCGGCCCGCCCGTCCGGTGCGGTCCAGCCCGGTATGGAATGGCTGAACCCACATGGAATTGTTGATCAGCATATGGAAGGTTTGAGCACATGACGACGGACGCATCCGACGGCTGGAAGAGGTGGCACGCGGACCGTGTGGACGCGGTGTCCGCGCCCTACGGGCCGCTCGCGCTCATCGGCACGCACTGGATCGAGGATTATCCGGAGGGGCGACTTCCGGACATCCCCGGCACCTGGGCCGTGGACGGTGACGCGGTGCTGCTCACCGCCACCGGGGCCGACGGCCTCACCGTGGACGGCCGGCCCTTCTCCGGCGCGATACGCCTGGCCGCCGACGGCGGGCCGGAGGAGTCGTCCCGGGTCGCGCTCGGCGGGCGGCGGCTGGTCGTGCTGATACGGGAAGGAGTCTGGGGAGTCCGGGACTACGACCCGGACGCCGAGGGCCGCCGAAGCTTCCGGGGCATCGAGGCCACCTCGTACGACCCGCGCTGGTCGGCGCCCGGGCGCTTCACACCGTACGACGGGACGCGCACCGTCCGGGTCGCGGCCGCGGACGGGGTCGAGCGCGGGCTCGGTCTCGCCGGTGAGCTCGCCTTCGCCCTGGACGGGCGGGAGTCGACGCTCCAGGTGGCGCGGCAGGCGAGCGGTGCGCTGTGGGCGGTGTTCGCCGACGCCACCAGCGGCGACACCAGTTACCGGTTCCGGTTCCTGTACCCGGCCGCACCCGACGCCGACGGCCGCACCACCGTCGACTTCAACCGGGCCGTGCTGCCGCCGTGCGCCTTCGCCGACCACTTCCTGTGCCCGCTCCCGCCACCGGGGAACACGCTGGAGGCCGCCGTCGAGGCGGGGGAGCGGCGACTGCTCTGAATCCGCCGCCCTCCGGGGGGAACTGGCAGGGCGTCAATCACCTGAATCGCATCAAGAACACACACAGACGACACGGATCGCACACAGCCGCACGGCCGAAAGGCGCCCTTGCGCCTACCGGCCGTTCGGCCGAATACTCCCCCACAGCGCTTGTCAGGGGCACGGCATGCCCGAAATCCGGGTGTTGACACTCCCTGGCTGCGCCTCACGGGCCCCGACCCCACGCGGGCCCCCGACTTCCCCTGGGAGGGAACGAAAAGTGAGGATCAAGCGCAACACCCCGCGCAGCCCCATCGCGAGACGGACCCGGCTGATCGCCGTGTCCACCGGCTTCGTGGCCGCGGCCGCTTTCGCCGTCCCCACCGCGAGCGCGAGCGACGCCCAGACCTTCAGCACCGCACAGCTCAGCACGGTGAGCGGTTCCGTGCTCAAGGCGGACATCCCCGGCACGGCCTGGGCCGTCGACAGCAAGACCAACCGGGTCGTCGTCACCGTCGACAACACCGTCTCCAAGGCCGAGATCGCCAAGATCGAGCGGCAGGCGGGTGCCAACGCCGGTGCCCTGACCATCAAGCACACCGCGGGCAAGTTCAACAAGCTGATCACCGGCGGCGACGCCATCTACGGCGGCTCCTACCGCTGCTCGCTCGGCTTCAACGTGCACAGCGGGAGCACGTACTACTTCCTGACCGCGGGCCACTGCGGTGAGGTCGCCTCGACCTGGTACAGCAACTCCGGTCACACCACGACCCTGGGCACGAACGTCAGCTACAGCTTCCCGGGCAACGACTACGCGCTGGTCCGCTACACCAACTCCTCGATCGCGCACCCGAGCTCGGTCGGCAGCCAGACCATCTCCAGCGCGGCCACGCCGTCCGTGGGTACGACGGTGTACCGCCGCGGCTCCACCACCGGCACCCACAGCGGCCGGGTCACCGCACTGAACGCCACCGTCAACTACGGCAGCGGTGACATCGTCTCCGGCCTGATCCAGACCACGGTCTGCGCCGAGGGCGGCGACAGCGGCGGCCCGCTGTACGGGGGTTCCGTGGCCTACGGTCTGACCTCCGGCGGCAGCGGCGACTGCACCTCCGGCGGTACGACCTTCTTCCAGCCGGTCACCGAGGCGCTGAGCGCCTACGGCGTGAGCGTCGGCTGACGATCCCTCCGGGTCGGCTCCGGGAGAGCCCCCGCGCGCGAACCCGCGTGCGGGGGCTTTTCCTTGCGCGGCGGGGGCGAAAACAAGCCACGGCTTGATGTCACTGTCCGCTGAAGGTTACTCGCGCGTAGTGTTTGCAGTGCGAATTCCTCTGGGCGGCCGTCGGCGGTCAAGGAGGAAGGGGGCGCGCGGCGCCTTGGTACGCGCGTCCTGAAGTCGACCTTGTGTGCTCCCTGTGCGGTTCGGAAGAGTAGGCGCCCGTCAACCAGCCTTCCGGTCCGCGGGTTCCCCACGACCCCCGGACCGACCCCCCACAGGAGGACGTGAGTTGAAGCACCGACGCATACCCGGGCGGCGGGCGGTCGTGGCAGGTGCGGGTGTCGCCGCACTGGTCGCCGCGGGAGTCACCTTCCAGAGTGCGAACGCCAGCGAGCCCGCGAAGACCGCTGCGCCGCAGACCCTTTCGGCCCCGGCGGCCGGAAAGCTCGCCACCACGCTCGTCGGCGACCTCGGCGCCGACGCCGCGGGCACCTACTACGACGCGAAGGCGAAGAGTCTCGTCGTGAACGTGCTCGACGAGACCGCCGCCAAAACCGTCGAGGCGGCCGGCGCCAAGGCCAGAGTCGTCGCGAACTCCCTCGCCGAACTCGACGGCGCCCGCACGACGCTGAAGCAGGACGCCACCATCCCCGGCACCTCCTGGGCCACCGACCCGGTCAGCGACAAGGTCGTCGTCACGGCCGACAGGACGGTCTCCGGGGCGCAGTGGGCCAAGCTCACCAAGGTGGTCGACGGACTCGGCGGCACGGCCGAACTCAAGCGAAACGCCGGGGAGTACAAGCCCTTCCTGGCGGGCGGCGAGGCGATCACCGGCTCGGGCGGGCGCTGCTCGCTCGGCTTCAACGTGGTCAAGGACGGGCAGCCGTACTTCCTGACCGCGGGGCACTGCACCGATGCCATCTCGACCTGGTCGGACTCCTCCGGCGCCGTGATCGGGAAGAACGAGCAGTCCAGCTTCCCGGGCAACGACTACGGCCTGGTGAAGTACACCTCGGGCACCGACCACCCGAGCGAGGTCGACCTCTACAACGGCTCCGCCCAGCGGATCACCGCCGCGGCCGAGGCCACCGTCGGCATGAAGGTCACCCGCAGCGGCTCGACCACCCAGGTGCACTCCGGCACGGTCACCGGTCTGAACGCCACGGTGAACTACTCGGAGGGCACCGTCAGCGGCCTCATCCAGACCGACGTGTGCGCCGAGCCCGGTGACAGCGGCGGCTCGCTCTTCTCGGGCAGCAATGCGATCGGCCTGACCTCCGGCGGCAGCGGCGACTGCACCGCCGGCGGCGAGACGTTCTTCCAGCCGGTCACGGAGGCGCTGTCGGCCACGGGCGCCCAGATCGGCTGATCCCCGAGCGCACCGGATCGGCTGATCCGCCGAGCGCACGGCCTCCGGAAGTCCCGCCCCACGCGCGAGGGGCGGGACTTTCCGTGTTTGCGCAGGTGGGACGCGCCGGAACGTATGTCGCACACTTGTTCGGGGATGGGGGTATGGTGGGGGTGAGAGTAGGGAACTGATGTTCGAGAGCCGGTCGGGGCTCACGAGGGCGGGAGGTGCGTGTGCCGGGTTTCACGCATCTGCACACCGTCTCCGGGTTCTCCCTGCGCTACGGCGCATCGCACCCCGAGCGGCTGGCCGAGCGCGCCTCCGAGCGGGGCATGGACGCCCTCGCCCTCACCGACCGCGACACCCTCGCCGGCACGGTCCGCTTCGCCAAGGCCTGCGCCAAGGCGGGCGTCCGCCCGCTGTTCGGCGCGGAGCTCGCGGTGGGGGAGCCTGAGGGGCGGGACAGCGCCGAGCGCCGAGACACTGCCGTGTCGACGGAGCGCCGCCGTACCCCCGTCCGCGGCGGTGCCTTCATCGACGAGTCGACACCCCGCGTGACCTTCCTCGCCCGGGACGGGGCCCGTGGCTGGGCCGACCTGTGCCGGCTGGTCACCGCCGCCCACACCGCCGAGGGCACCCCGCTGCTGCCCTGGTCCGACAACCACGCCGACGGTCTGACCGTCCTGCTCGGCCCTGCCTCCGACGTCGGCCGCGCCCTCGCCGCGGGCCGTCCCGACCGGGCCGTGAAGCTCCTCGTGCCCTGGCGCGAGGTCTACGGCGACGCCCTGCGCCTGGAGGCCGTCTGGCACGGCCGCGAGGGCACCGGTCCCGGTTCCCTGCGCCTGGCCGCCCGCACCGTCGGCTTCGCCGCCGAGCAGCGGATCCGGCCGGTGCTCAGCAACGCCGTCCGGTACGCCGACCCCGGCCAGGGTCCGGTCGCCGACGTTCTGGACGCCGCCCGCCGCCTGGTCCCCGTCGACCCCACCAAGGAGCTGGACTCCGGTGAGGCCTGGCTGAAGGACGCGGAGGCGATGCTGCGTGTGGCCGAGCGGGTCGTGGAGGCCGCGGGCTACCGGCGCGAGGCAGCCCACCGCCTGCTGGAGCAGACCCGGGCGACGGCCGCGGAGTGCCTGGTCGACCCCGAGGACGACCTCGGCATCGGCACCGTCCACTTCCCCGAGCCGCACCTGGTCGGCGCCGGCCGCCGCACCGCCCAGCGGGCGCTGGCCTCGCGGGCGGCGGCGGGCATGGTGCTGCGCGGCTACGGCACCCGGCGCGCCTACTGGGAGCGGATGCACCGGGAGCTGGACATCATCGCCCACCACGGGTTCGCCTCGTACTTCCTGACCGTCGCCCGAGTGGTGGACGACGTGAGGGAGATGGGCATCCGGGTCGCCGCGCGCGGTTCCGGCGCGGGCTCCCTGGTCAACCACCTGCTCGGCATCGCGCACGCCGATCCGGTCGAGCACGGGCTGCTGATGGAACGCTTCCTGTCCAAGGAGCGGGTCGTGCTGCCGGACATCGACATCGACGTGGAGTCCGCGCGCCGGCTGGAGGTCTACCGGGCGATCATCGACCGGTTCGGCGGCGAGCGGGTCGCGACGGTCGCGATGCCGGAGACGTACCGGGTCCGCCACGCGATCCGGGACGTGGGCGCGGCCCTGTCCATGGACCCGGCCGAGATCGACCGCGTCGCCAAGTCCTTCCCGCACATCCGGGCACGCGACGCCCGCGCGGCCCTCGACGAACTGCCCGAGCTCAGGGAACTGGCAGGGGAGTGCCAACGGGAAGGGGAGAAGTACGGACGGCTCTGGGAACTGGTCGAGGCCCTCGACGCCCTCCCGCGCGGAGTCGCCATGCACCCCTGTGGGGTGCTCCTCTCCGACGCCTCCCTGCTGGCCCGCACCCCGGTCATGCCGACCAGCGGCGAGGGCTTCCCCATGTCGCAGTTCGACAAGGACGACGTGGAGGACCTCGGCCTGCTCAAACTGGACGTGCTGGGCGTGCGGATGCAGTCGGCGATGGCTCACGCGGTCGCGGAGGTGAAGCGGGCGACGGGCGCCGAGGTGGACCTGGACGGAGTGCCGCCCGGCGACCCGGCGACGTACCGGCTTATCCGTTCCGCCGAGACGCTGGGCTGTTTCCAGATCGAGTCGCCGGGCCAGCGGGACCTGGTGGGACGCCTCCAGCCGGCGACCTTTCACGATCTCGTCGTCGACATCTCCCTCTTCCGGCCCGGTCCGGTCGCCGCCGACATGGTGCGGCCGTTCATCGAGGCCCGGCACGGGCGGGCGCCCATCCGCTATCCGCACCGCGACCTGGAGCGGCCGCTGAAGGAGACGTACGGGGTCGTCGTCTTCCACGAGCAGATCATCGACATCGTCGACATCATGACCGGCTGCGGGCGCGGCGAGGCGGACCGGGTGCGGCGCGGGCTGTCGGATCCGGAGTCGCAGGGGCGGATCAGGTTCTGGTTCGCGCAGCACGCGGCGGCGAACGGCTATGACGCGGAAACGATTCAGCGGACTTGGGAGATCATCGAGGCCTTCGGCTCCTACGGCTTCTGCAAGGCGCACGCGGTCGCCTTCGCCGTACCGACCTACCAGTCGGCCTGGCTGAAGGCGCATCACCCGGCCGCCTTCTACGCGGGGCTGCTCACGCACGACCCCGGGATGTACCCCAAGCGGCTGCTGCTGGCGGACGCGCGGCGGCGCGGGGTGCCGGTGCTGCCGTTGGACGTGAACGTGTCGGGGGTCGCACACCGGATCGAACTGGTGTCTGAATCAGGGGTGTGGGGGCTGCGGTTGGCCCTCTCCGACGTGCACGGCATCAGCGAGGCCGAGGCGAAGCGGATCGCCGACGGGCAGCCGTACGCCTCGCTGCTGGACTTCTGGGAACGGGCCCGCCCGAGCCGGCCGCTGGCCCAGCGGCTGGCCCAGGTCGGCGCGCTGGACGCCTTCGGCGCCAACCGCCGCGACCTGCAACTGCACCTGTCCGAGCTGCACCGGGGCGCCCGGGGCGCGGGCGGCGGCCAACTGCCGCTGGCCGGCGGGCGGAAGACCGCCCCGGCCGGGCTGCCCGACCTCACCTCGGAGGAACGGCTCAGCGCCGAGCTGGGCGTGCTGTCCATGGACGCCTCGCGCAACCTGATGGACGACCACCAGGAGTTCCTCCAGGAGCTGGGCGTGGTCTCGGCACGCCGGCTGCGCGAGGCGCGGCACGGCGAGACGGTGCTGGTCGCGGGCGCCAAGGCGGCCACCCAGACCCCGCCGATCCGGTCCGGCAAGCGGGTCATCTTCACCACGCTGGACGACGGCACGGGCCTGGTCGACCTGGCCTTCTTCGACGACTCCCACGACGCCTGCGCGCACACCGTCTTCCACTCCTGGCTGCTGCTGGTGCGTGGAGTGGTGCAGCGGCGCGGCCCGCGCAGCCTCAGCGTGGTGGGCTCGGCGGCCTGGAACCTGGCCGAGCTGGTCGAACTGCGTGCCGAGGGCGGCCTCGACGAGGTGGCGGCACGGCTGGCGGAACCCGTTCCCCAGCGGCGGGGGGACTCGGCCGAGGGCCGGACGATCCGCATGCCCACGGGGTACGAGATGCACCCCTGGGCCGATCTGCGTCCCGCGGGCGAGGGCCCGGCGGGTGGGAAGAAGCTGTGGCACCAGAGTCCGGGGAGTGCGGGATGACGATTCTCTGCGTACGTTTCCAGCTGCCGCCGACGCACGAGGCGGCCCTGCCGGAGCTGCTCGGCCTCCTCGAGGAGTTCACTCCGGTCGTCGAGGCCCTGCCTCCGGACGGCGCCCTCGCCGATCTGCGCGGCGCGGAGCGCTACTTCGGGCGCGCCGCCGTCGAGCTGGCGGCGGTGATCCGGGTCCGGGCCCTCGCGCTGTACGGCGTCGACTGTGTGATCGGCGCCGGGCCGGGCCCGCTGCTGGCCCGCATGGCACTGCGCGACGCACGGCCCGGGACGACCCGCGCGGTCCCCGCGGACCAGGACGCCATCAGGGAGTTCCTCGCCGACCGCCCCGTGGCCGCGCTCCCCGGCGTCGGCGCCGCCACCGCCCGCACCCTGTGCGAGTACGGCCTCGACACCCTGGGCCGGGTCGCCGCCGCACCCCTGTCCACGCTCCAGCGGCTGGTCGGTGCCAAGGCGGGCCGCGACCTGCACGAGAAGGCGAACGGGATCGACCGCGGCCGGGTGGTCCCGAACGCGGTCTCCCGGTCACTGGCCGCCGAACGCCCCTTCCGGCTGGACGAACTGGACCCCGTCCGCCACCGCGGGGCGCTCCTGTCCGCCGCCGACGAACTGGGCGCCCGGCTGCGCGCCGTGGAGAAGGTCTGCCACACCCTGACCCTCACCGTGCGCTACGCCGGCCTCCCCCACTCTCGAACAGGCTCGAGCGGGGGGACCCCCAACTCGACGACCCGCAGCCGCACCCTCAAGGAGCCGACCGCGCACTCCGCGGCGCTGACCAGGACGGCTTATGGCATGTACGAGTCCCTCGGCCTCCAACGCGCCAGGGTCCGCTCCCTCACCCTGCGCGCCGAGGGCCTCACCCCCGCCGGCCAGGCTCCCTACCAGCTGACCTTCGATCCCGTGGACGAGAAGGTCCGCCGCATCGAGGAGGTCGCGGACCGCGCGCGAGCCAAGTTCGGACCCCGGGCCGTGATGCCGGGGGCGCTGGCGGTCAGTTGGCCCACGGCGGCGTGATGCGGGTGCCGTCGGCCAGCTCGGCCTCCAGACCGACGGAGGTGGTGACCCAGGAGATCGCGGTGTGATCGGTGGGGTTCTCGACGGCGAGGGTGGCGCCGGGGTTGACGATCGCGGTGTCGCCGGCCGTGATCCGCTCGGTGCGGCCGTCGAGTGTGATGAGCAGTTCGCCGATGAGCAGGTGGAAGATCTCCTCGCGGTTGACGGTGTGGGCCGGGGCCTTCGTCCCCGCGGGTATCTCTCCCCGCCAGGCGCACAGCTCCTCGGCGCCGGTGAGCGGGGTGGCGTACGAGACGAAGCGGGCACCGTGGATCTCGTGGGTGGTGGCCTCGGACGAGCGGATGACGGGCATGGGTGTCCTCTGAATCCTCTGGGTCGGCTGGATCGAAACTGGTCAAGTAGCTTGACTACCTGTCTCCATGGTCAAGCTGCTTGACCATTTCGTCAAGGGTGTTTGAATTCCTCCGTGCAGAACTCCGAAGCCATGGCCCTGTCCGCCGCCCTGCTCGCCGTCGCCGGTGACCTCACGCAACGCATCAACGACGGGGTCGTGGCCCGGGGTTTCGAGGGGATGCGGCCCGCGCACGGCTTCGCCTTCGCCCGGCTCGCCCCGGACGGGGCGACGGTCACCGAGCTCGCCGCGCATCTGGGGGTCACCAAGCAGGCCGCCAGCCAGCTCGTCGACGAGATCGTGCGCAAGGGGTACGCCGAACGGCGGCCACATCCGGGGGACGCCCGGGCGCGGCTGATCGTGCTGACCGAGCTGGGGTGGGCCTGCACCCGGGCGGCGGAGGAGGCGGCCGCCGAGGTCGTGGGCGAGTGGGCCGAACTGCTGGGTGAGGGTGAGGTTCGCGTGTTGCGTGATCGTTTGGGGCGTATCGCGCCCTACGGTCCGATCAGGCCAGCCTGGTGACGGCCCGCTCGAAGGCGAGTGGACCGCCGACTATCACTGGAAGTTTTTACTGACGCGTAACTTCACACAACTGCTACCCGTCCGTAACTTGACGAGCGAACAGCATCCCGTGATCCGGATCACAGGGCGTAAGGCCGTCGAACTCCCTTGAGCCGCAAGGAGATCACCCGATGCTGCCCTGGAAGCGTGTACTCAGACCCCTGGCCGCGCTGCTCCTGACCGCCGCCGTCGCCATCGTCCCCGCCGCCACCGCCCACGCCTCGACCGCGCCGAGCTGGGGGTCCCCCCGCTCGAACGAAGCCGAGAGTGGGGGAGGTTGGAACGACTACTCGTGCAAGCCCTCCGCCGCCCATCCCCGCCCCGTCGTCCTGGTCCACGGCACGCTGGGGAACTCCATCGACAACTGGCTGTCCCTCGCGCCGTACCTGAAGCACCGGGGGTACTGCGTCTACTCCCTCGACTACGGACAGCTGCCCGGCGTCCCCGTCTTCTACGGGCTCGGCCACATCGACAAGTCGGCAGAGCAGCTCTCCTCCTTCGTCGACAAGGTGCTCGCCGCGACCGGCGCTGCCAAGGCCGACCTCGTCGGTCACTCGCAGGGCGGCCTGATGCCCCGCTACTACCTCAAGTTCCTCGGCGGAGCCGCCAAGGTGAACGCCCTCGTCGGCCTCGCCCCCGACAACCACGGCGCCACGCTGAGCGGCCTCACCAACCTGCTGCCGTACTTCCCCGGCGCCGAGGACCTGATCAAGGCCACCACCCCCGGCCTCGCGGACCAGATGCCCGGGTCCGACTTCCTCACCAAGCTCAACGCGGGCGGCGACACCGTCCCCGGAGTGCGGTACACGGTCATCGCCACCAAGTACGACGAGGTGGCCACGCCTTGGCGCAGCCAGTACCTGAGCGGCTCGGACGTCACCAACGTCCTGCTACAGGACCTGTGCTCGCCCGACCTCTCCGAACACGTGGCGATCGGACTCTTCGACCGCATCGCCTTCCACGAGGTCGCCAACGCCCTCGACCCCGCCCACGCCACCGCCACGACCTGCGCGTCGGCGTTCAGCTGACCACCGCCGGGGCTTGTCCGGCCTGAGCCGCCGGACAGGCCCCGGAAACCGCCTCGGGCGCGTTGACGGATGGGTCGAATCCCGTGGGGCGAATCCGAAACTAGCGCCAAGGAACCGCGAAATCGCCTGCTGAGAGCCGGTTCCGGAGATCCTTATGCTCGCCTTAAGGAAGCGCTGAGGCTGCGCTCAGGTAGGTACCGTGCGCCACATGACGAACGAACGGATCCGCCCGGCCGGCACCGCCGACGTCCCGGCCGTGAAGGCCGTGACCGACGCGGCCTACCAGCACTACATCGCGCGCATCGGTGTGGTGCCGCAGCCCATGGAGGCGGACCACGCGGCGAACGTGGCCGCGGGGAAGGTGTTCGTGGCGGAGGAAGCCGCCACCGGCCGGGTGACCGGCCTGGTCGTGCTGGAGGCGCGCGAGGACCATCTGTTCCTCGACAGCATCGCCGTCCACCCGGACGCCCACGGCAGGGGCGTCGGGCGACGGCTGCTGGAGTTCGTCGACGCACGCGCGCGTGAACTGCGTCTGCCCGAGGTCGGGCTCTACACGAACGCGATGATGTGGGAGAACCAGGAGATCTATCCGAGGTTCGGCTACGAAGTCACGGAGCGACGCGTCGACGGACCGGACGACCGACTCCACTACCGCAAGCGGCTGGACTGACGCGGCCTCGCCTCGGGTCAGCCGTCCGGCCACCATGTGCGGGCGATGTCCTTGCGCACCTCGGGGCGGCCCGCGGGGAGCTCCTCGGACTCGTCGTGGACGCGGCGGGTATCGGGCCTCTTCAGGGGCTTGTGCACGGTTACGCGGCGCATGGCGGCCTCCTTCAGTGCCTACCGAGTTCCGTGTGGTCACGGAGGTAGACCCTTTCGGGGAGAGTTCCTCATCGGTCGGGGTCTGTCAGTGGCGGCTGTCACGATTCGGATGTCAGTGGCGGGTGTCACGCTTGGGGCATGGCAAACAAGAGTGATGACGCGACCGCGGTGAGTGTCGACTGGGACACCGAGGCCGCCGGATTCGACGAGGAGCCGGACCACGGTCTGCGCGACCCGCAGGTCCGTGCCGCCTGGGCGGCCCGGCTCGATGGCTGGCTCCCGGGCCGGCCCGCCGACGTCCTGGACCTCGGCTGCGGCACCGGCAGCCTCTCGCTGCTCGCCGCCGAGCGGGGGCACCGCGTCACCGGTGTCGACCTGTCCCCGCCGATGGTGGAACTGGCCCGCGCCAAGCTGGCCGGCCGTGACGCGGTGTTCCTGCTCGGTGATGCGGCGGCACCCCCGGTCGGGGAGCAGCGCTTCGACGTCGTGCTGGTACGGCATGTGCTGTGGGCGCTGCCCGACCCCGCCCGCGTTCTGCGGCGCTGGCGCGGACTGCTGCGCCCGGGAGGACGGTTCGTGCTGGTGGAGGGCGTGTGGGGGACGGTCTCCCCGGTCGGCATGGCCGCGGACCGGCTCGTCGGCCTTCTGGAGCCGGTCGCCGGACAGGTGCGCGTGGAACGGCTGTCGGACGACACGGCGCTGTGGGGGAAGGACGTCGACGACGAGCGGTACGCGGTGGTGGCGACGCTGTGAGCCCTGGCAGGCCTCAGGCCAGCAGGGCGTCGAAGCCGCCCCCGCGGGCCAGGGTCTCCAGTTCGTCGAGTGCGGCCAAGGCCGCCGCGGCGGCCTGCGGGTCCCGCTCCGACAGTCCGCTCCCGGCGAACTCGTCCTCGTCCAGCCGCCGTACGTCGCCGCCGTCGGCGGAGCGCCACAGGTCCAGGTCGAGGTCCTCGACGACCAGCTCCGTCCCGGAGACGACCGCCGGGCGGGTGATGTCGCAGTACCAGCCCTTCACGCCACCGTCCGCGGCACGGACCTCCTTCACCGCGTACCAGCGGTCACGCCAGTAGTACTCGGTGAAGACGTCACCGGGCTCGAAGCGCACGAAGCCGAAGTCGCGGACCCCCGCGCCCGCCCAAAGAGCCCGTACGGCGACCCGGGTGCCGTCGTCCCCGATGAGCTCACCCGCGTAACGGATCTTCGTCCGGCCGCCCTTGACGAGCACGACCTCCACCACCGTTGCCGCGTCAGCCGAGTTCGCGGACATGGCGCACCTCCGTCGCGCAGACCTCGTACCCGAACCACTTGTTGATCGCCAGCATCGGGCCGTTCCCTGCGTCGTTGCCGGTGAACGCCTCGGTGCACCCGGCCGCGCGGGCCCGGTGCAGGGAGTCGTTCTTCGCCAGCTTGGCCAGGCCCCGGCCGCGAAAGGCGCGCGCGGTGCCGGTCATGACGGTGCCGTAGCGGGTGCCGCCGTCCGTGCGGGCCACGCTGAAGGCGACGGGGCGGCCCTCCACCACGGCCACCGAGGTCAGTTCGCGGCTGACCAGCGGGTGGTTCCAGCTCTCTTCGAGCCAGGCCTCGTAGTCCGTGAACTCGTAGGCGATGTCGCTCGGCTCGTCGGACATCGTCTCCGCGTCCAGCTCGAACAGCGGACGCGGATCGTCCGCGAAGTCGGCCCCGGTACGGAGCTCTACGCCCGGCGGGAGTTCCGCGAGCGGCGGCAGGCTGCCGTTCGCCAGGTCCAGCCGGAGGAAGTGCGCGGAGCGGCTGGGGCGATAGCCGTGCCGCTCGGCGAAGCCGCGGTTGCCGGGCTCGTCCAGCACCCACGCGAACAGCTTCCTCGCCCCGCGCTCGGCCAGGTGTTCCTCGGCCGCACGGACCAGGAGCGAGCCCGCACCGCGGCGCGTCCGCCCCGGGTGCGTGTACACGTTCACGTAGCCCACGCCGGGCTCCGGGCTGTCGTGGACGATGCCGACCTGGGCCGTGCCGATGATCTCGCCGTCCTCCTCGGCGACGAGCGGGCGGTAGTGGCCGTCGGGGTGGGCGTGGGTGAGGTCGTAGGCGATGGAATCGGGAGTGACCAGGAAGAAGGGGAGTCCGAGCCGCCGGACGAGGGCGAAGCCCTCGGTGTCGGCCCGGACGTCGGGACGCAGGTCGCGCACGATCACTGTCATGGGGCCGCACGGTATGCGGCAGCCGCGCCCGGATGCCTCTCATTTTCCGGCGGGTACGAGAGAATCGGCCCGTGACCTTGAAGATCCACATCGACGACAGCGCGCCGCCGTACGAGCAGGTGCGCTCGCAGATCTCCGAGCAGGCCCGGTCCGGTGAACTGCCGGTGGGATACCGGCTGCCGACCGTGCGCGGGCTGGCCGAGTCGCTGGGGCTCGCGGTGAACACGGTGGCCAAGGCGTACCGGGCCCTGGAGACGGACGGGGTGATCGAGACGCGGGGCCGCAACGGAACGTTCGTCGCCGCCGCGGGCTCGGCGGCGGTCCGGGAAGCGGCGGCCGCGGCTCAGGCCTACGTCGAGCGGGTGCGGCGGCTCGGGCTGGACGAGGCTGCGGCGCTCGCCGCCGTGCGGGATGCCCTGCGGGCGGCTTATGGGGAGGAGTGAGGGGAGTTCGGCACCGCCGGGCAGCCTCGTCGTGGCTGAGCGCCGCTGCGGCGGATACCGGGTTCCGGCGACATTCAGTGCCGGCTGAGTGCCGGTCGCTCCGGCGTGCGGGTCGCCGTCAGGCCCGCCTTCGTCGCCGCCGTGGCGAAGGTCACCGCGTCGGCCACTGCCGCGCCGCCCGGGTCGTTGTTGAAGTACGCGTAGACGTCGTGGGTCCTGGACCAGGTGGTGGCGACGCGGTCGACCCACGTCTCCAGGGAACGCCGGCCGTAACGCGGCCACGGCTGGGCGCGGCCCTCGTGGAAACGGACGTACCCCCAGTCGGCGGTGCGCCAGAGCGGGGTCACCGGGCGGGCCAGGACATCAGCCCAGCACAGGGCGGCGCCCCGGGACTCCAGTACCCGACGGACCCGGGGCGTCCACCAGGAGTCGTGGCGCGGCTCGACCGCGACCCGCGTGCCGGAGGGGAAGCGGGCGAGGCAGGCGTCCAGCAGGTCAGGGTCGGCGCGCAGGGTCGGCGGGAGTTGGAGCAGGACCGGGCCCAGGCGGTCACCGAGGCCCGCGGCGTGGGACATCAGGCGGTGCACCGGCTCCTCGGGGTCCTTCAGACGCTTGATGTGGGTGAGGTAGCGGCTGGCCTTGACCGCGACCACGAAGCCCGGCGGCACCCGGTCCCGCCAGGACTCGAAGGTCTCCCGCGACGGCAGCCGGTAGAACGCGTTGTTGATCTCCACCGTGGCGAAGAGCCGTGTGTACTCCTCCAGCCACAGCCGCGTCGGGACCCCGGCCGGGTAGACGAGGTCCCGCCAGTCCTTGTACTGCCACCCCGAGGTACCGACGAACAGGGTCATACGTCCATCAAAGCACTACAGATACAGCCCCGCGTCCGCCCCGTCCCGCGCCCCCGGCACCGACGTCGGTGACGTGCCCCGGCGCAGCGCGTACAGCTCCGCCAGCGTCGCCCCGTCCCGGCCCACGGCCTCCTCCTGGTCGCCGGCCTCACCGCCGAGCCAGGCCACCGACTCCTGGCGGGTCAGCCTGCCGACCTCGATACGGGCGAGGCAGCGGCCGGGCCGGACCACCGCCGGGTGCAGGCGCTCCAGGTCCTCGTTGGTGGTGACGCCCACCAGGACGTTGCGGCCCTGGCCGAGCAGGCCGTCGGTCAGGTTCAGCAGTCGGGACAGGGCCTGGCCGGCCGTGTGCTTGGCCTCGCCGCGGATCAGCTCGTCGCAGTCCTCCAGCAGGAGCAGCCGCCAACGGCCCTTGCCCGCCGTGTCCTCCTCACCGATCGCGATGTCCATCAGATAGCCGACGTCGGAGAAGAGCCGCTCCGGGTCGAGCACGCAGTCCACCTGGCACCAGTCCCGCCAGGAGCGGGCGAGCGTGCGCAGCGCCGAGGTCTTGCCGGTGCCGGGCGGGCCGTGGAGCAGCAGCAGGCGGCCCGCGATGTCCTCGGGGGTGGTCTTCATCAGGTCGTCCATCGCCTCGGCCACCGGTGCGGTGTAGTTGGCGCGGATCTCCTCCCAGGTACCCGCGGAGATCTGGCGGGTGGTGCGGTGCGGGCCGCGCCTGGGGGAGACGTACCAGAAACCCATCGCCACGTTCTCCGGCTGCGGCTCGGGCTCGTCGGCCGCGCCGTCCGTCGCCTCGTTCAGCACCTTCGCCGCGAGGTCGGCGCTGGTCGCGGTCACCGTGACGTCCGCGCCCCGGTTCCAGCGGGAGACCAGCAGGGTCCAGCCGTCACCCTCGGCGAGGGTCGCGCTGCGGTCGTCGTCGCGGGCGACGCGCAGCACGCGGGCGTCGCGCGGCAGCAGGGTCACGCCGGAACGGACGCGGTCGATGTTGGCGGCGTGCGCGTACGGTTGCTCGCCCGTCGCGAAGCGGCCGAGGAACAGCGCGTCGACGACGTCGGACGGCGAGTCGGAGTCGTCGACGTTGAGCCGGATCGGCAGAGCGTCGTGTGGGTTCGCAGACATGCCGCCATGATCCGGCACAGGACCGCCCGGCGCACCCGGTTTCCCCCGTGCCGCCCCCTCCGTCCTGTTACAAAACGGTGCTCTGCGGGATATCTGCCCCCGGAGCCCTCTCTCCTCCTACTGTTGTCCTTGATGGGACGTCATGGGTGGAATTCGGATTCTCGGCGGTGGCGGCTCACCGCCCTGCTCGGTGTGGGCGTGGCCGCTCTGGCCCTGGTGGTGACCCTGATCAACACGCTTCCCGGCAGCGGGAGCACCGCGGGGACCTCGCGCGACGGCGACAAGGTGCACGGCACTCCGGCCACCCCGGCGAAGCGGCCGGAGCCGTATGTGGGCTGGGGCTTCACCCACACCCAGTACAGCGCCGACGAGGGCAGCGGGACGGCGACGAAGCGCGTGGCGGAGCGGCTCTCGCAGAACGGCGGGCTGCCGCAGAACCAGCACATCATGGGCTGGGGCGCCGACAACCCCGAGCCGGTCAAGGGCCGTTACGACTTCACGGCGATGGACCGGCGCATCGACTTCGTCCGCGCATCCGGCGGCACCCCAGTGATCACACTGTGCTGCTCACCGGACTGGATGAAGGGCGGCAAGGCGGGCGTCGACAACACCGACTGGAGCCGGTCGGCCCTGGAGACCGCCCCGACACCCGCCCACTACCAGGACTTCGCCGACCTGACCGCGACCGTCGCCAGACGCTATCCGGACGTACGCCACTTCATCGTCTGGAACGAGTTCAAGGGCTTCTGGAACAACGCCGAGGGCCGCTGGGACTACGAGGGATACACCCGGCTGTACAACCTGGTCTACAAGGCGCTGAAGAAGGTGGACGCGGACATCATGGTCGGCGGCCCGTACCTGGTCATGGACAGCGTCGACCCCCGCCAGAAGCAGGACGCCTCCACCGCCCTGCGGGGCGCCTGGGGCGCCATGGACCAGCGGGTCCTGGACGCCTTCGGCTACTGGAACGCGCACAAGGCCGGCGCCGACTTCGTGGTGGTCGACGGCTCCAGCTACACCAAGGACGACGACCTGCTGCCGAACGAGTTCGCGGCGACCGACAAACTCACCGCCGTGAGCGAGTGGGTGCGGCGGCAGACCCACGACCTGCCGCTGTGGTGGGCCGAGTACTACGTCGAACCCGCCGACGGCAACGACGACCGCTCGGGCTGGTCCGAACAGCATCGGGTCGCCGTCCAGGCCACCGGCATGATCGCCATGGTCAAGGGCGGCGCCGATTCCGGCTTCTACTGGAACCCGGAGGAGGGGAAGGGGACCGACTGCCCCGGCTGCCTGTGGACGCCGACCGACACCTCGGGCGGCGGCGCGGAGCTCGCCATGTACGGCCTTGTCGAGCGGTTCGGGAAGGCCTTCCCGCCGGGGAGCAGGTACGAGACCGTCTCCGTCGCCCCGGACGACGTGCCCAACGTGCGTGTCCTCGCCACCGACAAGACCGTCCTGGTGGTCAACACCCTGGACCGGCCGATCAGCGCGAAGGTGGACGGGAAGCGGTTCGACATGCGGGCGTACGAGGTGAAGTGGCTCGCCCGGTGAGCCGGACGAGCCACGCGGCTGACTTCACCGTCACTTCATCGTCATGAACCGCTGCACCAGCGAGGCCAGCAGCACCGCGAGCAGCGGCAGCGAGAACCAGAAACTGCCCTGGAGCAACCGCAGTTGCCGCACCCCGGGCCGCACCGCGACCCGGACCATCTCACGCGCGGTGAGCAGCAGCACCAGCGCGACGGCGGCGAGAGCGCCGACCACCGACCACGGGGTCCAGGTCACCTGCGGCCCGATCGGTCCGGGATCCGGCTTCGGCACCTTGCCCGCGGGCTGCTTGCGCAGCGCGTACATGGTCACGTCGTCGTTGGTCAGGACCCGCGTCAGCTCCTGCCGGTCGTCGAGGTTGCGGATCAGCCGGGACTCCCAGGCCGCCGGGTAGCCCACGTCCATGCGCAAGTACGTGACCTGGCTCTTGTTGATCATCAGATACGAGTGGGGTCCCGCGTCCTTGAGCGCCTTGACCAGTCCCGACACCAGCACCGGATCGGTCGGTGCCGGCGTCGGCACGTAGTTCACGCGCTCCATGTCCTTCGCGCCCCACGGCATCGCCGGGGTCACGTTGTTCACCGTGTCGTTGCTCAGCCACAGCAGGCGAACCGTCGGCCTGTCGTGGGCGTAGACGTAGTCCATGGCCGCGACCTCGCCGGGCCGGATCCGTTCGAACGCCTCGTTGCCCCAGCGGGCCATCAGGAAGCCGCCCATGAGCAGCAGACCCGCCAGCAGCGCCGCGAGCGGGGCCAGGCGGCGGCGGTCCTTCTCGCTTTCCCCCGCGGTGGCGCCGGTGCGCGGGAAGAGGGCGAGACCGGCCAGCAGACCGGCGCCGGGAAGGGCGAACATGAAGACACGCAGGGCCATCTCACCGCCGTACGACTGCATGCCGAAGCCCAGGAACGGTACGAAGGTGAGCACCAGCAGCGACCGCTCGCGGTACCTGTTCCAGCGGCGACGCAACCAGCCGAGGCAGGCCAACGCCATCACCCCGCCGGCCAGCAGCACCCGCGCGTACAGGACCAGTTTGTGCGTCGGGTCGCCGCCCTGGATACGACCGGACACGGACGTCGACACATTGCTGCCGACCCCGCCGACCCCGCCGAACAGCTCGTCGAAGTGTCCGGACCAGTAGGGCTCGGCCATGAAACCGACCCACACCGCGACCAGCACCGCGAACAGCATGGGCAGCCCGCGCAGTTCCGACTTGCCGATCAGCACCAGCGCCGCGAGCACACCGAGCATCACGAACGGGGTGAGCTGGTGCGCGGGGACGCTCGCCGCGTACAGGCCGATCAGCACCATGAGCAGCACGGCCCGCTGCCGTCGGCCGGCCGGCTCGACCTCCGCCTCGCCGGGGCGGAACCTGCCCCACAGCGCGTGCGGGGCGCGGAACCAGACCAGGAGGACCGCCACGAACACGAGGTACAGCAGATAGGTGAAGCCCTGCGGGGAGAAGTAGTCCTGGCCGACCCAGCCGCTGAGCACGAACACCCACACGCCGGTCCACTTGGCCCGCCAGCTCGCCCGCAGCGAGCGGGTCAGCAGGAACATCGGGGCCAGGTAGGCGAGTTGGACGGCCAGCGGCCACCAGCGGATGATCTCCGTGAAGTCGGTGATGCCGCAGGCCCTGCCGATGAACGCGGCCGCCGCGAAGAAACCCGGCCAGCTCCAGCGGGCGTCCAGGTCCGGTACGGCCGACCCGGTGCGGTCGATGTAGTCGATGAACCCCAGGTGCTGCCAGGCTGTCGCGAACCGAGGCTCGGTCTCGATCACGGCGGGCAGCGCGTGCAGGGACACCACCGTCGCCAGCAGCGTCACCAGCAGCAGCGCCCGGTGCTCGCGGGCCGGCCGGAGCAGCGCGGCGAACACCACGACCAGCAGTGCCGCGCCGACCAGCGTCGGCAGCGGCAGTACGGAGATCAGGCCGAGCCCGCCCATCCCGTCCAGGCCGGCCTCGTCGAGCCGCAGCGCCGGCACCCAGTACAGCAGGATCGCGGCGATCAGCAGACAGCCGAGGAGGACACCGGTGCGGGTGGGCAGGAGGCGTTCGCCGAGCGAGCGCGGTGGCCGCGGCGGTTCCGGTACGGCCGGCGGTGGGGGAGCCGGTGCGAACGACGGTGGGGGAGCCGGTGCGAACGGTGCGACCGCCGCCGACTCCGACTCCGCCTCCCTCAGCAGTGAGGCCTCGGCGGGGCCCAGCGACGCCTCCGCGCCCGGCTCCCTCTCCCACTCCCGTGGCAGCAGCGCCCAGGCCGGCCGGTGGTCGGCGGGCACCACCGGTGTGCCGGCCGGCGGGGTACCCGGTCCGGGGCGCACGTCGGGGCGGCGTTCCTGGTGGTCGAAGTCGACGTGGATGCCGAGGGCGAGGGTGTCGCCGTCCAGCGCCCAGGCCGGTCCCCGCCTGCGCGGCTCGGACGCGGCGGGGACCTCGCGCGCCCCCAGGTCGGCGAGGTCCCCGTCCGGCGCCGCCGCCTCGGGGACGGTGTCCGGCGCGGCCCTGACGGTCTTGAACAGCTTCGGCGCCGCGATCGCCACGATCACCGTGAGAGAGGAGATCTCGGCCACGCCCGCACCGGTGAGGCCCATGCGGGGGAGCAGCAGCAGCGTCAGCCCGAGCACCAGCACGCACAACAGGCCCTGAAGCCAGGCCAGTCCGGCGGTGCGGCTCTGGGCGCGCAGCACCGCGAAGTACGTCTCCATCACCACGCGCAGCAGCGCGCCGACCGCGAACCAGCGCAGCAGCGGGGTCGCCGCGTGCGCGTACCCCGCGCCGAAGACGCCTAGGATCCACGGCGCTCCGAGGAACAGCAGCCCGCAGATCGGCAGCATGATCCGCGCCATCCGCTTCAGCGCCGCCCGGGTGTTGGCGGCCAGCCGCCCCGGTTCGTGCGAGCCCTCGACGGTCAGGGACGCGCCCATGTTGATGGCGAGCAGGTTGACCGTGCCGCCGATGGTGGTGGTGATGTAGAAGTACGCGTTGTCCTCGGAGCTGACCTGCGCGGCGATGATCACCGGGACCAGGTAGACCACGGCGAGGGAGAACAGCGAGCCGGTGTAGTCCCCGGCGAGGAACCTGCCGATCTCCTTCACCGAGGGCGGCTGGGCGTGCTCCGGGGTCGCCTTCACCTGCCGGGGCACCAGCCGCCGGAACACCAGCAGGCCGAGCGGCACCACGGAGGTGGCGATGGCCAGCACCCAGGAGACGAAGACGCCGGTCGTCGGCATCGTGGCGGCGAGTCCCACCAGCAGCGCCAGCTTCACCGCGGAGAAGACCGTGTTGCCGACCGGCACCCAGGGCGCGCTGCGCAGACCGGTCAGCACGCCGTCCTGGAGGGTGAGCAGGTTCCAGGCGGCGATGGCCATGATGAAGCCGAGGCCCTTGATGGACCCGTGCAGAAACCGGTACGACGGCCCCCAGGTGTCGAGGGTCAGCAGGAAGACCCCGGCCGCGAACGCCACGACGACCGAACTCGCCAGGTACGTACGGGCGATGAGGCGTCCGGTGGAGCGCCCCGACACCGGGATGAACCGGGCCAGGGCGCCCGTCAGGGTCACCGCGGTCAGCCCGGCGAGGAGTTTCATCGCAGCGATCGCGGCCGAGCCCTGGCCCACGGCGGACTCGGAGTAGTAGCGGGCGGCCACCAGCCAGTAGCCCAGGCCCAGGACCGCGGAGATGCCGGTGTTCAGCATCAGCGCGTAGGCGTTGCGGAACAGTTGGTCGCCGCCCGGGGACCGGCCGCGCCCGGGCAGGCGCAGCCGGCGCCCCGGCTGCTCGGGCGCCGCGGTGGCGGTGGTCGCGGCCTCGGTGGTGGTCGTGTCAGACACGGGAACGGATGGCCTTCCGGCGGACCTGGCGGGCTCTGCGGACAACGGCGTACCCCTTGGTGAGGGCACGGTCCCGGGCGAAGGTACGGGCGATCGAACGGCCTTCGAGCAGCCGCGCGAACTCCTCCGCGTCCGTGCTGCGGCGCACGGTGACGCGCCGCAACGCGTACGGGCCCTGGCGGCGGCGGGCGAGCGCGTTGCCGACGGCGAGGGCCTGGGCGAACCCGGCGGCGCGCACGGCCCGGCGCACCCGACGGCTGGAGTAGCCGTACGGGTAGGCGAAGGAGGCGGGCACGGTGCCCAGTTCGTCGGCGACGATCTCCTTGCAGCGGACCAGCTCGGAGCGCAGCGTGTCGTCGTCGAGCTGGTCGAGCTGCGGATGGGTGTGGCTGTGCCCCCCGATCTCCACGCCCGCGCCCGCGAGGTCCCGCACCTGGTCCCAGTCCAGCATGGTGTCCAGGCCGCCCCCGGTGTCGTACGCGCCCCGGATCCAGCCCGTCGAGACGAACAGTGTGGCCGCGAAGCCGTGCTTGGCGAGCACGGGCAGCGCGTGCCGGTGGACGCCCTCGTAGCCGTCGTCGAAGGTGATCAGAACCGGGCGCGCGGGCAGCGGCCGCCCCGACCGCCAACTCGCCGCCAGCTCGGCCGTACCCACCGGGGTGAGCCCCAGGTCTCCGACCATCGCCATCTGCTCCACGAACGCCTCCGGCGCGACCGACAGGCCCCGGGTGGCGTCGTTCGGCGCGGTCGCGACCGAGTGATACATGAGGATCGGCACGGGCCGCACGCCACTCACGAGCCCGCCCCCGCATCCGACGCGGGCGCATCCGACGCGGGCGCCTCCGACGCGGGCGCCGGGTCTGCCGGACGGGCCGGCCGGGGGCGGTGTGGCCGTCGTGGCTCCGGCCTCCGGCGTGGGTGTTGTGGCTGCCGGCCGGGCCCGCAGAGGTGCCTCCAACAGAGGCGTCGTACCTGCCGCTCCGGCCGACGCGGGCGCCTCCGGTGTGCTCGGACCTTCCGGGTTCGGCCCGTTCGGCGTGGCGCATTCCACGCCGGCCGGTGCGCTCGGTTCCGCGACTCCCCGCGGAACGGGTTCCGCCGCTGCTCGCGCGCGTGTCTCCGTCCCGGCCCGCTCGGCGGGGTTCGTGTCGGTCGGTGGGACGGTCGCTGGTCCGGTCCATGTGGCCGGTGCCGCCTGGGGCGGCGGGGCCGTCACGGGCCGGGTGGTTCGGGGCGTCTCGGCCGGAGGTACGGAGAACGTCATGCGGCCGCGTCGGGCGCGTACGCTCCCCACCGCGTAGCCGCCCGCCGCCGTGAGTACTCCGGCGACGATCGCGCCCGCCCGGCCCGCGCCGCCCGGGCGGGCCAGCAGGGCGTCCCGCAGGCCACGGGCGACCCCCGCGGGCAGCACCCGGGTGGCGTACCGGCGTTCAGACTCCAGACCCTTGTCCGCGCCGACGCTGCGGGCGACCAGGGCCTTGGAGAGGCCCTCGGCGTAGGCGCGGGTGCGGAAGTAGGCGAAGTGCTCGCGCGCCCCGGGCACCCGGTGGTGGATCACCGCCCGGTCGTCGATCAGCAGGATCGCGTCGGGCCGGGCACGGCTGAGCCGGATGCACAGCTCGGTCTCCTCGCAGCCCAGCGGGCGCCGGTCGCCGTCCCGGCCGATGCCGGTGGCGAAGCCGCCCGCCGCGTGGAAGGCCGTACGCCGGAAAGAAGCGTTTCCGCCCAGGACGTTGCGCACCCGGACCCGCCCGGCAGGCAGCCCCCGGTAGGTGCAGCCGACCACCCAGTCGAACTCCTCCGGGAACCAGGCGGGGCGCCGCCCCGACGCCCACACCGGCTCCGTACGGCCGCCGACGGCCATCACCCGGGGATCGGCGTACCCCTCGGCGAACCGCCGCAGCCAGTCCCGCTCGGCCACGGCGTCGTCGTCGAGGAAGGCGATCACCTCGCCGCCCGAGGCGGCGATACCGGTGTTGCGGCCCGCGGACAGGCCGCGGGGGCCCGCGTTGGCGAGCACCCGCACGTCACCGGCCTCCTTGTACTCCTTGGCCAGCCGGTCCAGGAGCATCGGATTGTGGTCGACGACCAGGAGCGTCTCCAGCGCCGGATACGACTGCGCGCGCACCGAGGAGACCGCCGCGAGGATGTCCTCCCAGCGGTCCTCGGTATACACGCAGATCACGACGGAGATGTCGGGATCGCTCAAGACACCTCACCCTGCCCGGCGTTCAGCATCGGAGAGTTGTGGGCGGCCATACGGCGCAGGGCACGGCGGTTGGAGCGCTCCCTCAGGATCACCTTGAGCACCCGCAGCCCGTCCCGGACGGCCCGCAGATTGCTCGTGCCGTGGATGCGGAGGTACTCGTGGCTCGGGATCTCCTGCACCTTCAGCCCCGCCTTGACCACCCGGATGTTCATCAGGGTCTCGACCTCGAAGCCGGTGCAGTCGAGGTCGATCTTGTCCAGGCAGTGCCGCCAGAACGCGTTGTACCCGTAGCAGAGGTCGGTGTAGCGCGCGCCGAACTTGCGGTTGACGACCGCGCACAGCGCCCGGTTCCCGAGCTTGCGGATGAAGGTCATGTCGTCCGTGCCGCCGCCGTTGGCGAAGCGCGAACCCTTGGCGAAGTCCGCGCCGGAGACCAGCGCGGACACGTAGCTGACGATCTCCTGCCCGTCGGCGGAGCCGTCCGCGTCGACCATCACGATGATGTCGCCGGTGCACGCCTCGAACCCGGTGATCAGAGCATCCCCCTTGCCCTTGCCCCGCTGTTCGACGACCTTGACCTTCGGCCACAGTCCGCGTGCGACCTCCACGGTGTCGTCCGTGGAATTGCCGTCCACGAGAACGACCTCGTGAATCCAGTCCGGCAGCGTCTTGAAGACGTACGGGAGATTCTCCGCCTCGTTCATGGCGGGAATCACCACGCTCACCGGCGGCGCGATGGCCAGGTGAGAGGAGACGGGCCGGTATGTGGTGGCGATGAAAGGATCTTTGCCCGGATTGGGCGGGTGAAGAACGGAACTCATGAGTCGGTGTCCCTCTCGTCCGGTGGGCCGCCCGCCCCTGGGCGGCCCGCTCTGTGTCCGGTTCGAAAGGGGGGTTCTCACTCACGGCACGGCGAACGGATCTCCGAGCACGCGGGTGAGCTGGCAAAGCTGGCCGGCCTGCCGCAAAACGGCAGCCGGTCGCGCGGCACGGCTCGGTCACCCAATGCGGTCACCGAGCACGGCACCCCCCTACCGCGCCCCGCGCCGGAACGTCGTGGCCCTGAGCCCTCCCCTGGAGCCGTTGTCGACGGACCGATGCGGGTGAGATGTCTGACGGTATTGACGATTGAACCCGTATGGCAAGGCCTGGACCGAAGCCTCACGTTTTTGTTGGTTTAGTCATTACATGTGTTTCGAACGGATCTTTCCCATCCGTTTGAGAATTCTGTCCGCCGGTTCGAACAGTTCCGGCCGCGACATCACCGTGTTGCGCAGCGCCCGGACCGGGGCGCGCCGCACCCGGTGTCCGACCGCCATCGGGTGACGCCTGGTCACCCACCCTTCGGACACGGCGATTTCGCGTGTCTTCAGGGAGTCCTTGTATTCCTTCTGGCCCCGGCCGAGATCGAGATGGGCGATGCCGTCCGCGGCGGCCGCCTCGGCCATCCGCAGGTGCAGGACCAGCCCCGGTGAGTACTTCGCGAACGCCGGGTCGTACGCCGGGAACCAGCAGGCCAGTATCCGTTCGGTGCGCAGCCCGAAGTGGGCGGCGACCGGCCGGCCGTCCGCGTACAGCACCGACAGAATCCCGGCGAACGGTTCGGAGCGGGTGTGGAAGAGCCGGGTCACCAGCCGGGTGATCCACTCGTGCGCGAAGCGGTCGCTGCGCCCCGTCCGGCGGTACTGCGCGGACTTCCACGCCATCAGCGTGTTCAGGGCCTCGGGGTCACGCTCGTCGTGGACGTAGCGTACGGCGCCCGCGTCCCGGCCGAGCTTCCGCTCCTTGGCGAGCGTGCTCCGGGTGAACTTCGGTGCATGGGCGCGAAGTTGGCTCAGATAGACCTCGTAGCCCCGGTCGACGTCCATGACCGGGGACGGGAAGGTGCCGGAGGCCGAGGCCTCGAACGGCTGCTGGCCCTGGACCAGGTGGTCGAACTCCCACAGCACGAGCCCGCAGGCCCGCAGTAACTCATGGGCGTCCCAGCTGAAGCCGGGCCGGTGCACCAGGCCCTGGCAGTCCGAGACGCCGAGACCGACGGCCCGGCCGACGCCGGTGGCGGATCTCTGGTACGGGAAGAAGGCGGCGGGCTCGCCGTCCTCGTGGACCACCGCGATCCGCACGCCGCGTCTGACCCGGCCCACCGCGAGCGCGAACTCCGGGGACAGGAACGGGTTCGCCAGTTCGGGGGTCCCGTGCAGATGGGCCTTGGCCTGCATCGCCGTCCAGGCCGCCCGGTCGGCGGCGCTCAGTTCACCGGGGCGGTACACCCTGATGTCCATGTCACACGCCCTGTCTTCTCGCCGTACGGCCGTGCGGCAGCCGCAGCAGGACCAGCAGGAGAAGGAGGAGGCTGAGCGCGGTCACGACGACGACCCCGCCGCGCACCGACCAGCGGTGCACGGCCAGCATGCCCTGCGTCACCAGCATGTTCACGACCACCGCACCGGCCACCGAGGCGAGTGAGCGGCCGAACGGATCCAGCCCCCGCAGTGCCGCCGCGATGGCCGCGGCCGGGGCCGCGAGCAGGAAGAACAGCACGCACGGGCCGCGCAGGAACCAGTGCGAGCCGGTGAGCGCGAGCAGCGCGCCGACCCCGCCCACGGTCGTGGCGGCCCCCGCGAGCAGCGGCGACAGGTCCCTCCCCGGCCCTGGTCGCGCACGCTCGGCGCCGTCCGTTGCAGCTGACTTGATGCGTATGTTCTGCATTGGCGACTTTGCCCCCCGAAGCGCCGGATGCCGGGCTTCAATGTCGCGCAGCCCCGAGGGGGCCGTCAAGATGCGGAGGCCACTCATACGG
The DNA here is from genome assembly GCF_053611185.1 of Streptomyces sp. NPDC054834. Taxonomy (NCBI): domain Bacteria; kingdom Bacillati; phylum Actinomycetota; class Actinomycetes; order Kitasatosporales; family Streptomycetaceae; genus Streptomyces; species Streptomyces sp. NPDC054834. Next base: position 417,587 of record NZ_JBSGZV010000002.1, on the reverse strand, counting down.
CATCTTGTCCGGCTTTAAACATGCCCTGGGGCGACGCTTGAAGGTCGCCTGTGTGTCGGCTTGCCGAACGTAAACAAACAGGCAGGGAACGTACGAAACCGTTCCTGTTGAGGCGTCAAAAGTCTTGGCATGAACACTTCCCGTCAACACGCGTAGTTGCTACGACGGTTGAGGCAGAGATCCTGCTAAAGGGAGGTTCCATGAGACGTTCCCGGTTTACGGCATTCGTGACCTCACTCCTCCTCGCCACCGGCCTCACCCTCACCGGGGCCGCCACGGCGCAGGGGTCCCCCCTCGCCGCGACCGGCGGTTACGTGGCGCTCGGCGACTCCTACTCCTCCGGAGTGGGATCGGGCAGCTACATCAGCTCCAGCGGCAGCTGCGACCGCAGCACCAAGGCGTACCCGTACCTGTGGAACGCCGCGCACGCCCCGTCCTCGTTCGCCTTCAACGCCTGCTCCGGCGCCAGGACGGACGACGTCCTCGCCAACCAGCTCGGCTCGCTCAGCACCTCCACCGCCCTTGTCTCGATCACCATCGGCGGCAACGACGCCGGCTTCGCCGACGTCATGACAACCTGTGTGACCGGATCCGACAGCACCTGCCTGTCCCGCATCAACACCGCGAAGGCATACGTCGACTCGACGCTGCCCGGCAAGCTCGACAGCGTCTACTCGGCGATCAGCAGCAAGGCCCCGTCCGCCCGTGTGGTCGTGATCGGCTACCCCCGCTTCTACAAGCTGGGGGCGACCTGCATCGGCCTCTCCGAGACCAAGCGCGCCGCGATCAACGACGCGGCCGACTACCTGAACACCGCAGTCCAGAAGCGCGCGCTCGACCACGGCTTCGTCTTCGGCGACGTCCGCACCACCTTCTCCGGCCACGAGCTGTGCTCCGGCAGCGCCTGGCTGCACAGCCTCAACCTGCTCGACATCAGCGAGTCGTACCACCCGACCGCGTCCGGCCAGTCCGGCGGCTACCTGCCCGCGTTCACCAACGCGGCCTGATCCGCTCAGGGAGAGGCGGAAGGCGAGGAGGAGGCCCCGTCCGACGGGGTCTCCGTCGTCGCGCAGGTCACCGAGAACGGCACCTGGTCGGACGTCGTACGCACCGGGCTGCGCACCTCGACGCCGATCGCGTTCTCGACCGTCCCGCTCTCCGAGTACGTCGTCACGACCACCTTGTCCTGCTTGGACTTCCCGCCGCCCGCCGGGAACGACAACGTCTTCCACCCCGCGTCCGAGACCGAGCCGTTCTTCCCCACCCACCGGTACTGGACCTGAGCGGGCAGCCGGCCCACCGTGAACGTCGCCGTGAACGCGGGCGCCTGAGCGCTCGGCGGCGGACAGCTCCCGGAGTACTCCGTGTGCGCACCGGTCAGGGTGACGTGCACGGACTGGGCCGGGGCAGAGCTCGCCGGGCTGCTGCTTCGCGAGGGCGGCGGGGCACCCTTGTCGGAGTCGGTGCTGTGGGTGGGGGCCGGGGAACTGAGGCTGCTGTCCTTGTCCGTGCTCGCGCCACCGCTGTTCTTGTCGTCCTCGCCGCCGCGGTCGAGCAGCGCGTACGTCAGTCCGGCCAGTGCCAGGGCGACCGCGACCAGGCCCGCGACCAGGACCACGGCGGCACGCCGGTTGCGGTCCGGCTCCGGCGAAGACGCTGTGGCGGTGCGGGACGGCACGGGTCTCGGCGGCGTCGGGGACGACGGCTGCATCGGGGACGACGGCTGCATCGGACGGGTCGGGGCCGTCGGAGCGTACGACCCCACGGGCACGGTGTCCGCGCGCGGCGCACCGCCCGCGGCGACGAGCCGCAGGTCCTGCTCGGCCAGTTCGGCAGGCAGCCGCTCGGCCGGATCCTTGCGCAGCAGCCCCTCGATGACCGGGGCGAGCGGTCCGGCCCGGCGCGCCGGCGGCAACTCCTCGTCGACGACCGCGCGCAGTGTGCTCAGCGGCGTGTCGTGACGGAACGGGGAGCTGCCCTCGACGGCCGCGTACAGCAGCACGCCCAGCGACCAGAGATCCGACTCGGGACCGGGCGTGCGCCCGAGCGCCCGCTCCGGGGCGAGGAACTCGGGCGAGCCGATCACCTCGCCGGTCATGGTCAGCGCGGAACTGCCCTCGACCGTGGCGATGCCGAAGTCGGTGAGCACCACCCGGCCGTCGTCGGCCAGCAGCACGTTGGCCGGCTTCACGTCCCGGTGCAGCACCCCGGCCGCGTGGGCGGCGCGCAGCGCGGCCAGCACCTCGGCGCCGATGTGCGCGGCGCGCTGCGGGGACAGCGGACCTTCCGCCTCCAACTGGTCGGCGAGGGACAGCCCGCGCACGAACTCCATGACGACCCAGGGCCGGCCGCCCTCCATCGCCACGTCGTACACCGTGACCACATTGCGGTTCGCGACCCGCGCCGCCGCCCAGGCCTCGCGCTCCAGCCGGGCGTACATCCGCTCGACGTCGGGTCCGGGCAGCCCGTGCGGGGCCCGCACCTCCTTCACCGCGACCTCACGGTGCAGTACCTCGTCGCGGGCCCGCCACACGGTTCCCATCCCGCCCTCGCCGAGCGGGGACAGCAGACGGTAGCGGCCGGCGATCACACGTTCACTGCCCGGCTGTTCGGACACGGGCGCCCCCAATCGCATCGGCACGTTCTCGCGACTTACGTGCCCTGCTGCTACTTTGCTCCCGTCGCGGCAGGACATGCCGGAGGGACAACACCGTGTGACCGGTCGAGTGTCCGTGAACCGCAACCCATCGGGTTGGAATCCCCCTCTTCCGGAGGAGGAGGATGTCAAGAAAGTAGCTCAGCCGAGCGCGGATGCCGCCCCCCTGAGTACCAATCCGGCCCCGAGGGCCAGGACAACCAGCGCAGACCCCAGGGGGGCGGCCCGGCGGGCCAGGGCGGCGACCGGGTGAGCAGTCAAGCGGGGGCGCCTGTTCAGCACCCGGTTCATCCCGCTACCCAGCTTGACGACGGCGAACCCGGCCGCGGTGAGTGTGAGCGCCAGCCCGACGCCGTACGCGACGACCAGCAGCAGACCGAACCACGCCTGCCCGAGGGCCGCGGCGCCCACCAGCACCACGACGGCGGACGGGCTGGGTACGAGCCCGCCGGCGAACCCGAGCAGGACCGTGCCGCGCAGGGTGGGGGCGGTGGCGTGGGTGTGGGTGAAGCCGCCGTGGGTGTGCTCGACGGCGCCGTCGTGATGGTGGTGCTCGTGGTCATGGTCGTGCTGGTGGTCGTGGTCGTGATGGTGGTGCTCATGGGTGTGGCCGTGCTCATGGGTGTGGCCATGGCCGTGCGCCTGCTGCCGGTTGCGCAGCGCCCGCCGTACGAGGTTCGCTCCCGCGACGGTCACCAGGAGGCCGCTCGCGATGCCCAGCCAGGCGATCACCGAGGGGGTCGCGGCCGAACCGGCGGTGACGAGGAGACCGAGGGCCACCACGCCCAGGGTGTGGGTGACCGTGACCGAGGCGGCCAGGGGAAGCACGTCCCGCATGCGGGCCCGGCCGCCCCGGGCGGCAGCCGTCGCGGCCATCAGGGTCTTGCCGTGGCCCGGCGCGAGGGCATGCATCGCGCCGAGGCCGATCGCGATGAGCAGGGCCAGGGAGGCGAAGCCGACGGTGAGGTCGTGGCGGGCGACGAGGTCGTCCAGCGCGCGGGTCCAGCGGTCGGCGCCGCGGGGCAGGATGGAGGAGGCGGGGGCGTCCTGGCGCTCCTCGGCGAGAGCCGGTCCGCCGGGCCGCGCGTGCACGGAGGCGGTGATGGTGTCGGCCGGGGAGGAGAGCAAGTCCTTCGGGTACGCCGTCAGTTCGTGGGAGACCGACGTCTTCGGCACGTCCGACGCGGTGAGCGTCATCCGGTCGCCGCGCGCGGTGATCTCCCGCCAGCCCGGTCCCGTGGTCGTGCCCGCGCTGTGGAAGCCGAGGGCCACGGTGTCGCCCTTGGGGAGCGGGGCGGTGAACCGGCACTCCACCCGCAGGGTGTTGAGCCCTGCCTGGCCGGGCCGCAGCTTCGCGTGTGCCGTGCCGGTCGCCAGGGCGGTCTTACGGCCGTCGACGGTCAGCCTGCTGCCCTCGGCGGCCGTGGCACACCGCTGCCGGGCCCACTCGGTCAGGCCCAGCCGCTCGATGTCGGGCTTGGCCTGGGTGGCCGGGATCTCGGCGAGGTCCTCGAAGTGGTCGACGCGGAGCTGTCCGGGGGCGGCGACGAGACCGTCGTAGCGGTTGACGGTGAAGTTGCCGAGCGGGTGGGCGCTCGCTGCCGTGGTGGGCAGGAGCACGAGCGCGCCGGCGGCCAGGGCGGCGGCGAGGAGGCGGCGGGGCTTCACTTGGCCGCCTCCAGCGCCTTGTGGGCCTCGCGGGCGCCCAGCGGGGAGAAGCCCGGGTTGAGCTTCAGGGCCGCGGTGAGCGAGGCGCGGCCGTCCTTCCGGTGGCCGGTGGCCAGTTCGATCATGCCGCGGTGGTAGAGGAAGGAGGCGTTGTGGTAGCCGGTGGCGGTGGCCCGGCGGGCGTGGTCGAGGGCCTCCTGGTCCTTGCCGTTGACGTGCAGGGCCCAGGCCAGGGCGTCCGCGGTGTGCACGGTGTGGCGCCGGGCCCACTCGGCACGGGCGGCACGCAGGGCGGCGGCCTTGTCACCGTGGTCGGCGGCGGCCAGCGCGGTGTCGAGGTCGGCGTTGACCCCGTTGGCGCGGGCGAGGGAGATCCAGGCGTCGACGAGGGCGTACTGGTCCTCGGCCTTGGCCTTGTCGCCGTCCTGGCCGCGTGCCTCGTACAGCTCGCCGAGTTCGACGAGGGGGCCGGGCAGCGGATACCGCGAGACGACGAGCTCCATGCCCTTGATCGCGGCGGCCCGGTCACCGCTCGCCGCCTGGGCACGGGCGCGGCCCTCCAGGGCGGGGAGGTAGTTCTCGTCGGCGGCCAGGGCGCGCGCGTAGTGGTGCAGGGCCGTCTTGTAGTCGCCCTGGTTCCAGGCGAGCTGGCCGAGCTGGGCGGAGACATAGGCGATGTCGCCGCGCGAGGTGGCGGTGGACAGGGCCTGCTCCAGCACCCGGCGGGCCGTCTTCACGTCGCCGCGCAGCTCGTGCACGTACGCGTACCGGGTGAAGACGGGCACTCCCGGCTTGCGCTCGTCGGCCGTGTCGGCGGCCTTCGACGCCTCGTCGTACCGGCCGAGTTCGACGAGCGCGTCGATACGGGAGGACAGGGCGCGTTCGCTGTAGGGGTTCTGCTTCAGCGCCCGGTCGGCGTAGGTGAGGGCCTCGGCGAACTGGTGCCGGGCGGCGGCGAGCGCGGCGAGGCCCGCCAGCGCCTGGTCGTTGTCCGGAGCCAGCCGCAGTGAGCGCTTCAGGGCCTTCTCGGCCTGCGGATACCGGGAGGGGTCGCCCTTGGTCCGCGCCTGCTCGTCGTAGGCCAGCCCGAGGGTGGCCCAGCTGCCGTAGTCCTTGGGCTGGGTGCGCAGATGGGCCTGGAGGGAGGCGATGGTCGCGTCGAGGTCACCGCTCGCCAGCAGCCCGGGGGAGACGGCGCTGGAGGCCGCCACGGGCGCGGGCGAACCGTCCCGCGCGGCACCGAAGGCGATCGCCCCGCCGGTCAGCGCCACCGCCAGCAGCGCCGCGCACCCGGCGAGCCGAGCGGCCCGCCACCGCCGCCCGGCGTCCCCGACCCGCCGCACGGCAGCAACCCGCACATCCGCCCCGGCCTCCGGCGTGGCAGCGGTGGACCCGGTTCGGGAGTCGTGAGGTTCCGGCCCGGAGACCTCGCCGTGGGGCTCGGCCCCGGGGGCCGGCGTTCCGGCGCGAAGGGTGGCGGTTTGGGTGCCACCGGTCGGCGATCCGGCTTCCGCGTCGGCGGGTTCGGCGTCCGTGGCGACGGTGCCTGCCTCGGCGGCGGTGGATGCGGCTCGGGAGTCGTGGGGTTCCGGCTCGGCGGGGACCGGCCCGGAGACCTCGCCGTGGGGCTTGGCCCCGGGGGCCGGAGTACCGGCTCCGGCGTCGGCGGAGTCGCCGTCCGTGGGCGCGGGGACCGCGTCGGCGGCGGGCTGCGTTCCGGCCTCGGCGGACTCCGCCGCGGCAGTGGACTCGGTTTCCTGACCAGGGAGTTCACCCCGCGGGGCGGGGGATGTCCCACCGGTGGGCGGGAGTTCGTCCCCGTCCGCCTCGGACACGGAGTTGTCGTTCGTGCGCGGGGACATGCCCTCTCCTGGGTCGCCTGGTCGTTGCGGGAAGTCGTGGGGCGGCGCGGCCCGCGCGGTGGGGGAATGAATGCGCGGGCCGCGCCAGTCGGTGGGGGTGGGGCGTGGGTCAGTACGGGCGCTGGATGCGCCGGCGCCACCAGGCCACGGCCGCGCCGATCAGCAGGATTCCGGCCGCGCCGGAGGCCGCCGACCCGGCGATCAGGACCTTGTTGTCGGTGGCGCTGCCGCCCGAGCCCGCCGGCTGGAGCGCGTCACCGAGCTGGCTGCGGACGTCGGCGCCGCTGGTCGTGCCCTTGGCGAGCTTGCCGCGCGAACCCGGGGTCGGCTCGGCCACGTACGGGAAGTACTTCTCGAACTTCTTGTCGTTGGCGTTGACCGCGTCGCTCAGGTCGTTCTTGGCGCCGACCAGTTCGCCCTCCATGACCTGGAGCGCCTCGTCGATCACGTCGTCGGTGAGCCGACGGCCGTTCGGGAAGCCCGCGTTGTCACCGTCGAGCACACCGAGCCGCTTGGGGTGCATGGCCGGCTTGATCGAGGTGTTGAGGCGCAGCTGCTCCGAAGCCTTCACGTTCGGCGGCTGGTTGAGGCCCTTGACGCCCTTCAGGAACACGTCGACCAGGTCGTTGCGCGGCTCACTCGGAGCGTCGATCTTGTAGATCGACTGGATCAGCTTCGGCAGCTCGGGGTTGGTCACGTTCTTCAGGAACTGCGCGTCGTACGCCGGCGAGGACGCGTTGAACTTGTCCTTGTCCTTGAGCGGGTTGACGACCTCGTTCACCAGCGGGTTGCCCAGGCGCGAGACCTGCGAGTAGTAGCCCTGCGCGTTCTTGCGCTGCGTGGTCGACCAGATGCCGACGATCGGCTGCTTGTCCGACTCGCGGATCATGTCGTTGGGCACCTGGAGGGCGATCGTGTTGACGTTGTAGCCCTTGAGCGTGTCCCGGCCGACCTCGCTGAGGTTCCCGCCGTACAGCAGGTCGAAGACGCGCAGGTCCAGGAAGAACGGGTCGTCCGCCTGCCCGGCGAAGGTCTGGGCGCCGTTCGACGTCTTGTAGATGGCCTGCGAACGCAGCTTCGCGTAGTCCGGCATCGACGCCTTGCCGACGTCCGACGGGGCCACCGGGACGTCGTCCGCGACCCGCGACTTGTACACCTGCTTGCCGTACTTCAGCTTGATCAGGTCGATGTCGTACGTCTGCGTGACGTTGAGGTCGGGGTCGTTCAGGCTGTCGACCTGACCGGTGTTGTAGAGGAAGGTGTTCTCGTTCTTCCTGTGGGTCTTGAAGGTGTAGCGGAAGAGCAGGTCGTCCTGGGCGTCACCGTTGTTGTCGACATGGAGGTCGTACTGGGCGTCGTCCGCGAACGTGAAGAAGTTCGGTCCGCCGGCCGGGTCCTCCATCGGGATCCAGTTCGCCACGATCGTCGTCGTGTCCGGCTTGTCCGGGCTGACGAACGCGTACACGTCCGTGTTGTCGTACTGCGGGGTCCCCGAGATCAGCGGGGCCTCCCGGTGGCTGGAGGCGGAGGCCGCCCCGGGTTCCAGCGTGGCGACGCCGGCGGCTGCGAGCCCCCCGGCGGCCAGCGCTCCACAAACGAGGGTGACAAGGCCCTTGCGTCCCGCACCGCTCCTGGAAAAGTGAGGTGTCATGCCGTCCGTCCTCAGTCCCAACTTGCTTGACGGACGGGTATACGGAGCTGAGGCCCGGTTCGGATTGGTCTCGAAGAAAAAATCTTTTCCGAGTTCCTGACCCGCGTTTTCGGCCCTCGGATACGTAAGCCCTGCTGGAGGTGTGTCCGTTGGGCAGGGGCGGTGTGACGGGAGCTGGTGTGGCGGGATGGGGCCGGTGCGGCCGTGGAGAGGGGGACGGGGTGGAGGCGGACGAACTCCTGGTGCGCGTGGCGGGCGGTGACCAGAAGGCGTTCGAGCAGTTGTACGGCATGGTGTCCGGGCCGGTGTACGGACTCGTGCGCCGTGTGCTGCGCGATCCCGCCCAGTCGGAGGAGGTGGCCCAGGAGGTGCTGCTCGAACTCTGGCGCTCGGCCGCCCGGTTCGACCCCGCCAGGGGCAGCGCCCTGTCCTGGGTCCTGACCCTCGCCCACCGTCGCGCCGTCGACCGCGTGCGCAGCGCCCGCGCGGCCGGCGAACGGGAGCAGCGCGAGGCACTGCGCGCCTCCGGACCCGCCTTCGACCATGTCGCCGAGGAGGTCGAGGCGGGGCTGGAGCGCGAGTGGGTACGGCGCTGCCTGGACCGACTCACCGCCCTGCAACGGCAGTCCGTCACCCTCGCCTACTACGACGGTTACACCTACCGTGAGGTGGCCGAGCGGCTGTCGCTGCCGCTGGGTACGGTCAAGACGCGGATGCGCGACGGACTCACCCGGCTGCGCCAGTGCCTGGGAGGTGCCGCATGAGCCTGCTCGACCGGCTGCTGCGCCGCGAGGACCTGCACTCGCTCGCCGCCCCCTATGCCCTGGACGCCCTGGAACCCGCCGAGCGCGTCCGCTTCGAGAAGCACCTGAGGACCTGCGACCGCTGCACCGCCGAGGTGCGCGCACTGGCCGAGGACGCCGTGCGCCTGGCCTGGTCCACGGCCGCCCCGCCGCCGGCCGCGATGCGCGACCGGGTGCTGGCGGCGGTCCGGGCCACCCCGCAGGACCGGGCCCAGGCGCCGGTCCGGGAACACGCGCCCCAACTCCCGCCGCACGTCTGGGGTGCGCAGCCCCCTCCGGCCCGCACCCGTGCGCCCCGCTCGCGCCCCCTCTTCGTCCCGTTCGCCACCGTCACGGCCGCCGCCGCGCTCGTCGTGGCCGGGCTCTTCGCGGTCCAGGCCAACCGGACTCAGGACCAACTCGATGCCGCGCGGGCGCAGTCACGTGAGATCGCCCACGTTCTGTCCGCCTCGGACGCCCGCGCGACCAGTGGCAAGGACACGCAGGGACGAACTATCGGAGTGATCGCTTCCGCATCGGAGGGCCAGGCCGTCGTCACGCTCAGCGGATACAGCGCTCCGCCCAGCGGACGGGTGCACCAGCTCTGGCTCATGCGCCCCGGCGTGCAACCGCGCTCCCTAGGGCTCTTCGACGGCGACACGCCCCTGATCGCGACGGGTCTGGGCAAGTCCGCGACGTCACTCGCCGTAACCGTGGAACCCGACGGTGGGTCAGCACGGCCCACCACGCAGCCAATTGCCCAACTCGCGTTGAAATCGGTCGGATTCGGAGAGTAATCGTCAACCCCCTTGCTGGGTAGGTGAATCCTGCGACCGTGATACACGCATGCCTCGTCGGGGCGATAGGGTTACCCTGCCCGGGCCGGGTGGACTCGTACGGGTGGGGAGTGACATGGAGCAGATAACAGTGCGCAGCAGGGCGCGGGTCCCTGCGATCAGCTGCGGGAGCAGCGCGACCAGCTCGCGCCTGGACCGCCATCTGTCGGTATTGGCGGGTCCCGCCATACCGCAGCGGGAGACGGTCGAGGCCACCTCGCTGATGCGTGAGCTGACCGCACGTGAGCCCGCGCACGAGCGCAGCGGCAGGGGTGCCCGGGTCCGCCGGGTCTCGCTCTTCGCCCCCCTGCGCCGACTGCGCCGCTCGCTGTTCGGCGGCAACAAGCACTGAGCCCCGCCCGCGTTCAGGCGATCACACCGTCCCGGCGCAACGCTGCGATCTCGTCGTCCGTCATCCCCACGGCACGCAGCAGCGCACCGGTGTGCTGTCCGAGCGCGGGCACGTCACCCATCCGAGCCTCGTCCCCGCCCGGCAAGGTGATCGGCGGCAGCAGTGACCGCAACGGCCCGACCGGCGAACCCACCTCCCGCCACCGCTCCCGGGCCGCCAGCTGCGGATGCTCCGCGACTTCCCACAGGTCCCTCAGCCGGGCACACGCGATGCCCGCCGCCTCCAGGCGCGCCAGTGCCTCGTCCGCCGTCAGCGCGCCCAGCGCCTTGGCGACGAGCCCATCGGTGCGCTCCCGGTTCGCCACCCGCGCCGGGTTCGTCGCGTACGCGGGATCCGTGCCCAACTCGGGCTGCCCGATGACCTGCTCGGCCAGTCGCCGCCACTCCCGGTCGTTCTGCACCGACAGCAGCACCCGCCCGCCGTCCGCCGTCGGATAGGCGTCGTACGGCGCGATGACGGCATGCGCCAGCCCGGTGCGGACCGGGGGAGTGCCGCCGTGCATGGTGTGGTGCAGCGGATGGCCCATCCACTCGGCGAGCGAGTCCAGCATCGACACCTCCACCGGCCCGCCGCGCCCGGTCGTCCCGCGCCGCACCAGCGCCGCCAGCACCCCCGAGAAGGCGTACATGGCCGCCGCGATGTCCGCCGCCGGGATCCCCGCCTTCACCGGCTGCTCCGGCGTCCCGGTCACCGACACCAGCCCCGCCTCGCACTGCACGAGCATGTCGTACGCCCGCTTGTCCGCGTACGGGCCCGACGCGCCGTACCCCGAGATGTCCACCGCGACCAGCCGCGGGTGGGCCGCGCACAGCGTGGCCGCGTCGAGGCCGAGCCGGGCCGCCGCGCCCTGCGCGAGGTTCTGCACGAACACGTCCGCGTCCGCGACCAGCCGCCGTACGAGATCCAGGCCGCGCGGGTCCTTCAGGTCCAGCGCGATGGACTCCTTGCCGCGGTTGCACCACACGAAGTGTGAGGCCAGCCCGCGCGCCGCGGAGTCGTAGCCGCGCGCGAAGTCGCCGCCGTCGGTCCGCTCCACCTTGATGACCCGGGCGCCCAGGTCGGCGAGCTGCCGGGTCGCGAAGGGCGCGGCCACGGCCTGTTCGACGGCGACGACTGTGATGCCCTCCAGGGGCAGGGGGAGTCGGTCCATGGGGTGGATCATCACCCGTGACCGGCGGCTTTGTCAGCCGTGCGCGTAGCGGCGGACCGCGAGCGGTGCGAAGAGGGCGATCAGCACGGCGCACCACACCAGTGACCCCGCGACCGGATGCGCCACCGGCCAGGCCGCGCCCTCGGGCACGGGTGCGTTGCCGAACAGGTCCCGCAGCGCCGTGGTCACCGCGCTGATCGGGTTCCACTCGGCGAGCGTGCGCAGCCAGCCGGGCAGGTTGCCGGTCGGGATGTAGGCGTTGGACAGCAGCGGCAGCATGAAGGTGGCGCCGCCCAGCTGGCCGGCCGCCTCCTCGCTGCGGGTCAGCAGCCCGAGGAAGATGCCCACCCAGGTGCAGGCGAACCGGAACAGCAGCAACAGCGCGACCGCGCCCACCGCGGCCGGCGCCGAACCCTCCACCCGCCACCCCATGGCCAGTCCGACCAGCAGGAACGGCACCGTCCCGGCGGCCGTGGTCACGAGGTCGGCCAGCGCCTGCCCCAGCGGGACGGCGGCCCGGCTCATCGGCAGCGTGCGGAAGCGGTCCATCACGCCCCGGTGGGTGTCCTGGGCCGCCTGGAACATGCCCGTCATGATCCCGCCGGCGGCGGTCGCCACCAGCAGTCCGGGGACGAGGAAGGAGCGGTACTCCGCGCCGGGCATCGCCAGCGCGCTGCCGAAGACGTAGCCGAAGAACAGCAGCATGCTGATCGGCATCGTCTGGCTGAGGATCAGCAGTCCGGGGTTGTTGCGGCCCCGGCGCAGCTGGCGTCCCAGCATCGCGCCGCCGTCGTACGCCAGCATGCTCATGCCGCGGCCTCCTCGAGGTCGGTGCGGTCGGTGCGGTCGGTCAGACGCAGGAACACGTCGTCGAGGGTCGGGGGCCGCAGGCTCGCGTCGAGCAACGGCAGGCCGGCCGCGTCGAGTTCGCGGACCAGGCGGGGCAGGGTGAGCGTGATGTCGGTGGTGACGGCGCCGACGCTGTGCCGCTCGTGGTCGCACACCGGCTGTCCGCCGGTGATCCGGTCGAGCACGGCGGCGGCCTTCTCCAGACTGCCGGCATCGGCGACGACGACCTCCGCGTACACCCCGATCGCCGCCTTCAGCTGGGCCGGTGACCCCTGGTGCGCGACCCGCCCCCGGTCCACCAGGGCGATGTCGTCGGCGAGTTGGTCGGCCTCCTCCAGGTACTGGGTGGTGAGCAGCACGGTCGTGCCGTCCGCCTTCAGCTCGCGCACGGCGTCCCAGATCCGGTTCCGGCTGGCCGGGTCGAGCCCGGTCGTCGGCTCGTCGAGGAACAGCACGTCCGGGCGGCGTATCAGGCTCGCCGCGAGGTCCAGGCGGCGCCGCATCCCGCCCGAGTAGGTGGACGCGGGCCGGTCGGCGGCCTCGGTCAGGCCGAAGCGGTCCAGCAGCTCCGCGGCCCGCTCGGCGGGGCCCCGCACCCGGTGCAGCCGGGCGAACAACCGCAGGTTCTGCCGCCCCGTGAGGTCGCCGTCGACCGACGCGTACTGCCCCGTGACGCCGATCCGCCGCCGTACGGCCGCCGCCTCCCGTACGAGGTCGTGCCCGGCGACCCGCGCCGAGCCCGCGTCGGGCCTGAGCAGCGTGGTCAGCAGCCGCACGGCCGTCGTCTTCCCGGCCCCGTTCGGGCCCAGCAGCCCGCAGACGGTGCCCTGCGCGACGGCCAGATCCAGCCCGCGCAGGGCGTGCACAGCGCCGAAGCGCTTCTCCAAGCCTTCACTAAGTACAGCGTACGTAGAAGTCATGCGTCGACCATAGCGCACTACGTACGGTGTACGTAACTAAGATGGTGGGGCGAGGTGATGATCGATGGCAGGCCGAGGGGCCGTACCCGAAGTGATCTGGGCGCGCCCCGAGCGCGCCGGGCGAGGTCCGCGGCCGGCGCACACCCGCGCCGAGATCGCGGCCGCCGCCGTACGGATCGCCGATGCCCAGGGGCTGGACGCGGTGTCCATGCGGCATGTCGCGGCCGAACTGGGCTGCGGCACGATGTCGCTGTACAACTACGTCCCCCGCAAGGAGGACCTGTACGAGCTGATGGTGGACGCGGTCAGCGGCGAGCACGAGCTGTGGGAGCCGGCCGGCGACTGGCGCGCCGACATGCTCCGGGTCGCCCACCAGACCCGCGGCCTGCTGCACCGCCACCCCTGGATGCCGCGCCTGATGTCCCCCGTCTACGGCTTCAGCCCCAACGCCCTGCGCTACATCGAGCACTGCCTGGCCTGCCTGGACCCGCTTCCGGCCGCCTGCGGCACGAAGATCGAGCTCGTCGCGATGCTGAACGGCGTGGTGACCACCTACGTCCGCAACGAACTGGACACCGCGGAGCGTGCTCGCTCCCTGCCCTGGTCCGAGGACGAGGAGAACGCGGTCCGCATCGCCTACCTGGGCAGCCAGATCGCCTCCGGCGCGTATCCGCGGATGGCGGCGGCCTTCATGTCGGACCCGGGTCCGATCGACATGGAGGCGGTGTTCCAGCGGGCGCTGGAACGGGTGCTGGACGCCTTCGACCCGGACCGGGGTGGCCACTGACCGACCCGTGGTCCGCTAGATCAGCGCGAACTGGCCCTCCGGGCCCTCCTCGTGGTGGTCGAGGACGGAGGCGGGGCGGTGGGACCACTCCGGGGCCGGGAGTACGCCCGCCTCGCGGAGGTCGGTGGCCGTGGCCGGGGCCGTCGGCTCCAGCTCTTCCTGTCGGGGCTTCAGCTCCGCCAGGAGCGCGAGCACGGTGATCAGTTCCAGCAGCTCCGACGTCCAGGCCTGCGGCCAGGAGCCGGGGCGGACCGCGGCGAGGGTGCCGGGCTCGGCGGGGGCGGTGCGGACCGCGAACCACTGCTCCAGGACCCGGACCCCGGCGACCTCGAAGTCCCATGCCTCCGGGGGTACCGGCGAGATGCGGCCCTCGTCGACGTGCAGGGTCTCCTCGTCGCGGTCGTAGTGGAGGGTGAGCGGGCGGGCGGGCAGGGGCGCGCGGACGTAGGGGCGGCGCCCGCCGGGGAGTTTGGGGCGTTCGCCGTCGCGGCGCATCAGCCGGAGCAGGCGGTGGCCCAGCCGCACGCCCCTGGCCCAGAGTTCGGCGTCGCCGGTGAGCGGGACGGTGAGGTCCGGGCGGGTCGTGGCCAGGATCCAGGCGAGCACGTCCAGCGGGGCCGGGGACAGGCCCAGACGGTCGGCCAGGAAGGCCGGCAGGCCCGGCGCGAGATTCGGTTCCTCGCCCCCCGGCCGCCGGTACAGCGGGCGGATGCGGCCGGGGCGCAGGAGGGGCAGGCGGGAGGTCGCCAGGAGGGGCGAGCCCAGAGCGGGGCTGTCGCCGGCCGTCTCCACGGTGAAGACCTGGTGCTCGTCGGCCACCCGCCACAGCTCGGGGCGGGCCGCGTCCAGCAGGCGGTGGTCGGGGATCAGCCACTGCTCGTCGAAGGGGGCCGCGAGCACGCGCACCGGTTCCGGGCAGGGGCCCGAGGCCCGCACCAGCTTCTCCGTGCCGCTGGACTGGCCGGGCAGCTGCCCCACCGCCGAGTGCGGCGTCCGCGAACGCGTCGGCTCGAACAGGGCCTCCCGGTCCGGACCCTCGGCCTTCAGCAGGGCGTCCCAGCGGGCTTTCAGGGAGCCCGGATCGGGTGCCGTCGGCCAGGCGCGGCCCGGCCGCAGCGGTGCGACGGACCACGGCATGAGGTCCGCCAGCAGCGGAGCGTCGTCGTGCGTCACGCTGGGCATCGTACGGCAGCGCCCGGAACGGGCGAGGGCCCGTATTGGACACACGGTTCCCCCCGCACGGGCGCGCCGCGCCACGACGAACCCGTGGACGCCCGACGGGGCATCGCGGTCTCCGCGCGGACGCGCCCCGTCACGACGAACCCGTGGACGGCCGACGGGGCATCGCGGTCTCCGCGCGGGCGCGCCCCGCCACGGTGAATCCGTGGACGGCCGACGGGGCATCGCGGTCTCCGCGCGGGCGCGCCCCGCCACGGTGAATCCGTGGACGCCCGACGGGGCATCGCGGTCTCCGCGCGGGCGCGCCCCGCCACGGTGAATCCGTGGACGCCCGACGGGGCATCGCGGTCTCCGTGCGGGCGCGCCCCGCCACGGTGAATCCGTGGACGCCCGACGGGGCATCGCGGTCTCCGCGCGGGCGCGCCCCGTCACGACGAATCCCGAACCCGTAGACGGCCGACGGCGCATCGCGGCCCCGTCAGCGGAGCGCTTACGCGTCCAAGGTCACCGTGAAGGAGAAGCGGTCGCCCCGGTAGTGGATGACCGCCACGTCGAGGGCGCGGCCCTCGGTGTCGTAGGTGATGCCGGTGTAGTGCAGGATCGGGCTGAGCAGGGGGACTTGGAGCAGTCGCGCGGTGTCGGGGTCGGCCAGCCTGGCCTCCACGGTGTCCGTGATGCGGCTGATGTCCACCCCGACGACATCCCGCAGCACCTTGGTCATCGGCCAGCGCACCAGGTCGTCCAGCTCGATGCGCTCGGCCAGTTCGGGACGGATGTGGTTGCGGGCGTGGTTGGTCGGCTCGCCGGTCTTCTCGTCGCTGCGCAGCCGGTGGTACGTCGCCACCTCGGCGAGGTCCGGGAAGTACTCGGCGAGTTCGGCCGGCACGGTCGTCCTGCCGTGGTCCAGCAGTTCGGTCGCCATGCCGGACTGCTGGGCCACGATCGCGTCCACCGAGCCCAGCAGCCGCACGGGAGCACCCCGCAGGGCGTCCGGCTCGATGAACGTGCCGCGCCGGCGGTGCCGGGTGATCAGCCCCTCGTCCTCCAGCTCCTTCAGCGCCTGCCGCATGGTCAGCACGCTGACCCCGTAGTGCTCCGCCAGCCGCTCCTCGGTGGGCAGGCGGAGCGGGTCCCGGGGCGAGCGGCCGAGTATCGAGGCGCGCAGCGACTGCGACACCTGGTACCAGAGCGGCAGCTTGCGGTTCAGGACGATGGAGTCGGGGGCGAAGGAGGTCACGGGCTATCCGTACCTGTCGGGAACCGGTCAGCGCAACGGACGGAAGTGCCGCTCCAGGCCCCGCCACACGTCGTCGTACCCCTGCTGGAGATGGTCGGCGTGGGCCGCGTGCGGCGTGAGTGTCACAGGCCAGCGCGTCTCGAACATGAACGCGAGCCCGTCGTCGACCTTCTGCGGCTTCAGTTCGGCCGCGCTCGCCCGGTCGAAGGTCTCCCGGTCCGGGCCGTGCGCCGACATCATGTTGTGCAGCGAGCCGCCGCCCGGCACGAAACCCCCTTCTCCGGCAGTCTTCGCGTCGTAGGCGCCCTCGATCAGGCCCATGTACTCGCTCATCACGTTCCGGTGGAAGTACGGCGGCCGGAAGGTGTCCTCGCCCACCAGCCAGCGCGGCGCGAAGACCACGAAGTCGACGCCGGCCAGGCCAGGGGTGTCCGAGGGCGACGTCAGCACCGTGAAGACGGACGGGTCGGGGTGGTCGTAGGAGACCGTGCCGATGACGTTGAAGCGGCGCAGGTCGTAGACGTACGGCACATGGTTGCCGTGCCAGGCCACCACATCGAGGGGCGAGTGGCCGTATGTCGCCGACCAGAGGTTGCCGCAGAACTTGTTCACCACCTCCACCGGGCCCTCGACGTCCTCGTACGCGGCGACCGGGGCCTGGAAGTCACGGGCATTGGCCAGTCCGTTGGCGCCGATCGGGCCGAGGTCGGGGAGGCGGAAGGGAGCGCCGTAGTTCTCGCAGACGTAACCGCGGGCGGTCGGGCTCTGCCCGCCGTCCGATGCTGTGTCGAGCAGCTCCACCCGGAAGCGCACCCCGCGCGGCACCAGCGCCACATGTCCCGGCTCCGCGTGCAGCAGCCCGAACTCCGTGCGCAGCAGCAGCCCGCCGCGCTCCGGCACGATCAGCAGCTCCCCGTCGGCGTCGCTGAAGACGCGGTCCATCGAGGAGTTGGCGCGATACAGGTGCACGGCCATGCCGGCGCGCTGGGCCGCGTCGCCGTTGCCGCCCAGGGTCCACAGGCCCGCCAGGAAGTCCGTCCCGGCCGGCGGCTCGGGCAGCGGGTTCCAGCGCAGCCGGTTCGGGTCCGGCACGGTCTCGGTGAAGGGGGCCGTACGGATCGCGCCGTTGTCGGTGCGGACGAAGGAGGGGTGGGCGGCCGAGGGACGGATCCGGTACAGCCAGGAGCGGCGGTTGTGCGCCCTGGGCTCGGTGAACGCCGTGCCGCTGAGCTGTTCCGCGTACAGGCCGAGCGGTGCTCGCTGCGGCGAGTTGCGGCCTTCGGGCAGGGCTCCGGGCACCGCCTCCGAAGCGTGCTCGTTGCCGAATCCGGACAGATAGGCCAGTGCCTCCGCGGTCTTCCGCGCGTCCCCGCTCATGATCGCTCCCTTGCGAACCTGATTCCTATGTATCACCGTAGGATTGCGTTTTCGCGGGCGCAAGAGGGAACCGGCGTCCTACGGGGCCCTGAGTCCTACGCGGGTCCTCCGGGAGAGGTAGGGCCGGAACCAGACTTCAGAAGGATCCGCGCCCCGGCGCGCTGTCCTAGAGTCCCGGGCATGTCGTGGAAGCGGGGGCTGCTCGCCGCGCTCGTCGTCTGTGTCCCGCTGCTGCTGGGACCGGCGGGTTGCGGCACGAGCGACGCGAACGAGAGGAAGGACGGGGAGTCACCATCACCGGTGGGCAGACTCCTCGACGAGACGGACCGGGAAGGACGGCACTACCGTGAGGTCGGCAAGGACAAGGCGCCCTATGTCGGTATCGAGGTCACGCCCGACGCCGGCGGCAGCTGGGACGTCCGGCTGACCGTCCGCAACTTCCGCTTCTCCGCGCCGGGCGCGAAGGCGGAGGCGGTCGCCGGGCGGGGGCTGGCCCACCTCTTCGTCGACGGCGGCCAGGTCACCCGGCTGCGCACCCCCGGATACCGGCTCGCCGCCCGACTCGTCCCGCACGGCACCCACCACGTCACCGCCCGCCTGTACGCCGACGACGGCACGGTATGGGCGGTGCACGGCAAGCCGGTGGAGAGCACGGCCGACATCACGGCGTCCGGGGCGGAGTCGTCACCGAAGTCGTCATCGGCGCCGTCACCGTGACCCGGGCGAGATGAGTGCGTCGGCCATCCGTCTCCGTACCAGGGGGCGAGGTTCACCGGAGTCCGGCGGGAAGGCATCATGAAGCCCGTGCCCCACGATGCGACATCGCTGCGTCGCGCGCCCGTGCAGCGGCGCAGCGCCGAACGGCTGACCAGGATCCTCGACGCCTGCGCCGACCTCCTCGACGAGGTCGGCTACGACGCCCTGAGCACGCGGGCCGTGGCGCTGCGCGCCGGTGTGCCCATCGGCTCCGTCTACCGCTTCTTCGGCAACAAGCGGCAGATGGCCGACGCGCTCGCACAGCGCAACCTGGAGCGGTACTCCGAGCGTGTCACCGAGCGCCTGAAGGACGCACGGCGGGGGGACTGGCGGGCGGCGATGGACGCCGTCCTGGACGAGTACCTGGCCATGAAGCGCACCGCGCCCGGCTTCTCCCTCGTCGACTTCGGCAACCAGATCCCGGTCGGCGCCCGGCACGCCGAGCCCAACCACCGCGTCGCGGACCGCCTCACCGACCTCCTCTCCGGCTATCTCGGCCGCGACCCCGACGACGACCTCAGCCGCACCTTCCTGGTGGCCGTGGAAGCCTCCGACACCCTGGTCCAGCTCGCCTTCCGGGTGGACCCGGACGGCGACGAGGCGATCATCCGGGAGATCCGGGAGCTGCTGAGGGCGTATCTGGGGCGGGTGCTGGACTGAGGCGCTGCCCGTGGCTCAGCGCCGACGTCGCCGCGGACGCAGAGCGCTGAGCGTCGCGCACGCCGACGCTCCGAGCAGCATCCCGCCCCACGCCACCCCGCCCGGCCGATGCGCGAGCGTCGCGTAGGTGAAGGCGCCAAGGCCGCCGCCCACCAGGAAGAACGCGAAGCCGCGAAGCGCGAACCGCCATCTCGGGCGGTCCATGTCCGAGGTCATGACGGCATTGTGCACGCTCCGGGCGTCGGGCCCCGGGCCGGGCCGGGGGTCGAGGCGGTGTCGAGCCGGCCACTCCTTCACTCAGCCCCTCCCCATTGTGCATACCGGTCGGTATGCTCGGGTCGCCGAGGCGCCAGCGCCGCCGCCATCCCATCGGGAGGACCCGTGTCCCGCACCGCCCTGCGAATCTGCCCCCTGTGCGAGGCCACCTGCGGCCTGACGCTCACCATCGACGGGACCCGGGTCACCGGTGCCCGGGGCGACCGCGACGACGTGTTCAGCAAGGGGTTCATCTGCCCCAAGGGCGCCTCCTTCGGTGCCGTCGACGGCGACCCGGACCGGCTGCGCACACCCCTGGTCCGCAGGGACGGCGAACTGCGCGAGGCGAGCTGGGAGGAGGCCTTCGACGCCGTCGCCGCGGGGATCCGGCCCGTCGTCGAGCGGTACGGGGCGGACTCGGTCGGCGTGGTCCTCGGCAACCCCAACGTGCACACCATGGCCGGCGGTCTGTACCCGCCTGTCCTGGCCGGCGCGCTGCGCACCCGCAGCCTGTTCACCGCCTCCACGGTCGACCAGATGCCCAAGCACGTCTCCAGCGGGCTGCTGTTCGGCGACGCCAACGCCATCCCCGTGCCGGACCTCGACCACACCGACCACCTGCTGCTCATCGGCGCCAACCCGCTGGAGTCCAACGGAAGTCTGTGCACCGCCCCCGACTTCCCCGGCAAGCTCAAGGCGCTCAAGGCCCGCGGCGGCACGCTCATCGTCATCGACCCGCGCCGCACCCGCACCGCCAAGCTCGCCGACCGGCACATCGCGATCCGCCCCGGCACCGACGCGCTGCTGCTCGCGGCGATGGCGCACGTCCTCTTCGAGGAGGCCCTCGTCGACCTGGGGGACCTGGCGCCGCACGTGGCCGGGGTCGGCGAACTCGCCGAAGCCCTGCGGGACTTCACCCCCGACACCGTGGCCGACGCCTGCGACGTGCCGGCCGACGGGATCCGTACCCTCGCCCGCGAACTCGCCGCCGCCCCCACCGCGGCCGTCTACGGCCGCATCGGCAGCTGCACCGTCCCGCACGGCACCCTCGCCAGCTGGCTCGTGGACGTCCTCAACATCCTCACCGGCAACCTGGACCGCCCCGGCGGTGCCCTCTTCCCGCAGGCGGCGACCGACAAGACGCCCCGCCCCGCCGGACCCGGCCGCGGGTTCGCGCTCGGCCGCTGGCACTCCCGGGTACGCCGGCACCCCGAGGCGAAGGGCGAGTTGCCGCTCTCCGCGCTCGCCGAGGAGATCGACACCGCCACCGAGGAGGGCGAGCCGATCCGCGCCCTCATAGCCGTCGCCGCCAACCCCGTGCTGTCCGCCCCGGACGGCGACCGGCTCGACAAGGCACTGGACTCCCTGGACTTCATGGTCAGCGTCGACCCCTACCTGAACGAGACCTCGCGCCACGCCCACGTCGTACTGCCCCCGCCCCCGCCCTCGCAGAGCCCGCACCACGACTTCGCCTTCAACACCCTCGCCGTACGCAACCAGGTCCGCTACACCCGCCCCGCCGTCCCCCTGGAGCCCGGCCGGATGGCCGAGACCGAGATCCTGGCCCGGCTGATCCTCGCCGCGACCGGCATGCACGGCGCCGACCCGGCGGCCGTCGACGCCATGGTCATCGACCAGACCCTCGGCAAGGCCGTCCAGGACCCCCACTCACCGGTGCACGGCCGCGACCCGAAGGAACTCGCCGCACAGCTCACCGGCGACACCGGCCCCGAGCGGCGGCTGGACATGATGCTGCGCCTCGGCCCCTACGGCGACGGCTTCGGCGTACGAGCGGACGGGCTGAGCCTGGCCAAGCTCCTCGAACACCCGCACGGCATCGACCTCGGCCCGCTGCGCCCCCGCCTGCCGCAGCCGCTGAAGACCAGCAGCGGCAAGGTCGAGCTGCTTCCGCGGCCCATCGCGGACGACCTGCCCCGCCTGCGCGAGGCCCTGCACGAGCGCGCCGACGGGCTCGTCCTGGTCGGCCGGCGCCATCTGCGGTCCAACAACAGCTGGATGCACAACGTGCCCGCCCTCACCGGCGGCACCAACCGCTGCACCCTGCACATCCACCCCGAGGACGCCGAACGCCTCGGCGTGCTGGACGGGGCGGCGGTCCGCGTCAAGGGCGCCGGGGGAGAGGTCACCGCCCCGGCCGAGGTCACCGACGGCGTACGCCCCGGCGTGGTGAGCCTGCCGCACGGCTGGGGGCACAACCGCCCCGGTACCCGGATGAGCCACGCCGCCACCGACCCCGGCGTCAACGTCAACCAGCTCCTCGACGGCAGCCTGCTCGACCCGCTGTCGGGCAACGCGGTCCTGAACGGAGTGCCCGTCGAGGTCGCCGCCGTGACCGAAAAGCTCACCCCCGTGACCTGAGCAAAGCCGTGACCTGGCATTTTGCGCTTATTGCTCGCAGGTCAACGTCTTGTTAACGCCGTTTGAACGGACCTAACGTCAACGCACCGCCTGCCCGGTGGAATGTTCAAGGGCGAACGTTAGGTATCCACTCATGCTGACCATCCTCGGCTTCGCCATGATCGCGACCTTCCTGGTCCTGATCATGCTGAAGAAGATGTCGCCGATCGCGGCGCTCGTGCTGATTCCCGCGCTGTTCTGCGCGTTCGTCGGCAAGGGCGCCAAGCTCGGCGACTACGTCCTCGACGGCGTCACCAGCCTCGCGCCCACCGCGGCGATGCTGATGTTCGCGATCGTCTACTTCGGTGTGATGATCGACGTCGGCCTCTTCGATCCGATCGTCCGGGGGATCCTCAAGTTCTGCAAGGCCGACCCGCTGCGGATCGTCATCGGCACCGCCGTACTCGCCGCGATCGTGTCGCTGGACGGCGACGGCTCGACCACCTTCATGATCACCGTCTCGGCGATGTACCCGCTGTACAAGCGCCTGAAGATGAGCCTGGTCGTGATGACCGGTGTGGCCGCCATGGCCAACGGCGTGATGAACACGCTGCCCTGGGGCGGCCCGACCGCCCGCGCCGCGACCGCGCTGAAGCTCGACGCCAGCGACATCTTCGTGCCGATGATCCCCGCCCTCGCCGCGGGCCTGCTGTTCGTCTTCGCCCTCGCCTACGTCCTCGGCCGCCGCGAGCGCAAGCGGCTCGGTGTGCTGACGCTGGGCGAGGTGCTGGCGGAGGAGCCGGAGCCGGAGACCGTCCTGGTGGGCGCCGGTTCCGGCAAGGGCGCCGCTTCCGGCAAGGGCGGCGAGTACGGCAAGGCCCCCGTGCACACCGGTGGCGCGGGCGCCGGCACCGACGCGGACGCCCCCGAGGACGAGGAGGACGGTCTTCAGGGCCTCGACCCGGAGCGGCCGACCCTGCGGCCCAAGCTGTACTGGTTCAACGCGCTGCTCACCGTCGCCCTGCTCACCGCCATGATCATGGAGTGGCTGCCGATCCCGGTGCTGTTCCTGCTGGGCGCGGCCCTGGCGCTGACCGTCAACTTCCCGCACATGCCCGACCAGAAGGCCCGCCTCGGCGCACACGCCGAGAACGTCCTCAACGTCTCCGGCATGGTCTTCGCCGCCGCCGTCTTCACCGGCGTCCTCCAGGGCACCGGGATGGTCGACCACATGGCCAAGTGGCTGGTGGGCAACATCCCCGACGGCATGGGCCCGCACATGGCCTTCGTCACCGGCGTGCTGAGCATCCCGCTCACGTACTTCATGTCGAACGACGGCTTCTACTTCGGCATCCTCCCGGTGCTCGCCGAGGCCGGCCACGCGCACGGCGTCTCCTCCCTGGAGATCGCCCGCGCCTCCCTCGTCGGCCAGCCGCTGCACATGTCCAGCCCGCTCGTCCCGGCCGTGTACGTGCTGGTCGGCATGGCGAAGGTGGAGTTCGGCGACCACACGCGGTTCGTGGTCAAGTGGGCGGCGCTCACCTCGCTGGTGGTACTCGGCGCGGGAATCCTGTTCGGCATCATCTGATCTCCCCATCCGGTCTCCCAGGGAGGAAACGTCCATGGCGCCCGGTGGGAACCGCGGCTGGCTGCTCCGCCTCGTCATCGCCTTCGGCTTCGCGCAGGGGGCGGTGTCGATGGCCCGGCCCGCCGTCTCCTACCGGGCCCTCGCGCTGGGCGCGGACGAGCGGGCGGTCGGTGTGATCGCGGGCGTGTACGCCCTGCTGCCGCTCTTCGCGGCCGTACCGCTCGGCCGCCGGACCGACCACGGCCGCTGCGCGCCCCTGCTGCCCGTCGGCGTGGTCCTGATATCCGGCGGCTGCGTCCTCAGCGGCCTCGCCGGCTCGCTGTGGGCGATGGCCCTGTGGAGCGGGGTGATGGGCCTCGGTCACCTCTGCTTCGTGATCGGCGCCCAGTCGCTGGTGGCCCGGCAGTCCGCCCCGCACGAGCAGGACCGCAACTTCGGCCACTTCACCATCGGCGCCTCGCTCGGCCAGTTGACCGGGCCCGTCGCGGCGGGTGCGGTGATCGGCGGTCCCGACATGGCGGGCTCCAGCGCGCTGGCCCTCGTGGTGTCGGGGGCAGTCGCGGCGGTCGCCTTCACCTCCCTGTGGCGCATCGAGGACCGTACGGCCGTCCCGTCCCGCGGCGCGGGGGGCGAGCGGGTGCCGGTCGGCCGCATCCTGCGCGCCAGGGGCGTGCCGGCGGGGATGCTCATCAGCCTCTCCGTGCTGTCGGCCACCGACATCCTCACCGCCTATCTGCCGGTGGTCGGCGAGCACCGGGGTATCGCGCCGTCGGTGGTCGGCGTCCTGCTCAGTCTGCGCGCCGGCGCCACCATCGCCTGCCGTCTCGTCCTCACCCCGCTGCTGCGGCTGCTCGGCCGCTCCCTGCTGCTGACGGTGACCTGTGTGCTGGCGGCCGTGCTGTGCGCGGGTGTCGCGCTGCCGGTGCCGGTGTGGGGGCTCGGGCTGATGCTCGTCGCGCTCGGCTTCTGCCTCGGGGTCGGTCAGCCCTTGTCCATGACGACGGTCGTCCAGGCCGCTCCCGACGAGGCCCGCTCCACCGCGCTCGCGCTGCGCCTGACCGGCAACCGCCTCGGCCAGGTCGCCGCACCCGCCGCCGCGGGGCTGGTCGCCGGGGTCGCGGGGGTGGCCGCGCCGTTCGTGATGCTCGGGGCGCTGCTGCTGCTCTCGGCGGGGGGTGCGCTGCGTGGCCCCCGGGCCCCGGAGGCGGTGCCCCGGACGGCGGCGCCCGCCGTGCGGGAGGGCCGTACGGGGCCTGCGTTGCGCCGCCCGGGCGACACCTGACGGCGCGTCGGGCGCCGCTGCCACGAGGGCCGGGGTGGTTGTGAAAGAGAGTCAGATGAAAGGTCGATTTGTATGAAAATCGTCTGACTCGGAGGAGTACCCATGCCCACCTTGACACTCCCACCTGCCATCGGCACCCGGCTCGGAGTCGGTGCCCTCACCGTCCTCACCGCGGCGGGAGCCACCTGGCTGGCGGCGCCGAGCGCCGTGGCCCAAGGGGAGGCGGGTGACATCAGGATCCACCGGGTGGGCGTGCCCTTCGGCGTCTCGAAGGACGACCCCGTGGTCTGCCGGTTCTACCTCGACGCCGTCAACTTCGACACGCTGCCGAGCGTCGCGTACACCATTGTGGCTCAGCCGCCGCTGCCCACCAGTGCCACCGTGACCGGGACCATCGCGCTCGGCCCGGGCTCCGGTGCCGGGCACACCGACCCGTTGGGGCTGGCGGACGGGCAGTACCGGCTCACCTGGACCGCGGGCGCCACGCCGAGGGAGAAGATCTTCCGCGTCGACTGCCACGGCCAGCCGGACCACGGGCCCGGCGGGGACCCCGGCCGCATCGAGGACCACGGGCATGACGCGGTGGCCGCCCCGCACGAGGGTGACGGTCCGCGCGACGAGGGCGACGGGGCGCGCGGCGACGGCGACGGGTCGCGCGGCGACGCCGATGGTCCGCGGGGCGGTGTCCACGCGGGCGGTGGCGGTCTCGTCGACACGGCCGGGGCGTACACCCCGCTGACCGCGGCCGCTGCCGTGGGTCTGGTCGTGGTCTGCGGAGCCGTGTACTTCCGGCTGATCCGCCGGCGCCCCGATGGTGCCGCGTAGGCGCAGACGCAGGCCCTGGCACCGGACCCGCGCCTACCGCCTCGCCAGGACGGCCGTGCTCGTCACCGTCCTGGTGACGGTGGTCCGCTGCGGCGGGCACGAGGAGCCCGCCGGCCCGGCCGGGGCCGGCGGGCCCACGCAGGCCGGGCGGGCCGCACCCCCGCCCCAGCCCCTGCCACGATCACCGGCGACCACCTTGCGGGTCCCCTCGCTGGGCGTGGACGCGCCGATCGTCGGTGTACGGCTCGGCCCCGACCGCCAACTGGAGACGCCGCCGCTGGACAGGCCCAAGCTCGTCGGCTGGTACCAGGACGGGCCCACCCCCGGTGAGACGGGCACGGCCATCGCCGTCGGCCACCGCGACACCCGGACCGGCCCCGCGGTCTTCGCCGCCCTCGCCCAGGTGCCCTCGGGCAGCCGCATCGAGGCCGGGCGCGCCGACGGCCGCACCGCCGTCTACACCGTGGACCGCGTCCGCGTCTTCGACAAGGACGACTTCCCCGACAAGGAGGTGTACGGCCCGAGCCGCCGCCCCGAACTGCGGGTCCTCACCTGCGGCGGCCTCTACAACCGCAGAACGGGCTACACCAGCAACGTGGTCGTCTTCGCCCACCTGACCGCAACCCGATGACCTCCGGCGGTTCACGGACCACGCCGGCCGCCGGTTTCCGGTGCGGCTGACCGGCTGTACTCGGCACCGCCTGCCGACGGCCTCGTCGCGGCGCCTTGGCCCGCGTGCCGGGGGCAGGTGCTTCGGGTGCTCGTGGGCGGGCGTCCGCAGCGGCTGGGCGCGCGGGCTGCGCTGATCCGGTGGCGGGGGCCGGCCGGTGGTTTGCGGTGCGGGGCGCCGGCTGCACTTGACGCTCCTGCCGCCAGGCCTGCCGACGGCCTCGTCGCAGCGCCCTGGCCGGCGGGGGTCATCCACCGATGGCCTCCGGCATGGCGCGGCGACGGCGTGCCGGGTCGCAGGCTTGCGGACCGTCGGTCGGTGGGCGCACGCTGCGCCGCTCGGTGTGGCTTGCCGCAAGGTCCCGAACCGCCGCGGTGACAAGGGCCCCGTGCTGAATCGTGCCGTCCGCTTTCTCGCCTGGCGGACCGGCTCGCCCGATCTCGGCCGATCCCTTCCCCCGGGTGCACACATTCCGTTAACTTCCGTGACTCACAGGCCTCTTACGACCGCCCCCGGGGACAGCTGCCATGACACGCGCCATCTCCCTGCACGATGTGAGCAAGACCTACGCGCGAGGTGTCCGCGTGGTGGACCGGTTGTCGCTGGACATCACGCCGGGGGAGTTCCTCGTGCTGCTCGGGCCGTCCGGCTGCGGCAAGTCCACCGTGCTGCGAATGATCGCCGGGCTGGAGGAGATCGACGAGGGCGAGCTGCTGCTCGACGGCGAGTACGCCAACGACCTCGTCCCGTCCGACCGGGACATCGCGATGGTCTTCCAGAACTTCGCGCTCTACCCGAACATGACCAGCCGCGACAACATCGGCTTCCCGCTGCGCATCGAGACCCCCGGCGCGGACCCCCGCACCCGCGTGGACGCCACCGCCCGCATGCTCGGCATAGAGGACCTGCTCGACCGCTTCCCGAGCCAGCTCTCCGGCGGCGAACGCCAGCGGGTCGCCATGGGAAGGGCCATCGCCCGCCATCCCTCGGCCTTCCTGATGGACGAGCCCCTGTCCAACCTCGACGCCAAGCTGCGCAACCATCTGCGCGCCGAAATATCCCAGCTCACCCGCGAGTTGGGCGTCACCACGGTGTACGTCACGCACGACCAGGCCGAGGCCATGTCGCTCGGCGACCGGGTCGCCGTCCTGCGCGGCGGTCTCCTCCAGCAGGTCGGCACCCCGCGCGAGGTGTACGCGCTCCCGCGCAATGTCTTCGTCGCCGCCTTCATCGGCACCCCCCGCATCAATCTGATACGCGGCCTGGTCCGCGCCCCGCTGGACGGCGCGATGACCATCAGCCTCGGCAAGCAGGCCCTGCCCCTGCCCGAACCCCTCTGCCTGGACCACCGCCTGCTGCGCGTGCAGCAGGGCCGGGAGGTGATCGTCGGCCTGCGCTCGGAGGCCGTCCGCATCGCCAAGCACAAGGCCGCCCGCCCCGGGGAGGTGCCGATCACCGGCCTGGTGCGGCACCTGGAGTTCCAGGGGCACGAGATGCTGGTCCACTTCGACACCGGCTCACGGCCCGCCGTCGTACCGGAGCTGGAGGCCCCGCGCCCGGTCGCCCGACCCGCCCGGCGCCGCCGCAGGGAGGGCCCTGGCGTCCTGGACCGGCTGAGGGAACGGGCGAGCTCACTGCGTGCCGGCCCGGTGGTGGTCCTGGAAAATCCGGCCGGTGCCGACCCCGGACCCGAGCCGCCGGAGGGCCGGCTGCCCGGCGACCTGGTCGTGCGCACCACGCCCGATCTTCAGCTCCGCCACGGCATGCAGATCCCCCTGCTCGTCGACCTCGCCCACCTGTTCGTCTTCGACCAGCACGGCGACCGGATCTCCCCGTCCCCCGCGCGACTGCCGGACCTGGAAGAGTGAGCCCCGAAAAGGGCGTGCTGGCGCACGAAAACTATCGCCGCTAGTTTGTGAGCCGTACGGCGGCCCACGAGCCGGACGACACGCCCCGCCGGGAGGAAGCAGCATGAAGCCACACGACGGCCTCTACATCGACGGCGCCTGGCGCCCCGCCGCCGGCGGCGACCTGATCGAGGTCGTGAACCCGGCCGACGAGCAGGTCATCGGTCATGTCCCGGCGGCCTCCGCCGAGGACGTCGACACCGCCGTACGAGCCGCCCGCGCCGCCCTCCGGGCCTGGGCCGCGACGCCCCCGGCCGAGCGGTCCGCCCGCCTGGCCGCGCTGCGGGACGTGCTCGTGGCGCGCCAGGAGGAGATCGCCGAGACGGTCACCGCGGAACTGGGCTCGCCCCTGAAGCTGTCGCAGGCCGTGCACGCGGCCGTGCCGATCGCCGTCGCGGGCTCGTACGCCGAGCTGGCCGCCACCCACCCCTTCGAGGAGAAGGTCGGCAACTCGACCGTCCACCTCGAACCGGTGGGCGTGGTCGGCGCGATCACCCCCTGGAACTACCCCCTGCACCAGATCGTCGCCAAGGCCGCCCCGGCGCTGGCCGCGGGCTGCACGATCGTCCTGAAGCCCGCCGAGGACACCCCGCTCACCGCCCAGCTCTTCGCGGAGGCCGTGCACGAGGCGGGCGTACCCGCCGGGGTGTTCAACCTGGTCACCGGTCTCGGCCCGGTCGCCGGCCAGGCCCTCGTCGAGCACCCGGACGTCGACCTGGTCTCCTTCACCGGATCCACCGCCGTCGGCAGGCGGATCGGCGCGGTGGCAGGCGGCGCGCTGAAGAAGGTCGCCCTCGAACTCGGCGGCAAGTCCGCCAACGTGATCCTGCCGAGCGCCGACCTCGCCAAGGCGGTCAACGTCGGCGTCGCCAACGTGATGACCAACTCCGGCCAGACGTGCAGCGCCTGGACCCGCATGCTGGTGCACACCGACCGGTACGAGGAGGCCGTGGAACTGGCCGCGACCGCCGCCGCCAAATACGGCGACCGCATCGGCCCGGTGGTGAACGCGCGGCAGCGCGACCGCGTGCGCGGCTACATCGAGAAGGGCCTCGCCGAGGGCGCCCGCCTGGTGGCCGGCGGCCCCGAGGCCCCGCGCGAGCGCGGCTACCACGTCAGCCCCACCGTCTTCGCCGACGTCACCCCGGAGATGACCATCGCCCAGGAGGAGATCTTCGGCCCGGTCCTCACCGTCCTGCGCTACGAGGACGAGGAGGACGCCCTGCGCATCGCCAACGGCACGGTGTACGGCCTCGCGGGCGCCGTCTGGGCGGGCGACGAGGCCGAGGCGGTGGACTTCGCCCGCCGCATGGACACCGGCCAGGTCGACATCAACGGCGGCCGCTTCAACCCCCTCGCCCCCTTCGGCGGTTACAAGCAGTCCGGGGTCGGCCGCGAACTCGGCGCCCACGGACTCACCGAGTACCTCCAGACCAAGTCCCTCCAGTTTTAAGGAAGCCGCGAGTCATGGCCGTACGAGCCGCTGTCCTGCCCGCCATCGGCGCACCCCTGGAGATCACCGGCATCGAGCTCCCCGACCCGGGCCCCGGGCAGGTGCGCGTCCGCCTCGCCGCCGCCGGCGTCTGCCACTCCGATCTGTCACTGTCCAACGGCACCATGCGCGTACCGGTCCCGGCGGTCCTCGGCCACGAGGGCGCGGGCACGGTGGTGGCCGTGGGGGAGGGCGTCACCGACCTGGCCCCCGGCGCACCCGTGGTCCTCAACTGGGCCCCGGCCTGCGGCAGTTGCCACGCCTGCACGCTGGGCGAGGTCTGGCTGTGCGGCAACGCCCTGAACGGCGCCGCCGACGTGTACGCCCGTACCACCGACGGCACCGAGCTCCACCCCGGCCTGAACGTCGCCGCGTTCGCCGAGGAGACGGTCGTCTCCGCGTCCTGCGTACTGCCCCTCCCGGACGGCGTCCCGCTCACCGACGCGGCCCTCCTCGGCTGCGCCGTCCTCACCGGCTACGGCGCCGTCCACCACTCGGCCGGGGTGCAGCCGGGCGAGACGGTCGCGGTGTTCGGCGTGGGCGGTGTCGGCCTCGCCACCCTCCAGGCGGCCCGGATCGCCGGAGCCGCCCGGATCATCGCCGTGGACGTCTCCCCCGGGAAGGAGGAACTGGCCCGCGGCGCGGGCGCCACCGACTACGTCCTCGCCTCCGAGAACACCCCGCGCGAGATCCGCGCCCTCACCGGCAAGCAGGGCGTCGACGTCGCCGTGGAGTGCGTGGGCCGCGCGGTCAGCATGCGCGCGGCCTGGGAGTCCACCCGCCGGGGCGGCCGTACGACGGTCGTCGGCATCGGCGGCAAGGACGAGCAGGTCACCTTCAACGCCCTCGAGATCTTCCACTGGGGCCGCACCCTGTCCGGCTGCGTCTACGGCAACTGCGACCCGGCCCGTGACCTGCCCGTGCTCGCCGAGCACGTACGGGCGGGCCGCCTGGACCTCGGCGCGCTGGTCACCGAGCGGATCGCCCTCGACGGCATCCCGGCGGCCTTCGACAACATGCTGGCGGGCAAGGGCGGCCGGGCCCTGGTGGTGTTCTGAACCAGGTCAGGACACCCGCTCGGGTCGCTGCTCCGGCTCGGCGGCAGCGACCCGGGACGCCCGCGCCCGGGACCGGGACACCGCCACACCCGCCAGACACAGCGCCCCGCCCGCCAGCGTCAGCAGTCCCGGCACCTCGCCGAGCGCCAGCCAGGACATCAGCACGACCAGCGCGGGCACCGCGTACGTGGTCGCGCCCATGCGGCTCGCGGTGGTGCGGGCGAGGGCGTACGCCCAGGTCGTGAAGGCCAGCGCGGTCGGGAAGACACCCAGGTAGACCATGTTGAGCGTGGCCGAGAGCGGGGCGTCGGCCGCGTCGTGCACCAGCCGCCCGGCGAACGGCAGGCAGACCACGGCCCCGACGAGACACCCCCACGTCGTCACCTGGAGCGCGCTCGCCCGGGCCAGGGCGGGCTTCTGGGCGACCACCCCGGAGGCGTACGCGACCGCCGCGAGCAGGCACAGCGCCACCCCGAGCAGCGAGGAACCGCCCCCGCCGGACATCGACAGCCCCACGGTCACCGCGCCGGCGAACGACACCGCCATCCCCGCCAGCAGCCGCGGCGGCATCGGATCGCCGAGCAGCCGCGCGCCGAGCAGGGCGATCAGCAGCGGGCCGATGTTCACGACCAGGGCTGCCGTACCCGCGTCGACCTGCTGCTCGCCCCAGTTCAGGACCACCATGTAGCAGCCGAACCAGAGCAGCCCGGATATCGCGATCCCGCGCCAGGCCGACCTCGGCGGCAGCCCCTCCCGCCGGACCAGACAGATCAGCCCGAGCGCCAGCGCTCCGGACAGCAGGCGTCCGAGCGCCAGCGCGCCCGGCGAGTACGCGGCGCCCGCGCTGCGGATCGACACGAAGGCGGAGGCCCACAGCACGACGGTGACGACGGCCGCGCCGGCGGCGAGCACCTCGGGGCGACGGGCGGCCGGGGACGGGGTGGGGTTCATCATGCTCCTCAGGCTAGGGACGGGCGGGGCGAAGGGCTGGCGGAAATCGGACGGAGTGCGGGGCCGCTCCGACGCGGGGCGAGTCGACCTGCCCAGGGGCGGGGGCAACTGCGCGACGGGCCCACGCGCACCCGCACCCGGCACCCGCACAGCCCCCACCCCCGTGACGCCCCGGCAGGGCTAGCACAGCGCGCCCTCCGCTATCCCCAGCAGTTCGGACAGCGCCCGCTCGCCCGACGCGGTCACCTTCACCGCGCGCTCCGAGCCGATGCGCACGCACCAGCCCGCGTCCAGGGCGTGCCGGCACAGGGCCGCGCCCGCGACGCCCGCGAGGTGGGGGCGGCGCTCGGTCCAGTCGAGGCAGGCGCGGGCCAGCGGCCGGCGGCCCCCGCGCTCCAGGCCGATGCCGACCGAGCCGAACCACTTCAGACCGGCGTCCGTGAGCGCGAACCCGGTCTCCTGTTGCAGCAGCCCGCGCGCGGTGAACGCGTCGGTGACCGCGATGCCCAGCCGGCCGGCGAGGTGGTCGTAGCAGGTACGGCCCCGGGCCATGGCCGACCCGGCGCTGGACTCCCGCAGGGTGTGCGGGCGCCGGGCGGCGGGCGCGACCTGGGCGGCCAGGTCCTCCACCAGCTGCGCGACCCGCGTGCCGGCCAGCCGGACATACCGGTGCCGGCCCTGCCGTTCCTCGGCGAGCAGCCCTCCGGCGACCAGCTTGCCCAGGTGCTCGCTGAGCGTCGACGCGGCGACCCCGGCGTGCCGGGCCAGCTCACCGGCCGTCCAGGCCCGCCCGTCCAGCAGCGCCAGCAGACACGCGGCCCGCGTCTCGTCGGCGATCAGCCCGGCGAGCGCCGCGAGGCCCCGTGCCTGGGGGTCCTTGGTGGTCATGCCTTCCAGCATGCGGCACCGACACTTCGGTGACCGCCGAAGTGTCGCCCGCCCTTGCGGCTACTCACCTCGGCCGACCTGCTCGTACTGCCGCACCAGCCCGTCCAGCAGTGCCGTCAGGCCCGTCTCGAAGGCCCGCTCGTCGATCTTCTCCGGCTGGTCGGCGAGCCGGTGGGCCTGGCCGAGGTGGGGATAGTCCGCGGGGTCGTACGCGCTCTCGTCGTCCACGAAGCCCCCGGCGAAGGAGCCCAGCGCGGAGCCCATGATGAAGTACCGCATCAGCGCGCCGATGGAGGTGGCCTGCGCCGGGGGCCAGCCCGCGTCCACCATCGCGCCGTAGACGGCGTCGGCCAGGCGCAGCGCGGCCGGGCGGCGGCCGGGGCCGCGGGCCAGCACCGGGACGATGTTCGGATGGTCGCGCAGGGCGGCCCGGTAGGAGACGGCCCAGTCGTGCAGCGCGGTCCGCCAGTCCCGGCCGTCCTCGAACATCGACAGCTCGACCTGGGCGCTCACCGAGTCGGCCACCGCCTCCAGGATCTCGTCCTTGGTGCGGAAGTGGTTGTAGAGCGAGGGCCCGCTCACGCCCAGTTCGGCGGCGAGCCGGCGGGTGGAGACGGCCGACAGGCCTTCCGCGTCCACGAGTTCCCGTGCCGTCGCGACGATCCGGTCGGTGCTGAGGAGGGGCTTGCGCGGTCGGGCCATGGCGCACATAGTAGGGCTGCGCACTGAAACTAGCAGTGCTAATTTAAATGTGCAGCTTTCAAATGAGGTGATCTCGTGGTGTACCTGGGGCTCAGTGAGGAGCAGACCGCGGTCCGGGAACTCGCCCAGGACTTCGTGGCACGTGAGATCACCCCGCACGTGGTCGCCTGGGACCGGGCCGAGGAGGTCGACCGCGGCATCGTGAAGCAGCTCGGTCAGCTCGGTTTCCTCGGTCTGACCATCGACGAGGAGTACGGCGGCTCCGGCGGCGACCACCTGGCGTACTGCCTGGTCACCGAGGAGCTGGGCCGCGGCGACTCCTCCGTGCGCGGAATCGTCTCCGTCTCGCTCGGCCTGGTCGCCAAGTCGATCGCCGCCTGGGGGGACGAGGAGCAGAAGCGGCGCTGGCTGCCCGGGCTCACCTCCGGCGAGTACGTCGGCTGCTTCGGCCTGACCGAGCCGGGGACCGGGTCCGACGCGGGCAACCTCGCCACCCGCGCGGTGCGCGAGGGCGGAGACTACGTCATCAACGGCACCAAGATGTTCATCACCAACGGCACCTGGGCCGATGTCGTCCTGCTCTTCGCCCGCTCCACGGACGCCCCCGGCCACAAGGGCGTCTCCGCCTTCCTCGTGCCCACCGACACCCCGGGCCTGACCCGCCGCGCCATCCACGGCAAGCTCGGCCTGCGCGGGCAGGCGACCGCCGAACTGGTCCTCGAGGACGTGCGGGTACCCGCCTCCGCGATGCTGGGCGAGGAGGGCAAGGGCTTCTCCGTCGCCATGTCCGCCCTCGCCAAGGGCCGGATGTCGGTCGCGGCGGGCTGCGTCGGCATCGCCCAGGCGGCGCTGGACGCGGCGGTCCGCTACGCCGGGGAGCGCGAGCAGTTCGGCAGGAGCATCGCCCACCACCAGCTCGTCCAGGAACTGATCAGCGACATCGCCGTCGACGTGGACGCGGCCCGGCTGCTGACCTGGCGGGTCGCCGATCTCGTCGACCGCGGCCTGCCCTTCGCCGTGGAGTCCTCCAAGGCCAAGCTCTTCGCCTCCGAGGCGGCCGTCCGCGCCGCGAACAACGCCCTCCAGGTCTTCGGCGGTTACGGCTACATCGACGAGTACCCGGCGGGCAAACTGCTGCGCGACGCCCGGGTGATGACCCTCTACGAGGGCACCAGCCAGATACAGAAGCTGCTCATCGGGCGGGCGCTGACGGGGGTTTCGGCGTTCTGAGTACCGACCTGAGTACTTCGGCGGATGTGGCGCGGGCCACGTCCGCCGATGCTTCTCTCCATGAGTGACACATCGGGCAAGCAGCAGAACACGGCCGCCTTCTACGGCCAGGCCGTCGCGTCCTTCTCCATCGCCATGGCGGCGACCGCGATCGGCATCTTCAAGCTGAGCGCCGACGCCTGGGTGCGGGCCTTCCTCGGTATCGCCGTCCTGTACCTGGTCACCTCCGCCTTCACCCTGGCCAAGGTGATCCGGGACCGGCAGGAGTCGGCCGAGCGGGCGTTGAGCCCGTTCGAGAAGCTCTGAGCGGGCACACTAAGCGCTCGCTCAGCTTCGGCGGTATGGTGGAGCTCCTGTACCGAGAGGGGCGAACGAGCGATGAGTACGGCGGAGGAGACGGCCGGCGGCGAGATCGAGCCGTGGGAAGAGGTCACCCCTGACGCGGCGCGGCGACTGCTCGTCGCCGCCGTGGAGGCCTTCGCCGAGCGCGGCTACCACGCGACGACGACCCGCGACATCGCCGGCCGCGCGGGCATGAGCCCGGCCGCGCTCTACATCCACTACAAGACGAAGGAAGAGCTCCTCCACCGCATCAGCCGGATCGGCCACGACAAGGCCCTGGAGATCCTGCGCACGGCGGCCCGGGGCGAGGGCAGTGCCACGCAGCGGCTCGCCGAGGCGGTGAGCTCCTTCGTGCGGTGGCACGCCGGGCGGCGGACGACCGCCCGGGTCGTGCAGTACGAACTGGACGCGCTCGGGCCGGACGCCCGCGCCGAGATCCTCGCGCTGCGCCGCCAGGTGGACGCGGAGGTGCGCGGGATCATCGACGAGGGCGTGGCCTCCGGCGAGTTCCAGGTGCTCGACGTGCACGGCACCACCCTCGCGGTGCTGTCCCTGTGCATCGACGTCGCCCGCTGGTTCAACGTGGACGGTCCCCGCACGCCCGAGGAGGTCGGCGCGCTCTACGCCGACCTCGTGCTGCGGATGGTCGGGGCCGGGTAGGACCGCTCGGCCCGCTCAGAGGTAGTAGCGGGCCACCGACTCCGCGACGCAGACCGGCTTGTCGCCGCCCTCGCGCTCCACGGTGAAGGCCACGGTGACCTGGACGCCGCCGGTGACGTCCTCGACGCCGGTGATCTGCGCGGTGGCGCGCAGCCGGGAGCCGACGGGTACGGGGGCGGGGAAGCGGACCTTGTTCGTGCCGTAGTTGACGCCCATCTTCACGCCCTCGACCTTGATCAGCTGGGGGCCGAAGAGCGGCAGCAGCGACAGGGTCAGATACCCGTGCGCGATGGTCGTCCCGAACGGGCCGGCGGCGGCCTTGTCCGGGTCGATGTGGATCCACTGGTGGTCGCCGGTGGCGTCCGCGAAGAGGTCGATCCGCTTCTGGTCGACCTCCAGCCAGTCGGTGTGGCCCAGCTGCTCGCCCACGGCCGCCTTCAGCTCGTCGGGGGAGGTGAAGATCCTCGGTTCCGCCATGTCCAGGGCCTCTCGCGTCACGGTGTCGATGGCATGCCTAAGCGACTGCTTAGCATGGTCGGTGCGGGAGGCGATGTCAACGACAGGCGTCCGGTGGGGGTCGGTAGGCTCGGGGGAGTGCCCCAGATCCCCGAGAAGATCCACGAGCTGACCGTCGGCCAGCTGTCCGCGCGCAGTGGTGCCTCCGTCTCCGCCCTGCACTTCTACGAGTCCAAGGGCCTCATCAGCAGCCGGCGCACGCCCGGCAACCAGCGCCGCTACACCCGCGACGCGCTGCGCCGCGTCGCCTTCGTGCGTGCCGCCCAGCGCGTCGGCATCCCGCTGGCCACGATCCGCGAGGCCCTCGCCGAACTACCCGAGGAGCGCACCCCCACCCGCGAGGACTGGGCCCGCCTCTCCGAGGCCTGGCGCTCCGAACTCGACGAGCGCATCAAACAGCTGAGCCGCCTCCGCGATCACCTCACCGACTGCATCGGCTGCGGCTGCCTCTCCTTCAGCGCGTGCGTCCTGTCCAACCCGGACGACGCGTTCGGTGAACGGCGGGCGGGCTCCCGGCTGCTGGTGGAGTCCCCCCGGCACTGAGCCGGACGGGTGGCGGCCGCGGTGCCGGCGGGGTCGGATGGGCACCGCGGCCGGCTGGGGGCGGCAGCCCCCGCCCCCCGCCGGGCGGCACGGGTGGGCGCGGCGGCACCCTGTAGCGCCGGGGCGCGTCCCTTGCCCCGGGCGCCGGCCCCGGGCAATCGATCGGCCGCCGGCCGGCTCACTCGTACTCCGTCCCACCCTTTCGCGTCAGATAGGCCGGGCTGACCGCCTTGGCGATCGCCCGTCCCCCGGTCACGGGGCTGTACCGTTCCACCGCGGGCCGGATCACGACTCCCTCCCGCAGATGCAGCTCCCGCCCGGACACGGTCTCCCGCCCGCCGGCGAGCTCCAGCACCCGCTCGATGTCGTACGCCCCCTCGAACAGCCGTGGCACCAGAGGCAGTTCCCGCTCCAGCGACTCCGTCGCGTCGAGCCAGCGCACCGCCCCGTCGACCTCGGCGGACACGTCGAACGCCGCGTACCCGAGCGTCTCGCGCCGCCCGTCGGCCCCGTAGGTCAGGTCCTGCACGCCCGAGCCGTACACCTCCCCGAAGATCCCGACCCGTCGCGCCCCCAGCCGCCGAGCGAGCCGCGCGGCGACCTCGGCGACGCCGTGTCCGCGCACCGCCCGCCAGTACAGGTTGCGCGGGTCCTCCTTGAGGGCCAGGGACTTGGCGCCGAATCCCTTGGAGGAGACATACACCCGGTCCTCGTCGGCGACATACGTCAGCAGGCAGGCCGAGCCGTGCAGTTTCTCGGTGAGCACCACCGGCTCGCCCGGCGTGAAGATGCCGGGGTAGCGCTGGATGTTCTCGATGTCGACCCAGGGCAGCAGCTCGGGCGCGGACTCCACGTCGCCGTCCATGGTGGACGGGACCGGCGGCACCCACTTGGTGATGCCCAGCAGCTCCGCGAAGTCGGTGCCCTCGGCCGCGGCCCGCGCCAGGTCGACGTCGGCCAGCGCCTTCGGCCGGCACACGATGCCCTGTGACAGTTCCCCGCGCAGCCGCACGGCCTTGACCCGGTCGTGGTTGCCGCCCGCGAGCCGCCCGGTCAGGCCCAGCTCCTCGATCAGCCCGGTCGGGAGCACGGACTGCTCGGGAATGTAGACGGCGGCCTCACCGGTGCGGTACGCGCCCTTGGCGACGACGGCACGGTACAGGCCCACCTGGGCCAGCTCGAGTGCGTCGGCGTTGGGGTGCTCGTGGACGGTCAGCACTTCGGCGGTGACGCGCAGCGTCGACATCGGGACTCCTGAGGTCGGTCTCTGAGGTCTGCTCAGACGGCTTTCATCGACCCCAACTGTCCGGGCGGGAAAGGGGTGGAGCGACCGGATTTGGGACTGCTAGGGTCCCGGCCGCAGTGCCTCCGTCACCAACTGGGCGTTGGACAGCGCCCGTTGGCCGTCCGGCAGGAGAAGCGTGTCCTCCAGCCCGATCCGCGTCGCCAGCCCCAGCCGTCCCGCCAGCCGCAGCACCGGCCACGCCCCGCCCTCCTCGCCGTGCAGCAGCACCGGCCGGCCGTGGGTCCGGCCGAGACCGGACAGCAGGGAGCGCGCCGACGCCTCAGCGGTGTCCGGATCGGGGTCCGTCACCTCGGCCAGTATGCGCAACACCCTCGGGCGGAGCGGTGACGCCGCGAAACGGGTCGCCCCGTCCGTCCCGGACCAGATCCCCGCTTCCACGCCGACGCCCATGCTGATCAGCTGCTCGGCGATCTCCTCCGCGCCCGGCTCGTGCCAGTTGACCGAGGCGAAGTCGGGCAGCACCGACCAGCCGCGCACCCGGTCGAGCCGGACCGCCGGATCGGGGGCGGCCCAGGCACCGGTGGTCACACCGACCGGCACCGACACCCGCGCCCGTATCGCCTCGACGGTCGCCGCGACCACGCGCGGGGACAGACTGTCCTGGCCGCACGGCGTCCTGGGGTGGACGTGCACCTCCGTGGCCCCCGCCGTGACGGCCTCGGCCGCCGACTCGGCCATCGTCTCGGGAGACAGCGGCACGCACGAGCCGTCGGCGCCCCCTCGGCGCCCGTTGAGACACACCTGCACCATGCCTCCATGGTGCCGGTCACCACTGACAACGGCCCCGTCACAGAAGGGGGGTGCGGCATCCCCGACACACCCCCGCTCGGTCAGGCCGATATCAGCAGCCGCCCGCGCCTGGAGTACGCCAGGGCCTCGGATGTCAGCACGGGACGGGGCACGAGAATCCCGCAGTCCGCGCAGACCGGGCCCGACGAGGGTTCGTGGTCCAGGTCGTACTTCCAGGCGAGGCGGTCCCCGTCGCACACCGGGCAGGCCGAGCCCGGTTCGCGCTCCAGGGCCGCGATCAGGCGCCGCAGCACCTCCGCGAGGGGTTCATCGGGGTGGACCCGGGGGTCGTCGCACCAGGCGACCCCGAAGCCGCCCCAGGTCAGCCGGTGCCAGTCGTCCACGCTGCCCGGCCGGCGCAGCCCGTCGTGCTTCTCCTTCTTGCGGCGCTCGGCGAACTCCACCTCATAGGCGAGCCAGACCGCCCGGGCCTCCTCCAACTCCTCCAACGCGGCCACGAGCCGCGCCGGGTCGGGGGAGCGGTCCTCGGGACCGAACCCGGCCCGGGAGCACAGATGGTCCCAGGTCGCCCTGTGCCCGTACGGAGCGAACCGCTCGAGGCACTTGCGCAGCGAGTAGCGCCGCAGCGCCAGATCGCACCGCGGATCGCGCACCTGTCTCGCCAGACTCCGGAAACCGGCCATCGCCCTGCACCTCCGTCACATCTGCACCTGTACTTCGGTCACTTCGGCGTCGTCGTACGGAGTCCACGTACCGACGTCGACGAGTAGACGTATCGACACACGATCCGGCTCCATACGTTTTCCGATGCCCTCCCATAAGGCGCCCCGGGTTGACCGCCCGGCGAATCCCGAACGTGACTCCAAAAAGTGACGCATGTTCATCTTCAATCTCGGGGATACCGGCGGTAACGTCTGCGCACCCCCACTCCCCAGGAGCTGCCATGGCACGGCGCGTCCCACGCACCACACTCGACAGACTGAGAACTCCTCGCAGGTTCCACGGGTTCCTGAAGTCGGCCTCGATATGCGTTCTCATCGCCGGTCTTGTGTCTCCGCTGACCCAGGCGACCGCCAGCGCGGCCACGGCCTCCAACGACTACTGCGGCGGCCAGTGCTCCGACATCCTGCCGCCCGGCGAGAACGGCAACGCCACCCTCGCCCAGATCCTGCTCAACCAGGCGTTCGGCACCCAGCCCAGCCACGCCGAGGACCAGCTCGGCCCGTACGCCAACCTCGCCACCGGCTACTCGACCCTCACCGACTCGACCATCAATACGTTCTTCAACGACGCTTCGTTCGGCGTGCCCTCCGACCAGGTCGCCTCGACCGAGAAGCCGGCCGGCCGCAGCGACGTGGCGATCGTCCGCGACAAGAAGACCGGTGTGCCGCACATCACCGGTACCACCAGATACGGGACCGAGTTCGGCGCGGGCTATGCCGCCGCTGAGGACCGGCTGTGGCTCATGGACGTCTTCCGGCACGTCGGCCGCGGCCAGCTGACCACCTTCGCGGGCGGCGCCGCGTCCAACCAGGGCCTCGAGCAGGAGTTCTACCGCAACGCGCCGTACACCGAGGCCGACCTCCAGGCCCAGATCGACAACGCCGTCGCGAAGAACGGAGCCCGCGGCCGGCAGGCCCTCGACGACGCCAACGCCTATCTCGCGGGCATCAACTCCTACATCGACGCCTCCGACAGCGGCCGTTACTTCCCCGGCGAGTACGTCCTGACCGGCCACAAGGACGCCATCACGAACGCCGGCACCATCGACCACTTCAAGATCACCGACCTGGTGGCGCTGGGCTCGGTGGTCGGCTCGCTGTTCGGCTCCGGCGGTGGCGGCGAGGTCAACAACGCCCTGTCCCTGATCGCCGCCCAGTCCAAGTACGGCGTGGCGGAGGGCACCAAGGTCTGGGAGTCGTTCCGCGAGCGCAACGACCCGGAGGCCGTCCTCACCGTCCACAACGGCGAGAGCTTCCCGTACGCCTCCGTCCCGGACGACCCGCGGGGCGAGGCCCTGCCCGACGCCGGCTCGGTGACCCAGGAGCCGCTGGTCTACGACCGTACGGGCAGCGCGGCCACCTCCAGTGCCACCAGCGCCTCGGCCACGGCGGCGAAGACGACGCTGAGCTCGGCCAAGCGCGGCATGTCCAACGCCCTGGTGGTGAGCGGCAAGTACACCAAGAGCGGCCATCCGATCGCCGTGTTCGGCCCGCAGACCGGCTACTTCGCCCCGCAGCTGCTCATGCTCCAGGAGATCCAGGGCCCGGGCATCAGCGCCCGCGGCGCCTCCTTCGCCGGTCTGAGCATGTACGTCGAACTCGGCCGCGGCCAGGACTACTCCTGGAGCGCGACGACCTCCGGCCAGGACATCATCGACAGCTACGCTGTCGAGCTGTGCCAGGACGACTACCACTACCTGTACCACGGCACCTGCACGGCCATGGACAAGATCGAACAGAAGAACGCCTGGACCCCGACGACCGCCGACGGCACCGCGGCGGGCTCGTACACGATGCGGGTGTGGCGCACGAAGTACGGGCCGGTGGAGTACCGGGCCACGGTCGGCGGCAAGAAGGTCGCCTACACCACCCTGCGCTCCTCCTACCTGCACGAGGCCGACTCGATCATCGGCTTCCAGATGCTGAACGACCCGGACTTCGTCAAGGGTCCGGCGGACTTCCAGGCCGCGGCCCAGCACATCAACTACACCTTCAACTGGTTCTACGCCGACTCCCAGCACACCGCGTACTACAACAGCGGCGACAACCCGGTGCGCGCGAGCGGCGTCGACGCGGAGTTCCCGGTGTGGGGGCAGGCGGCGTACGAGTGGAAGAACTGGGACCCGTCGACCAACACGGCCGACTACACCCCGGCCTCCGCCCACCCCAACTCCATCGACCAGGACTACTACATCTCCTGGAACAACAAGCAGGCCAAGGACTACACCACCGCCTCCTGGGGCGACGGGTCCGTGCACCGCGGCAACCTGCTCGAGGACCGGGTGAAGAAGCTGGTCGCGGCGGGCGGGGTGACCCGTACCGCGCTGGCGAAGGCCATGGCGGACGCGGCCCTCGCCGATCTGCGGGCCGAGGACGTGCTGCCGAAGCTGCTGAAGGTCGTCAACAGCTCCACGGTCACGGACTCCACGGCCGCGGCGGCGGTGACCAAGCTCCAGGCCTGGGTGACGGCCGGCGCCAAGCGCACGGAGACCTCGGCGGGCTCCAAGACGTACGCCGACGCCGACGCCATCCGGATCCTGGACGCCTGGTGGCCGCTGCTGGTGAAGGGCGAGTTCGAGCCCGGACTGGGCAGTGATCTCTACACCGCCTTCACCAGTAACCTGCCCGTCGACGAGGCGCCGTCCGCCGGGCACGGCCCCACCGGTTCGCACGCCGGAAGCTCCTTCCAGTACGGCTGGTGGAGTTATGTCGACAAGGACATCCGGGCGGTGCTCGGTGAGTCCGTGCAGGGCGGCCTCGCGCAGAAGTACTGCGGTGGCGGCAGCCTCAGCTCCTGCCGGGACATCCTCATCAGCACGCTCAAGACGGCGGCCGGAATGACCGCGGCCCAGGTCTACCCGGGCGACGACCAGTGCTCGGCCGGCGACCAGTGGTGCGCCGACTCGATCGCCCAGCGCGCCCTGGGCGGCATCAAGCACGGCAAGATCAGCTGGCAGAACCGCCCGACCTTCCAGCAGGTCGTGGAGTACACCTCTCACCGGTGACACCGGGGTGCCGGCGGCGGGGTCAGGTGACGCGCCCCGCCGCCAGCACCACCCGGGCCAGCTCCGGGTGCACGATGTCGCTGTGCGCGCCCGCCGGCGGTCCGCCGTGCCGGACGACCGCGGCCGCGTCGACGTTCACGCATCCCGATCCGGGCAGCGGACCGCCCAGCGCCTCGGCCAGCGTCAGCGCGCGCGTGCCCGGCACCGCCTGCACCCCGTCGTGGCCCATCGCGCCCCACTCGGGGCCCAGTACGTGCCCGATGTCGAAGCACGTCACCGACCGCGCGTCGTCCGCCATGCGGGAGGCCAGCGGGTAGAACGTGCCCAGGGCCGCGTCGTGGTGCGAGTAGCAGCACACCACCGGTCCGTCGACGCGCTTGTGCAGATCCCGCAACGCCCCGGCCGCGCGCGGGTCGTGCGGCAGTTCGGCCGCGAAGGCGTAGTGCGAGAAGGCCCCTTGGAGCAGCGTCACGGACTTCACCGCGCGCACCCCCTGGGGCAGTCCGCGCAGCGCGAAGGACACCAGCCGGCCGCCGAAGCTGTGCCCCACCAGATGCACCCGCACCCCGGGCGCCGCACCGGCCAGCCGCCCGATGACCGGGCCCAGTCCATGCTCCCCGACGGTGCCGGCCCGCCGCTTCATCGCGTAGTACGTCGCCTGGCGCAGCAGCTCGCGTGCCCCGTGCCACGGGTTGGGCAGCGAGAACCCCTCGGCCGGGCCCGAGGACTCGAGTGCCGCCAGGGCCTGCCCGAACTCCTCGCACGCCGCCGCCGTGTCCCCGCAGAGCATGCCGGGCTCGCCGTCCGCCGCGGTGTCCGTCGCGCACAGCGCCTGCGGCCCGTCCGGGGCCACCTCCACCAGGAGCCGCACCAGCCGCCCGAACTCCTCCAGTGCCGCCTCCTCACGGGGCTGCCGGTCCAGCAGCCCGGCGATCTGGTCGACCACGGTGGTCCGGTCGGGGAAGGTCCGCAGCAGCGCCTGCCGGGTGTCCTTGTCGAGCGCGGGGCGCGGCGCGGCCTCGGCCTCCACGGCCGCCACGGACTTGGGGAAGTCCGGGATCGGCTCGTCCGAGAACCGCATCGAGGGCCACACCACGCCCACGTACCCGATCCGGGCCTTCGGCGCGAGCCCGGGAATCGGTGCGAAGAAGTGACGGTAGAGCGCGGTCGCGTCCGAGCGGTCGTTGTTCCAGCCGTGCGAGAAGACGATCAGGTCGTGGACGCCGTGGCCCGCGACCTCCGCGAGCAGCCGGTCCCGTTCCCGGCCGTCCACGTCCCCGTCCGCGTCGAAGGTCAGCTCCCAGTAAGGAGTCACACTCATCGCAGGATCCGCCATGACAGGCCCCCTCGTCCCCCGAAGTGGTGCGATGTGGGCGCATCGTCCTACCGGAGGACGGGGTTGGCCATACGTCGCGGCTCACCGGTAGCGGAGGTATTCCTTCCGGATCCGCCGGAACGCCGTCAGCTCCTCCTGCCAGGCGCCGGCCACCTCGTCCGTGCCCGCGCCGGCGTCGATCATCGTGCGGACCCGCGCGGAGCCCGTGAGCTTGTCGATCCAGTTGTCGGACCGCCAGCCGAAGCCGCTCCAGACCCGCTTCGCGGTCACCAGGAGCGCGATCCCGGTGCGGACGGGGTCGTACGCGGCCCGGTCGTGCACATAGATCTGTACCCCGCCGACGGTCTTGCCCTGGAACTTGGAGAACGTCGGCGCGAAGTACGCCTCGCGGAAGCGCACGCCCGGCAGTCCCAGTGCGTTCACCGTGGCCGCCCACCGCCCGTCGATGCCCTCCGCGCCCAGCAGTTCGAAGGGCCGGGTCGTGCCGCGGCCCTCCGACAGGTTCGTCCCCTCGAACAGGCAGGTCCCCGAGTACACCAGGGCCGTGTCCGGCGTCGGCATGTTCGGGCTCGGCGGCACCCAGGGCAGACCGGTGGTGTCGAAGAACTCCGACCGCCGCCAGCCCGTCATGAGTACGGTCTCCGGCGCGACCCGGCCGCCCAGGAACTCCGCGTCGAACAGCCGTGCGAGCTCGGCCACCGTCATTCCGTGCGCCTGCGCGATCGGCTGCCGTCCGACGAAGGTGGCGAACTCCCTGTGCAGCACCGGTCCCACGGCCGACCGCCCGGTCACCGGGTTCGGCCGGTCCAGTACCACG
Source organism: Streptomyces sp. NPDC054834 (assembly GCF_053611185.1). Classification (NCBI taxonomy): domain Bacteria; kingdom Bacillati; phylum Actinomycetota; class Actinomycetes; order Kitasatosporales; family Streptomycetaceae; genus Streptomyces; species Streptomyces sp. NPDC054834. The sequence continues at coordinate 373,602 of NZ_JBSGZV010000002.1, read as the reverse complement.
AACCGCTTGCCCGCGAGCGCGGCGGCCTCCATGCAGTCGTACAGGGTCCAGATGTACGTGTAGAAGCGCGCCCCGACGTCCTGGATGTCGAAGACGACGGTGTCCACGCCCGATGCGGTGAAGACGTCGGCCAGCGGCTGCCCGCTCTTGAGGTAGGTGTCGTAGACCGGCAGCCCCGTCGCCGGGTCGTCGTAGCGGCCCTCGGAGCCGCCCGCCTGCGCGGTGCCCCGGAACCCGTGCTCGGGCCCGAAGACCGCCGTCAGCCTGACGCGGGGGTCCGCGTGCATGACGTCGACGATGTGGCGGACGTCCCGGGTGACGCCGGTCGGGTTGGTGACGATGCCGGCCTTCTGGCCGGACAGGAGGGTGTAGCCGTCGGCTGAGAGGTGGTCGAATCCGGTTCGCACATGCTTGCCGGGTTCGGTCGCGACGGGTGCCGCGGGCACTGCTGCCATCGTGGCCGATGCGAGAAGGCTCCGTCTGGCCAGGCGCATGGGTGACCTCCGTGAAGTGTGGAAGGCGCATGCCGAGTGTGGCCGGGTCACCCTTCCCTTTACACATACCGACTGGTTAGTCTGACGCGGCAGAGCCGAGTCGCGTCGTGTCGAAGGAGACCGATGGTGGAAGCCGTGCAGGATGCGGGAGTGGTCGTCACCGGAGCGGGTGGTGGCATCGGGGCCGCGCTGGCCCGCAGGTTCGCCGCCGAGGGGGCCCGGGTCGTGGTCAACGACCTGGACGCCGGGCGGGCCGAGGCCGTCGCCGAGGAGATCGGCGCCATCGCGGTGCCGGGCGACGCCTCCGCGATCGTCGGCGACGCCCGGGACGCGCTCGGCGGCACCGTCGACGTCTACTGTGCCAACGCCGGCGTCGCGTTCGAGGACGCGGGTGCCGGAGAGCCGCTCGACGAGCGGTCCTGGGCGCTGTCCTGGGACGTCAACGTGATGGCTCACGTCCGCGCGGCTCACGCGCTGCTGCCCGATTGGCTGGAGCGCGGTCGCGGCCGGTTCGTCTCCACCGTCTCGGCCGCCGGCCTCCTCACCATGATCGGCGCCCCCTCCTACAGCGTCACCAAGCACGGCGCGCTGGCCTTCGCCGAATGGCTGTCGCTCACCTACCGCCACCGGGGCCTGAAGGTACACGCGATCTGTCCGCAGGGCGTCCGCACCGACATGCTGGCCGCGACCGGCAGCGCGGGCGACATCGTGCTGAAGCCCACCGCGATCGAGCCGGAGGACGTCGCGGACGCCCTGTTCAAGGGCATCCATGAGGACCGCTTCCTGATCCTGCCGCACCCCGAGGTGGCAGAGTACTACCGGGCGCGGGCCACCGACCCCGACCGCTGGCTCGGCGGCATGAACCACCTCCAGCGCAAGTGGGAGGAGGCCCGGTGACCGGTTCCCGTTACGCGGCCAAGCCCTGGCTGGGCCTCCTCGACGACGCCCAGCGCGCCCCGATCGACCCCGCCGACTCCCTCGTGCACGCCCTGCGCCGCGTGGTCGGCGAGACCCCGGACCGCACGTTCCTCGCCTACTTCGACGCCCGTCTGACCTACCGCGAGGCCGACGAGCTCAGCGACTCCGTCGCAGGGCACCTCGCCGCCCGCGGACTCAGGCGCGGCGACCGGGTCGCCGTCCTGCTCCAGAACTCCCCGCACTTCGTGCTCGCCCTGCTCGGCGCCTGGAAGGCGGGCGCGACCGTCGTCCCCGTCAACCCGATGTACAAGTCCGGCGAGGTCTCCCACGTCCTGCGGGACGCGGAGGTGACCGCGCTGATCTGCGCCGACCGGGCCTGGGAGGCGTACCTGCGGGACACGGCCGCCGGCTCGCCCGTGCGGATCGTGCTCACCGCCTGCGAGCTGGACTTCCAGACCCGCGACGACGCGCGCGTGCTCTCCTTCGAGCGGCTGCCCCAGGCCCCGGACGCAGACGACCTCGCGACGGTCGCCCGGCAGGGCGACAAGGCACCCGAGAACCGTGACCCGGTCCCGGACGACATCGCCCTGATCAGCTACACCTCGGGCACCAGCGGCACCCCCAAGGGCGCCACCAACACGCACGGCAACATCATGTACAACGCCGAACGCCAGCGGACCGGACTCGGTCTGCCCGAGGCACCGGTCTACTTCGCGATGGCACCCCTGTTCCACATCACCGGGATGGTCTGCCAGCTCGGCGCCTGCCTGAACAGCGCGGGCACGCTGGTGCTGGCCTACCGCTTCGAACCCGGGGTCGTCCTGGACGCGTTCGCCGAGCACCGGCCGCACTACACGGTCGGCCCCTCGACCGCCTTCATGGCACTGACCGCCCACCCGGCCGTCACCCCGGACCACTTCTCCTCCTTCCGCGTCATCTCCTCGGGCGGCGCGCCCCTGCCGCCCGCGCTGGTGGAGAAGTTCCGGGCGGGCTTCGGGCCGTACATCCGCAACGGCTACGGGCTGACGGAGTGCACCGCGCCCTGCGCGAGCGTGCCGCCCGGCCGGGAGGCGCCCGTCGACCCGGTCTCCGGGACACTGGCCGTCGGCGTGCCCGGCCCCGACACGGTCGTACGGATCGTCGACGACCAGGGCGCGGAAGTGCCCTTCGGCGAGCAGGGCGAGATCGTCGTGCGCGGCCCGCAGGTCGTGCCCGGCTACTGGCGGCGGCCCGACGCCACCGCCGAGACCTTCCCCGGCGGTGAACTGCGCACCGGTGACATCGGCTTCATGGACGAGCAGGGCTGGCTGTACGTCGTCGACCGCAAGAAGGACATGATCAACGCGTCCGGCTTCAAGGTGTGGCCGCGCGAGGTCGAGGACGTCCTCTACACCCACCCGGCGGTGCGCGAGGCGGCCGTGGTCGGGGTGCCGGACGGCTATCGTGGCGAAACTGTCAAGGCGTACATCAGCCTGCGTCCCGGCGCCGAGACGGACCCCGGCGCACTGGCCGCCTACTGCAAGGAGAGACTGGCGGCCTACAAATACCCGCGTCAGGTGGAGATCCTGCCCGACCTGCCCAAGACGGCGAGTGGGAAGATCCTGCGTCGGGAACTGCGCTCCCGCGCGCACGACAGTCAGTAGAACTACAGAAAGGCAGGTGGCGGCAGTGCCCAGGACGACGGACGGAGACGGAACCCCCGTCCCGCAGCGGTTGCTCGCCGCCGCCACTCGGCTCTTCGCCGAGCAGGGCTATGACCGCACCTCGGTGCAGGAGATCGTGGAGTCGGCCGGCGTCACCAAGGGGGCGCTGTACCACTACTTCGGCTCCAAGGACGACCTCCTGCACGAGGTGTACGCGCGCGTGCTGCGGGTGCAGCAGGAGCGCCTGGACGCGTTCGCGAACGCCGACGAGCCCATCGAGAAGCGGCTGCGGGGGGCGGCGGCCGACGTGGTGGTCACCACCATCGAGAACCTCGACGACGCGATGATCTTCTTCCGCTCCATGCACCACCTGAGCCCGGAGAAGAACAAGCAGGTGCGCGCCGAGCGCCGGCGCTACCACGAACGCTTCCGTGCGCTGATCGAGGAAGGCCAGCGGGAGGGCGTCTTCTCCACGGCGACCCCCGCCGACCTCGTGGTGGACTACCACTTCGGTTCCGTCCACCACCTGTCGACGTGGTACCGGCCGGACGGGCCGCTCAGCCCCCAGGAGGTCGCCGACCACCTCGCCGACCTGCTGCTGCGGGCGCTGCGCCCGTAGCAGGACGGCTGCGGTCATGACAGGGCAGCGGTAAGGGGCGGTCGCCATGGCGACCGCCCCTTACCCGTGCCTCACAGGTACTTCTTCAGCTCCCGCCGCGCCAGCGACCGCTGGTGCACCTCGTCGGGGCCGTCCGCGATCATCAGGGTGCGGGCACCCGCGTACAGCTCGGCGAGCGGGAAGTCCTGGCTCACGCCGCCCGCGCCGTGCAGCTGGATCGCGCGGTCGATGATGTCGACGACCGCGCGGGGCGTGGCGATCTTGATGGCCTGGATCTCCGTGTGGGCGCCCCTGTTGCCGACGGTGTCCATCAGCCAGGCGGTCTTGAGCACCAGCAGCCGCAGCTGCTCGACCGTCACCCGGGCGTCGGCGATCCAGTTGTGGACCACGCCCTGCTGGGCGAGCGCCTTGCCGAAGGCCGTGCGGGAGACGGCCCGCCGGCACATCAGCTCGATCGCCCGCTCGGCCATGCCGATCAGCCGCATGCAGTGGTGGATGCGGCCGGGACCGAGCCGGGCCTGCGCGATGGCGAAGCCGCCGCCCTCCTCGCCGATCAGGTTGGACACCGGCACGCGCGCGTGGTCGAAGACCACCTCGGCGTGGCCGCCGTGGGAGTGGTCCTCGTAGCCGAACACCTGCATGGCCCGCTTGACGGTGACGCCCGGGGTGTCGCGGGGGACCAGCACCATGGACTGCTGGCGGCGGATGTCCGGCCCGTCCGGGTCGGTCTTGCCCATCACGATGAAGATCTTGCAGTCCGGGTTCATCGCCCCGGAGATGTACCACTTGCGGCCCGTGATGACGTACTCGTCCGTACCGTCGGTGGCTCGCTCGATGAGCGTGGTGATGTTGGTGGCGTCCGAGGAGGCCACGTCCGGCTCGGTCATCGCGAACGCCGAGCGGATCTCACCGGCGAGCAGCGGCTCCAGCCACTGCTTCTTCTGCTGCTCGTCGCCGAACTGCGCCAGCACCTCCATGTTGCCCGTGTCGGGCGCGGCGCAGTTCAGCGCGGTGGGCGCGAGGTGCGGGGAGCGGCCGGTGATCTCGGCGAGCGGCGCGTACTGGAGGTTCGTCAGCCCCGCTCCGTACTCGGCGTCGGGCAGGAAGAGGTTCCACAGGCCCTGCCTGCGGGCCTCGGCCTTGAGCTCCTCCACCACGGCCGGGGTGTCCCACGGCGAGGCCAGCGCGGCCCGCTGCTCCTCGGCGACCGGCTCGGCCGGGTAGACGTACTCGTCCATGAAGGCGAGGAGCTTGGCGCGCAGTTCCTCCGTGCGCGCGTCGAATGCGAAGTCCATGCCGGTCAGCCTTCCTGAAGAGTGGTCAGTCCGTGGTGGATGAAGACGGGGACGAGCTCGCCGATCCGGTCGAAGCCGCGCCCGACCGTCTGGCCCAGCGTGTACCGGTAGTGGATGCCCTCCAGGATCACGGCCAGCTTGAACCAGGCGAACGCCGTGTACCAGGAGACGGCCGAGACGTCCCGTCCCGAACGCGCGGCGTACCGCTCGATCAGTTCGGCCGGGGACGGGTGCCCGGGGGCCTCGGCGGTGGTGGAGACCGGCGACTCGGGCATGCCCAGCGGCTGGCTGTACATCACCAGCAGGCCCAGGTCGGTGAGCGGGTCGCCGAGGGTGGACATCTCCCAGTCGAGGATCGCCCTGATCGTGTCGTCCGGGCCGATCAGGACGTTGTCGAGGCGGTAGTCGCCGTGCACGACGGTGGGCGCGGGGGAGTTCGGCAGCTGCCGGCCGAGAGAGGCGTGCAGCTCGTCGATCCCGGCCAGCTCGCGGTTGCGCGAGGCGTCCAGCTGCTTGCCCCAGCGGCGCAGCTGCCGGTCCAGGAAGCCCTCGGGCCGGCCGAAGTCCGCCAGGCCCACTTCGGCGGGGTCCACCGCGTGCAGTTCCACCAGGGTGTCGACCAGGGACAGCACCGCGTTCCGGGTGCGCTCCGCGCCGAGCGGGGCGAGCTGGTCGGCGGTGCGGTAGGGGGTGCCCTCGACGAACTCCATCACGTAGAACGGGGACCCGACCACCGCCCCGTTCTCGGGGTTCTCGCACAGCAGCACCGGGCGCGGCACCGGCACGTCCGTCGGGTACAGCGCGCTGATCACGCGGTGCTCGCGCTTCATGTCGTGCGCGGTGGCCAGCACATGGCCCAGCGGGGGCCGGCGTACGACCCACTTGGCGGTGCCGTCGGAGACCGCGTAAGTGAGGTTCGACCGTCCGCCCTCGATCAGCCGGCCCGTCAGCGGGCCGGTCACCAGGCCGGGCCGCTCCTGGTCGAGCAGGCCGCGCAGCCGGTCGAGATCGAGTCCGGGCGGGTGGTCGGGGCTCATATGTCGCTCCTACGAACGGGTGAACAGGATACGACTCATGATGCCGACCGGTCGGTATGTCGTCCAGTAGGAGGGCCAAACGTGATGGGTGCCACGATAGGCCGACCGGCGGGTCAGTGGTCGTCCGGTGGCTGGTGAAGCGCGGTCATGGCGCTCACCTTCGGGGGTACGGGAGGACGTGGACGTCGACGACACCGACGGCGTTGACGACACCACAGGCTGCCACGCAAACGACTCATATCGGATCATCCCGCTTGCGTGGCGTCCGCGTACCCCGGAGGGTCGGTGACATGAAGGGCATCCACTACAGCCGCTACGGCGGAGCCGAGGTCCTCGAGTACGGCGAGCTGCGCGATCCCAAGGTCGGTCCCGACTCGGTCCTGGTGAAGGTGCGCGCGGCGGCCGTCAACCCCGTCGACTGGAAGTGCCGCGAGGGCTATCTGGACGCCATCCTGGACGCCGTCTTCCCGGTCGTCCCCGGCTGGGACGTCTCCGGGGTCGTCGTGCAACCGGGGGCGGCCGTCACCGAGTTCGCCGTCGGCGACGAGGTCATCGGCTACGTCCGCGAGGACTTCCTCTCCCGGGGCACCTTCGCCGAGTACGTGGCCGCCCCCGTGCGCACCCTGGCCCGCAAGCCGCGCAACCTCACCTACGAGGAGGCGGCCGGGCTGCCGCTGGCCGGACTCACCGCCTACCAGGTGCTCGTCAAGACGCTGGAGGTCAAGCGCGGCGAGACCGTTCTCGTGCACGCGGCCGCCGGCGGGGTCGGCTCGATGGCCGTCCAGCTCGCCGCCCACTTCGGGGCCCGGGTCATCGGTACGGCGAGCGAGCGCAACCACGACTTCGTGCGCGGCCTGGGCGGCGAACCGGTGACGTACGGCGACGGCCTGGCCGAACGGGTGCGGGGCCTCGCCCCGGAGGGGGTGGACGCGGTCTTCGACACGGTCGGCGGCGACGCGCTCAAGGCCTCGGCGAACCTGCTCGCCCCCGAGGGCCGGCTGGCGTCGATCGCAGACCCGGAAGTCGTCGGCTACGGCGGCCGCTACTGCTTCGTACGCCCCGACGCGGAGGACCTGGGCCGCCTGTCCGAGCTCGCCGAACAGGGTGTGGTGTCGGTGCATGTGTCCGAGACCTTCCCGCTGGAGCGGGCGGCGGACGCGCACCGGCTGAACCAGGAGGGCCGGACCCGGGGCAAGATCGTGGTGACCGTGGACTGGTCGGAGGGGGCGGAAGAGGATTCCGTTCACTAGCGGGCTTCGGGCGCCGGCCCTACACGACGAGCGCGGCGGCGCACACCGCCATCGCCACCGTGCACAGCACCGCCGCCAGGGCGTGGCGGGGGGTGAGCGCGGCCATCCGCCCGGCCGGGTTCGCGAGCGCGCGGATGCGGTGGTGGGCGACCAGCAGGAAGCCCACCCAGAGGGCGCCGCACAGGGCGCAGGCCACGATCCCGGTGGCCGACGCCCCACCGTGCAGCGCGGCCCGCAGCGCCAGCACGGAGGCGACCGCGTACGACAGCGTCGTGCGCCGCCAGGCAAGCCGGGTCCGTTCCGGTTGCAGCCCGGGATCCCGGCCGGGGTCCCGCCCGGTCGTCACCCGGCCCACCCGGCCAGCACGACCACGACCATGGCGATGGCCACCACCGCGACGACCAGGCTCAGCACCGCGGGGAACCGCGAGGCGGGCAGGTCCTCGCCCCGGCGCATGGCACGCTCGCAGCGCACCCAGTGGTTCACCGCCCTGAGCGAGCACAGCACACCCGCCGCGAGCAGGGCCAGCGCCAGCCCGACGCGCCAGCCCCAGCGCAGACCGGGCAGGAACTGGTCCACCGCGAACCCGCCGCCGATCAACGCCAGCGCGGTCCGCAGCCAGGCCAGGAAGGTGCGCTCGTTCGCCAGCGAGAACCGGTAGTCGGGCGTACTGCCCTCCTCCCGCACCTGCTCCGGCGCGAACCACAACCGGACGTTCCGTACGAACTCGATCACGCGGCCGACCCTACCGGTGTGTCATGGGGCCGCTCGGAACGCCCTCAGCCGCTCGTACGCCGCCAGCCCGTCCGGCACCCACTCCCACTCGCCGAGCCGCCGCTCCACCTCCTCCTCGGGCAGGAAGTCGTACCAGGCCACCTCCTCCACCTGTGGCCGCACCGGCGTCTCGCAGCGGACCTCGTACACCGCCGACCACCAGCTCTGCCCGGCCCCGTCGTCGTACAGGAACTTGAACAGGAACGACGGCCGGGGCAGCCCGCTCACCCCCAGCTCCTCCTCCGCCTCCCGCAGCGCCGCGTCGTCGTAGGACTCGCCCGCCCCGACCACGCCCCCGACGAACATGTCGTGCAGGGAGGGGAACACCAGCTTGGTCGGCGTACGCCGGTGGACGAAGAGCCGGCCGGCGGAGTCCCGGGCCTGGATGAACACGCAGCGGTGGCGCAGTCCGCGCGCGTACGCCTCCCCGCGCGGGTACTGCCCGATGACCTGGTCGTTCTCGTCGACGATGTCGAGGATCTCGTCAGCAGCGTTCATGGCCCCCATGAAAGCAGGGCGGCCCCGCCGGGGGGCCGGGCCGGGTCAGTGCGGCTGGAGGTCCCGCGCCCGCTCCTGCTCCGCCGTGCCGCGCGGCATCGCCGGGTGCAGCCCCAGCAGCATGATCCCCGTGACGATCGCCGCGAGGCCGGCCGCCTCCCAGGCCAGCGCCCCGGTGTCGGTGCGCAGCCGGTCGCCGAGGAAGCCCACCCCGCACAGGATCCCGGCCAGCGGCTGGGTCGCGGTGAGCGCGGGCAGCGACATGCGCAGCGGGGCGGTCTCGAACGCGCTCTGCACGAGGAGCAGCCCGGTCACGCCGAGCGCGACCACCCCGTAAGGCTGCCAGCCGGTGAACACCTCGGCGAGCCCGCCCTCGGAGAAACGCTCCCCGCTCACCCGGGTCAGCGCGTCCTGCACGCCGTACAGAAGCCCGGCCGCGCAGGCCAGCAGGACCGGGCCCCAGCTCAGCCTCGAACGTTTGGCGTACGTCGTCAGCACCAGGGCGACGCCCACCATCACGCCGATGATCAGCCAGTGCCGGAACGGGTCGGCGACGGCGATCCCGCCGCGCGGCTGACCGGCCACGATGAACGCGGTCACGCCTCCCGCGAGGAGTGCGAGCCCGGCCCAGCCCTGGTGGCCGAGGACCTGCCGGGTCCGGTACCGGGACAGGGCGAGCGCGAACAGCAGGTTGGTGGCGAGCAGCGGTTCCACCAGGGAGATCTCACCCTGGCCCAGGGCGATCGCGCCCAGGACCATGCCGGCCACCATCAGTCCTATGCCGCCCAGCCAACTGGGCACTCTCATCAGGTCGAGCAGCAGCCGGAACGACAGGAAATCGCTGAGCGGTGCCTTCTGGGCGGCGGCCTGCTGGAGCACGAACCCGAAGCCCAGGCAACAGGCCGCGCTCACGGCGAGAATCAGAACCAGAACCGACACGCTGCGTACCTCGATCATCCGGCCGGGCCACGGAGTGCGTAGTGGCCGACTGTAGCGCTCCCGGGTCGGCGTTGCCCCTGGGAGTACCCGGAACCGGGCAGTTGACTCGGTCACGCTGCCCGGGGGGACGCGTGCACGGCGGCGATACCTTACTGCCATGGTCCGTTGGCCGGGCCGGTGGCGCCATGGCACACGCCACAGGGTGACCTGCGACGCGCTGTCCCGAGTGGCGCTCGCGGGGGCCGAGTGGATCACAACTGGCCCAGGGAAAAAGGCGGTTGACGCGAGTAACACCTCGCCGTCGCTTGACGGAAACTGTTGGCTGAGGGTTTGCTGTGAGTGATCGGTCGATGCCGGCCCGCCACCCGCCCGGGCGCCGACGACGAGCCCCGCCCCCGAGGAAGGCCCCCCGCTGTCCCCAAGCCGCTCCCGCACACCCCGGGCCACCACCGACACGCGGTCCGCCGGCCGGCCGGATCCCATGCCCGACCCTCCCCGCGACGCCGCTGATGGGCGCGGGGACGAGCAGCCGGACTCCGCGCCCGGGTCGTCCTGCGGCCCCGTACTCGCCACCCGGACCGGCGGCGCGGCCGAGTCTGCGTCCGGCAGTCGGTCGGAGGCCGCGTCTGTGCCGGCGGCCGGCGGCGAGTTGAGCCGCGGGTCCGGGGCCGCGGCCGGTGGCGGATGGGGCGTCGGGAATGCGGGCGGGTCGGGCGCGTTGGGCCCCGGGGCCGTGTCCGCGGTCGGCGGCGGGTTGGACTTCGGGAGCGTGTCCTCAACCGGTGGCGTGTCGGGCGGCCGGCCGGAAAACGTGTCGGAGCCCGCCTCGGCGCCTGACCGAGGCGCCGCCCCCGCCTTCGATCCCGCCCACGACGACACCGAACTGGTCGCCGCCCGCGCCGCCCTGGCGCAGGGTCGTCGTCAGGCCGCCCGCGCGCTTCTGCTGCGCACCGGGGACGACTGGGACCGGCGCGGACACCGCATCGCCGTCCTCGCCCAGAACCCGTACGCCTCCGCCTGGGCCCGCGACTGGCTGAGCGCCGAGCCCCGGTCCGCCGACGCCGCCGCGCTCCTCGCCCTGGCCCTCGTCCACCGCGCCCGGCGTGGCAAGGAGGGGCGCGGCCCGGCCCGGGACGCCTGCCGTGCCGCGGCCGCGCTGGCGCCCGCCGACCCCACCCCATGGCTCGGCCTGCTCTTACTCGAGCGGGCCACCGGCAGCGACGACACGGTGGCCCGGATCTTCGGCGAGGTGCGTGACCGGCACCCCGAGCACCACCATGCCCACCACCTGATGGTCGCCCGGCTCGCCGAGCGCGACACCGACCGCGGCCCGGACCCGCTGCACGAGGTGTACGGGTTCGCCGACCACGTCGCCGCCCGGGCCCCCGCCGACTCCCCGCTCGCCCTCCTGCCCGTCGTCGCCCGCGCCGAGCGCTACCGCGTACTGGCCACGGCCGGCCTGGAGCCCCCCGACCCGGCTGGCTCCGCCCACTGGACGGGGAGCCGCGCCCGGCAGGCGACACGGGCCGCGTTCGACTGGTGGCTGGAGTGGGAGCACGACGACCATCCGCGCCGTCACGTCGACCTGAACTTCCTCGCCCACGCCATGGCCTGCCAGGAGCGGACCGCCGAGGCCGCCGCCCTGTTCCGGCGCATCGGCCGGCACGCCACCCCGGCCCCCTGGTCGTACCCCTGCCACGACCCGTGCACAGCCTTCCGCCAGGCCCGCAGCAAGGCCCTCGGCAGTTGACACGGCTCGCGCCGACACGGCTCGCGTCCGACGCGTCTCCATGAGACGTACATGAGAAGTGATTACGGAATCCTGACGGGAATCCGTGATCACTGGTCCGCCGGGCCGCAAGAGTGCTCGAATGAAAAGGTGAACCCCGAACAACCCGAGGACGAAGGCCGCCCCCTCGGCCGCCGCGTCTTCCTCGGCACTCTCGGCCTGGGCGCCCTGGGCGTGTTCGCCGCGCCCACCCTTCAGCGCGGCATGGAGTCCTTCCTGGGCACGGTGTCCGGCAAGGACCCGACCGGCCTGACCGGCCTCCTGCCGAACGGCGGCGGCTTCCGCTACTACTCGGTGGCCGCCTCCGTCCCCCACAAGGGCCCCACGGACTACCGGCTCAAGATCGACGGCCTCGTCGACCACCCCCACACCTACACCCTGGCCGACCTGCGCGCCCTGCCGCAGACCCGGCTGGTCAAGGACGTGCAGTGCGTCACCGGCTGGCGCGTCCCGGGCACCCCCTTCGAGGGTGTCCGCCTCGCGCACCTGCTGGAGACGGCCGGCGTGCGCGAGGGCGCCAAGGCGATCCGTTTCACCTGCTTCGACGGCACGTACACCGAGAGCCTCACCCTGGACCAGGCCCGCCGCCCCGACATCCTGGTCGCCCTGCGCATGCAGGACAAGGACATCGGCCACGACCACGGCGGCCCGGTCCGCCTGTACGTGGCGCCCATGTACTTCTACAAGTCCGCCAAGTGGCTCTCCGGCATCACCGTCACGGACCGCGTCCAGGAGGGCTACTGGGAGAAGCTGGGCTACGACGTCGACGCCTGGGTCGGCCGCTCGAACGGACGGACCGATGAGCCTACGAGCTGAGACCCCCGCCCCTCCGAGCGCGCGGATCCACCGCTTCAGCCGGGCCGAGCTGTGGGTGCACCGGACGACGGCCGTGCTGATGGGCGTGTGCGTCGCCACGGCGGCCTGCCTCTACATCCCCCAGCTCGCCATCCTCGTCGGCCGCCGCGAGCTGGTCGTGCGGATCCATGAGTGCGCCGGCCTCGCCCTGCCCGCACCGGTCCTGCTCGGCCTCGTCTCCCGCGCCTTCCGCGCCGACCTCGGCTTCCTGAACCGATTCGGCCCGCACGACCGGCTCTGGCTGCGCGCCGCGCTGCGCCGCGACCGGCGGCCCGAAGCCCGCCCGGCGGCCAAGTTCAACGCCGGGCAGAAGATCTACGCCGCCTGGATCGCCGGGGCGACGCTGGTGATGCTCGGCACCGGCCTGATGATGTGGTTCACCCACCTCACCCCGCTGATGTGGCGCACCAGTGCCACCTTCGTGCACGACTGGCTGGCCCTGACCATCGGTGTCGTCCTCGCCGGCCACATCGGCATGGCCCTGGCCGACCCCGAGGCCCGCCGCGGCCTGCGCACCGGTTCGGTGAGCCGGGAGTGGGCGGAACGCGAACATCCGCTGTGGCGGCCCTGATCCACGGCCCGTCCGGCCTGTCAGCCCTGTTCGGCCTCTTCGGCGTGCTGGACCGTGGCCAGCCGTGCCAGCCCGTCGTCGCCGTGGCCCGAGGCCACCAGCCGGTCGGCGGCCCGCCTCGCCGACGCCAGCGCGCCCACGTCCAGGCCGTGCCCGGCGGCCGTGCCGACCAGGTGCGTGAGCGCCGTCGCCGCCGAGGCGACGGTGGAGCGCTCACCGGGGAAACGCCCCGTGGCCAGCTGTTCGGCCCAGCGCGGCGCCATCTCCGTCAGGAGGCCGCCGATACCGGCGGCGTACGGCGCCAGTTCACCGGGAGCGATGCCTTCGGCGCCGGCCAGTGCGAAGGCGTGTGCCAGGCCGTTCACGGAGGTGGCGAACAGGTCGAGCAGCGCCACCTCGTGGGCCACGGCCCGGCCCGGGTCCGCGCCGACGTACCTGCCCGTGCCCCCGAGCGCGGCGATGACCTCCCGCACGGCCTCGTAGACCTCCGCCTGCCCGCTGTAGAGCACAGCGGCCGACGGTGTCCCGATGGCCGGGGTCGGGGAGAGGATCGCGCCGTCCAGATACGGGATGCCGTGCCCGTCCGCCCACCGGGCCAGGGCCCGGGCCCGCGCCGGCTCCCCGCTGCCGAGGTTGACCAGCACACGACCGGTCCAGTCGCCCGGCGGCGGGTCGAGGACAGCCCGTACGGCGGCGTAGTCCCGCAGGCAGGCGACGATCACCCGCCCGCCCCGCACGGCCTCCGCGACACCGCCGGCGACGACGGCACCCCGCCGGGAGAGGCCGTCGGCCCGGCCCGGGGTGCGGTTCCACACCGTCAGCGGGTGACCGGCGTCCAGGAAGGCGGTGGCCAGGGCACGTCCCATGGGGCCAAGGCCCAAGAGGGAAACGGGAGTTGCAGTTGTGGATGATGGCGTCGAAGTCGTCATGCGGCAATGCTGGACAATCACGTTGACGTGAGAGTCAAGTCCCTGTTGCACTCGGTCCCATGAGGATCGGGGAACTCTCCCGGCGCACCGGCGTGAGCCCGCGCGCCCTGCGCTACTACGAGGAACAGGGGCTGCTGACCCCGGCCCGCCGCCCGAGCGGGTACCGCGAGTTCGAGGAGCGGGACGTCGCGACCGTCCGGCGCATCCAGATCCTGCTCTCCGCGGGGCTCGGCACGTCCGCCATCGCGGAGATCGTGCCCTGCGCCGACGACCCGGACGTCGTCCTGGTCGGCAAGTGCCCCGAACTCCTGGACGGCATCGCCCGGGAACGGGACCGCATCACGGCGACGATCGAGGACCTGACGGCGGCCCGCGACATCCTTGACTCCCTGGTCGGCCGGCCCCTGGACGGCACGTTCACAGGACGCTCGTCATTCCGCCGTCGACGTACAGCACCTGCCCGCTGACGAAGTCCGCCGCGGGGGAGGCGAGGAACAGCAACCCGCCCACCAGGTCCTCGGCACGGCCCCACCGGCCGGCCGGGGTGCGCTGCCGCACCCAGGCGCTGAACTCCTCGTCCGCGACGAGGGGTTGTGTCAGCTCGGTCTCGATGTAGCCGGGGCCGAGGCCGTTGACCTGTACGCCGTGCGGACCCCAGTCGGCGCACATGCCCTTGGTGAGCATCTTCAGCGCCCCCTTGGTCGCCGCGTACGGCGCGATGCCGGGGCGGGCCACCTCGCTCTGGAGCGAGCAGATGTTGATGATCTTGCCGTGGCCGCGTGCCGTCATCCGCCGGGCGGCCTCCCGGCCCACCAGGAACGCGCTGGTGAGGTTGGTGTCCAGGATGCGGTGCCAGTCGGAGTCGGTGAACTCCAGCAAGGGTGCGCGCAGTTGCATGCCCGCGTTGTTGACCAGGATGTCCAGCGGACCCACCCGCTCCTCGACCTCCGCTGTTCCGGCGGCCACAGACGGGCCGTCGGTCACGTCGAACGCGGCCGTGTGCACCCGGTCGCCGGGCAGTCCGGCCGCGGCCTCGGCGAGCCGGTCGGCGTCCCGTCCGTTGAGGACCACCGTGCACCCGGCCTGAAGCAGACCGCGGGCGAGGGCGAGCCCGATGCCCCGGCTGGAGCCGGTGACCAGAGCCGTGCGGCCGCCGATGTCGAAGAGGGGGTGAGCCGTCATCGCCGTACTCCTAGATCACGAGGGACAACAGCAGGACCAGTCCGCCGGCGACCACCGAGATGATCGTCTCCATCACCGACCAGGTCTTGACCGTCTGGCCGACGCTCAGCCCGAAGTACTCCTTGACCAGCCAGAACCCGGCGTCGTTGACATGGCTGAAGAACAGCGAGCCGGCGCCGATGGCGAGGACGAGCAGCGCGGTGTGCGTGGTCGACATGTCGGCCGCCAGCGGGGCGACCAGGCCGGCCGCCGAGACGGTCGCCACCGTCGCCGAACCGGTCGCCAGCCGGATCGCCACCGCGATCAGCCAGGCCAGCAGCAGTGCGGGGATCGACCAGTCCTTGGAGATGTCCAGGATCATCTGGCCCACACCGCAGTCGATCAGCGTCTGCTTGAAGCCACCGCCCGCACCGACGATGAGCAGGATGCCCGCGATCGGCATCAGGCCCTTCTCGACGGTCTGCGAGATCCGCTCCTTGGAGAACCCGGCCGGCCGCCCAAGCGTGAACATGCCGACGATGACGGCCGCGAGCAGGGCGATCAGCGGGGAGCCGACGACGTCGAAGACACGCTGGGTGGTGTTCGCGGGGTCGTCCACGACGAGGTCGACCAGCGCCTTGGCGAGCATGAGGACGACCGGCAGCAGCACGGTGGCCAGCGTGGGCACGAAGCCGGGACGCCGCTGAAGTTCCTCGGAGGCGCGCGGCGGCAGCATCCGGTCGGGAACCGGTACGTCCACCCAGCGGGCGGCGACCTTGGAGAACAGCGGGCCGGCGATGATCACCGTGGGGACGGCGACGAGGATGCCCAGCGCCAGCGTCACGCCCAGGTTGGCCTTGACGGCGTCGATGGCCACCAGCGGTCCGGGGTGCGGCGGCACCAGCCCGTGCATCACGGACAGGCCGGCCAGCGCCGGGATGCCGATCCGCATCAGCGAGTAGTTGCCGCGCTTGGCGACCATCAGCACCACCGGGATCAGCAGCACGATGCCGACCTCGAAGAACAGCGGCAGACCGATCACCGAGGCGATCAGCACCATCGCCCACGGCATCGCCCGGCCGCCCGCCTTGGCGAGGATCGTGTCGACGATCTGGTCCGCGCCGCCGGAGTCGGCGAGCAGCTTGCCGAGTATCGCGCCGAGGGCAATCAGCACACCGACACCGGCCACCGTGGTGCCCAGGCCGGTGGTGAAGCTGATGATGGCCTTGTCCAGGGGCGCGCCGGCGACCGCCCCGAGCGTCAGTGACCCGATGGTCAGCGCCAGGAAGGCATGGAGCTTGAACTTGGTGATGAGCAGGACGATGACGGCGATGCCCGCCAGGACGGCGATGCCCAGCTGTGCGTGGCCGGCCGAGGTGATCGGCGCAGGCGCATCCGCTGCCAGCATCTCGACGCTGAGTCTGGTCACGGTTTCCCTTGCAGTTACGGGGGACGGGGGAGGGGGTGTGGGGGGTGGGGTTACCGGGTTACCGGGAGGCCGGGTCGGGGAGCTTGTCGAGCGCCGTCACGGCCCGTTCGGTGATGGCCTCCGGGCCACCGGAGACGTCGACGACGACGCCCGCCTCGTCCGCCTGGAGCGGCTCGAGGGTGGCGAACTGGGAGTCGAGCAGCGCGGTGGGCATGAAGTGGCCCTGACGGTGCGTCATGCGGTCCTCGATGAGCGACCGGTCGCCCGCCAGGTGCACGAACACGATGCCGGGAGCCGCCGCCCTGAGCCGGTCGCGGTACGACCGCTTCAGCGCCGAGCAGCTGACCACCCCGCCGAGCCCGGCCCGCCCGTGCGCCCACGCGCCGATGGCGTCGAGCCACGGCCACCTGTCGGCGTCGCCGAGCGGGATGCCGGCCGCCATCTTGGCGATGTTGGCCTCCGGGTGGAAGTCGTCGCCCTCGGCGTAAGGGACGCCGAGCCGGGCGGCGAGCAGCGGACCGATCGTGGTCTTGCCCGTGCCGGCGACGCCCATCACCACGACGACGTGGGGGGTACGCATCTCTGCCTCGCTGTCTTCGTCGACATCTGACGTCAAACGGACGCCGACGACACTGAACCGATTAGGTACGACTAATTCAAGAGTCTGTGACATATAAGTCTGACTTTTTGGCTCGGTGATCCACCGCGTACGCTGAGTGCATGACCACACCGGGCCGGGGGCTGCACGGCCATGTACTGGACACCCTCGGCCCCGCCATCACCGCGGGCGAGTACCCTCCGGGCAGCGTTCTGCGCACCGACGAACTCGCGCAGAGCTTCGATGTGTCACGCTCGGTGATGCGCGAGGCGGTGCGCGTGCTGGAGTCGATGCACCTGGTCGAGTCCCGCCGCCGCGTGGGCGTGACGGTCCGCGCCAAGTCCGAGTGGAACGTCTACGACCCGCAGGTCATCCGCTGGCGTCTGGCGGGCGCCGACCGCCCGCACCAGCTGCGCTCGCTGACCGTCCTGCGTTCCGCGGTCGAACCGGTGGCGGCGGCCCTCGCCGCGAGGAACGCCACGGCCGAGCAGTGCGCCGAGCTCACCGAGTGCGCCCTCGGCATGGTGGCCAACTCACGCGGCCGGCGGCTCGAGGAGTACCTCGTGCACGACGTCGCCTTCCACCGCGTGATCCTCACCGCCTCCGGCAACGAGATGTTCGCCCGCCTCGGCGACGTCGTCGCGGAGGTCCTCGCGGGCCGCACCCACCACGAGGTCATGTTCGAGGACCCCGACCCGGCCGCCGTCACCCTCCACGTCCAGCTGGCCGAAGCGATCCGCGCCGCCGACGCGCCCCGCGCCGAACAGCTGACCAGGGAGATCACTGTGGGCGCCCTCCACGAACTGGACATCCTGGTGCCCTGATCCCGCACCTGCCGGACAGGCCCTAGCGGTACCGCGCGACCACCACGGTGTATACGCAGGCCAGGAAGACACCGACGGCAGCGATCAGCGCGCAGCAGAGGAGCCCCGAGACGCCGGTGATCGCCGCCCAGCCGAACCGCGTCGCGCGTCGGGCCCGCCGGACCGCCTCGCGGTGATCATCGTCGTCGTACCAGTCACGACCGTCGTCGTACCAGTCACGACCGTCGTCGTACCAGTCACGACCGTGGTCGTACCGGTCCCGATCAGTCATCCGGGAATTCCCCGTCGACGTACATCCACGCCCCGTCCACTCGCTCGAACCGGCTCCGCTCGTGCAGCGAACCACCCCGGTAGGAGGCCCGGAAGGTCACCGTCCCGGTGGAGTGGAAGGCCGACCCGTCCGTGGTGTCCAGCACCTCCAGCCCCGTCCACTTCATCCCCGGATCGAGGTCGAGCCGCGCGGGCCGTGTCCGTGGATGCCAGGTGCGCAGCAGATAGCCCGCGTCACCCTTCACGAACGCGCTGTACCGCGACCGCATCAGCGCCTCGGCGGTCGGCGCGGCGGCACCGATGGGGGTCCCCCCGGTCGAGTCTGTTCGAGACCGGGGGAGATAGCGGCCGCAGCACTTCTCGTACGGCTCGGGCAGCCCGCACGGGCAGGAACGCGAGGTCATGGACGCCATTGTGCAGCACCCTTCAGACCCCTTCAGACGGCGACCCGCGTGTCCGGCAGGGGCAGCGGCGGCAGCCGGGTCTCGTGCAGCCAGGCGGTGAACAGATCGTGCAGCGGCTCGTCCGCGAACCGCGCGGCGTGCGCGGTGAAGGCCGCCGTCGACGCGGAACCACCCCGGTGCAGCCGCGTCCACTCGCGCAGCATCCGGAAGAACGCCTCGTCCCCCAGCGCACAGCGCACCGCGTGCACGGCGAGGCCGCCGCGTTCGTAGAGCCGGTCGTCGAACATCAGCTTGCGGCCCGGGTCGGCCAGCCGCAGGTCCTGCGGCAGCGAGGACAGCAACCGGTGCGCCGAAGCGGCGTGTTGATGCGCGCTGCGGCCGCCCGAGCGCTCCGACCACAACCACTCCGCGTACTTGGCGAAGCCCTCGTTCAGCCAGATGTGCCGCCAGTCGGCGATGGACACGCTGTTGCCGAACCACTGGTGCGCCAGCTCGTGCGCGACCAGCCGCTCCGAACCCCGCGCCCCGTCCACGTGGTTGGCGCCGAACAGCGACAACCCCTGCGCCTCGACGGGCACATCGAGCTCCTCCTCCGTGACCACCACGGCGTACTCGTCGAAGGGGTACGGGCCGAACAGCTCCTGGAACAGCTCCATCATCGCGGGCTGACGGGCGAAGTCCCGGGAGAAGCGGGCCAGCAGATGCGCCGGTATGTGCCCGTGCTGCGGGACGCCCCCCGGTCCGGGGTCGCCGAGCAGCACCGTCTGGTACTTGCCCATCGCCAGCCCGACGAGATAACTGGACGTGGGCGCGGACTGCTCGTACACCCACGTGGTCGTCGAGGCCTTCGTCGTACGGGTCAGCAGACGCCCGCCCGCCACCACCGCGTACGCCGACGGCGTGGTGATCGAGATCTGGTACGACGCCTTGTCGGAGGGCCGGTCGTTGCACGGGTACCAGGACGGCGCGCCCACCGGCTGGCTCGCCACCAGCGCCCCGTCCTCCAGCTCCTCCCAGCCGATCTCGCCCCACGGGCTGGTGACCGGCTTGGGGTTGCCCGACCACTGCACCTCGACTGTGAACGCGGCCCCGGCGCGGACCGGCTTCGCGGGGCGGACACGCAGCCTGCCGGCCCGGTGCGTGTAGTGCGGCTGACGGCCGTCCACCCGGACCCGGCCCACCCGGAAGTCGGCCAGGTTCAGCTGGAACTCGGTGAGCGGCGAACGGCCCGCTATGGCGTTGATACGGGCCGTGCCCGACAGCCGGTTCGGACCCGGGCGGTAGTCCAGCGCGAGCTCGTAGCGGTGCACCCGGTACCGGAAGTCACCGTTGTCCGGGAAGTACGGGTCCTGCCCCGCCGACTGCTGAACTGCCACCGCTGTTTCCGCTCCCTGCGCCGCGCT
This sequence comes from Streptomyces sp. NPDC054834, assembly GCF_053611185.1. Classification (NCBI taxonomy): domain Bacteria; kingdom Bacillati; phylum Actinomycetota; class Actinomycetes; order Kitasatosporales; family Streptomycetaceae; genus Streptomyces; species Streptomyces sp. NPDC054834. Next base: position 353,902 of record NZ_JBSGZV010000002.1, on the reverse strand, counting down.
GCCACTCCGTGCCGGAACACCGCTCGTAACACCGTTCGCCTCCAGGGCGCCGAAGCCGGCGTCGGGAGGGCGATCGTGCTCGACCCTTCGGGCCTCCGCGCGTTCGCCCTCCCGACGCCGGCACGCCCCTTCGGCGGGCTCCGAGTGGCCCGCCCTCAGGGACGCCATGCCTCGATCGGGTTGCCGAGCCAGCGGGTGCCGTCCGGAACGGACTCCGCGGCCATGACGAGCGACGCGGGACCCAGCGTCGTACGGGCCCCGACCGTGCTGCCGGGCAGCACGATCCCGCCAGGGCCCAGCGTCGCGCCCTCACGGAGGACCACAGTATCCGTCCTCAAGATCCGGTCGTGGAAGAGGTGCGTCTGGAGCACGCAGCCACGGTTCACGGTGGCCGCGTCCTCCAGGGTCACCAGGTCGGTCTCGGGCAGCCAGTAGCTCTCCACCCACACCCCCCGCCCGATCCGCGCGCCCAGCCCGCGCAGCCACGCGGTCATCACCGGCGTACCCGGCACCGAACCGGCCAGCCACGGCACGGCCACCACCTCGACGAAGGTGTCCGCCAGCTCGTTGCGCCACACGAAGCCGCTCCACAGCGGGTGCTCACCGCTGCGGTGCCGGCCCACGAGCAGCCACTTCGCGGCGACCGACACGAGCCCGGCCGCCGCACCCGCGGCGAGCAGCACCAGCCCGGACAGCAGCGGGGCCCAGACGCCCAGCAGGCACAGCGCCGCCACCGTCAGCCCGGCCAGCGCCGCCGAGCACAGCACCGGCACGATCCGGCACAGCTCCACCAGACCACGCGCCCACAGCAGCCAGGCCGGCGGGTCGTACGTACGGCTCTGGTCGCCGGCGCTCGCGCTGCGCGGCAGCTTCACCGGCGGCAGCCCCAGATAGGAGCTGCCCTTCTTCGCCTTCTTCGGGGTCGCCGACAGCACCCCCACCAGCCCGCCGTCCGGCACGGACCGGCCCGGCGCGGTCATCCCGGAGTTCCCCAGGAAGGCCCGCCGCCCGATCTCCGCGCGGCCGATCCGCAGCCAGCCACCGCCCAGCTCGTACGGCGCGGTCAGTGTGTCGTCCGCCAGGAACGCGCCCTCACCGACCGTGGTCAGGCTCGGCAGCGCGAGCACCGTGGACACCTCGGCGCCCCGCCCGATCCGCATCCCGAGCAGCCGCAGCCACACCGGCGTGACCAGCCCGGCGTACAGCGGGAACAGCGTCTCCCGGGACCGGTCCATCAGCTGCGTGACGGTCCACGCCTGCCAGCCGATCCGGCCGTGGGTGGGGTGCATGCCTTCACGCAGACCCAGACTGAGCAGCCGTACGGCGACGAGGATCAGCAGCGCGTACGCCAGCCCGAAGGCCAGCGTGGCCGGGACGAGCGCGAGCGCCGCACCCCGCAGGGCCGCGCCGAGCCCGGCGCCGGGCGCCACGAACAGCCCGGCCACGGCGAGCGCGGCGACACCCGCGGCCACCGGCAGCAGGCTCAGGGAGGCACCCGTCACGCCGTACACGAACCGCCAGCGCGCGCCCCGCGGCGGCCGCTCCTTCGGCCAGTTCCGCTTGGCCTTGCCGAGCTTGACCGCGGGCGCGCCCGCCCAGCGCTGACCGGTCGGGATCTGGCCGGTGACCGCGGAACCGGGCGCCACCTCGGCCCGCTTGCCGACCCGGGCACCCGGGAAGAGCATGCTGCGGGTGCCGACGACGGCGTGCGCGCCCACCTTGACCGGGCCGACCTCCAGGCGGTCGCCGTCCAGCCAGTACCCGGACAGATCGACCTCGGACTCCACGGCCGCGCCCCGGCCCAGCTTGAGCATGCCGGTGACCGGCGGCAGCGAATGCAGGTCCACGTCCTGCCCGACCTTGGCGCCCAGCGCCCGCGCGTACCGCTCCAGCCAGGACCCGGTCAGCGAGGTCGCCCCGCTGAACTCGGCCAGCCGCTCGGCGGTCCACAGCCGCAGGTGCACGCCGCCGCCGCGCGCGTAGCGCCCGGGCCGCACACCGCGCAGCAGCAGCCGCGCCCCGCCCGCGGCGATCGCCAGCCGGCCCGGTGGGCTGAACAGCAGGACGGCACCGGCCGCGACCAGCCACCACGGGGCGGTCGGCAGCCAGGAGTACCCGGGCAGCAGATTCCCCAGCGCGGCCAGCGCCACCGTCCAGCGCAGGCCCAGCAGCGTGAACAGCGGTACGAGCAGCAGCAGCTGGATCACCTTGGCGCGCGTCGGCACCGGGGCGATCGTGCGGTGGGCGCCGTCGTCCTGCGCCGACTTCTCCAGGCGGCGGGTCAGCTTGCGCAGGGTGGGCTGCTGGTAGATGTCGAGGACGGCGGCGCTCGGGTAGCGGGTGCGCAGCCGTGTCGTCAGCTGGGCGGCGGCCAGGCTGCTGCCGCCGATCGCGAAGAAGTCGTCCGAGGTGGTCACCGGGATGCCGAGGACTTCCGTCCACTGCTCGGCGAGCCAGGCCTCGGTGCCGTAGAGCTGCTCGGCCGGACCGCCGGTCTCCAGGCCCTCCAGCGGCCAGGGCAGCGCGTTGCGGTCCACCTTGCCGCTGGTCCGGGTGGGCAGGTCGGCGACCGGCGCGAGCAACGGGACCAGCGCCGCGGGCAGCTCGGCGCGCAGCTTCTCGACGGCCGCCGCGTGGTCCCAGCCCTCCTGGGTGACGATGTAGCCGACCAGGAGCTGATTGCCGCTGCGGGCGGTGCGCACGGCGGCGGCCGCCCCCGCGACGCCGGGCAGCGCCTGGAGGGCGGCATCCACCTCGCCGAGCTCGATGCGCCGCCCGCCGAGCTTGATCTGCTCGTCGGCCCGCCCGAGGAACACCAGCCCCTCGGGCTCGGCCTTGACCAGGTCACCGCTGCGGTACGCCCGCTCCCAGCCCAGCGACCGAAGCGGCGCGTACTTCTCCGCGTCCTTCTCGGCGTCGAGGTACCGGGCGAGCCCCACCCCGCCGATCACCAGCTGGCCGCTGCCGCCCATCGGCACGGGCTCCCCGGCCTCGTCGACGACGGCCAGCTCCCAGCCGTTCAGCGGCAGCCCGACGCGGACCGGCTCCTCGCCCGACATCAGCGAGGCGCAGGCGACGACGGTCGCCTCGGTGGGCCCGTACGTGTTCCAGACCTCGCGGCCTTCCGTCACCAGCCGCTGCACCAGCTCGGGCGGGCAGGCCTCGCCGCCGAAGATCAGCAGGCGTACGTCGCCCAGGGCCTCCGGCTCCCACAGGGCCGCCAGCGTCGGCACCGTCGAGACGACGGTGATCTCCTGCTCGACCAGCCAGGGCCCGAGGTCGGCACCGCTGCGGACCTGCGACCGGGGCACCGGGACCAGACAGGCCCCGTACCGCCACGCCAGCCACATCTCCTCGCAGGACGCGTCGAACGCCACCGACAGCCCCGCCATGACCCGGTCGCCGGGCCCGATCGGCTCCTCCGTGAGGAACAGTGCGGCCTCGGCGTCCACGAACGCGGCGGCGCTGCGGTGTGTGACGGCGACGCCCTTGGGCTTCCCGGTGGAGCCGGAGGTGAAGATGATCCACGCGTCGTGCCCGACGCCCGGCCGGGCGGCCGGGACATCACTGCGCCCGGTGACGGCCAGCTCGTGCCCGGCCCCGACGACGGCCCGCACCTGAGCCTCCCCGAACACCAGCTCGGCCCGCTCGTCCGGGTCCTCGGCGTCCACGGGAACGTAGGCGGCGCCCGCGGCGAGCACGGCGAGGATCGCGACGTACAGATCGTTGGTGCCGGACGGCACCCGGACGCCCACCCGGTCACCGCGGCCGACCCCGGCGGCCGCGAGCCGACGCCTCAACAGCTCGACCTCCGCCGCCAGTTCACGGTAGGTGAGCTGCGTCGTGCCGTCGTCCAGGGCGAGTTCGTCCGGATACGAGCGCACGGACGCGTCGAAGATGTCCACGAGCGTGCGCGGAGAGGCCGCCTGGCCCCCGGAGAAACGTGCCGTGTCGCCGAACCGTTCGCGGATCTCTTCGTCGAGCAGGCCAAGAGCACTGCTCTCGTGTATGGCTGCCATCGGTCCTCGCGTCTCGATCCCGGAAGCCTCCGGGGCGCTGGCGGGTCCGCAGGTCTGCCTGGGGTTGTCCGGCTCCAGCTCCGTAACAAGCCGGAAATATTAGTACGACGGTAGGCTTCGGGCCTGTTCACGGCCACTTGGATGGGCCGTACGGGGGATGCGTGAGAGCCGGTCAGAAGCCGGTGACCTGGCGGTCTTCGGTCAGGACGAGAGATGGCCCACACGGGGCGCCCGGGACCGCGAAATTCCCGTCGCGCGGCCCGGGAACGGACCACGACAATGACGCGATGATCGGCAGACGCATCACCTACCGCACGGCAGACGGCAAGCGAGTACCCGGGACCTGGCGACACGCCTTCATCCGCAACTTCGACTATCACCTCACCGACTTGTTCATCTACGCGGACGGACTCGTCGACTGCTGGGGCCTGGTGACCCTCGAGGAGTTCGAGGAGAAGCTGCGCAGCGGCTGGGTCGCCACCGAACTCCCGGAAGGCGCCAGGGCGTCCGGGCACGAGCTGGCCGCCTGGCGGTTCAGCGAGCCGCAGACCTGGCTCACCCCCGAACTGCTGCTCGCCGAGATACGCGACACCATCGACGAGCTCAACGGCCGCCCGGATTCGACGGATCGGTGCCTCGAGGCCGTCGACGCGTTCCTGGCCGACCGGACCGAGGAGAAGCGGGCCGCGGCACGGGCCGCCTACCTCGCCATCCCCGAGACGCGGCGGCACTACGCGCTCGGGGACATGGACCGCAAGGACCGACCGCTCCAGGCCCTGGTGGCCGGACCCGGCGGGCGCATGGAGTGGCCCGACGCGGTGGTCACGCGGGAGCTGTACGACGAAGCGGTCGCCTACTTCGAGGACCGGGCGAGATGGATCGCCGAACGGCCCTCACGCGTCCCGGCGGACGGACCCGCGACCCCGGTCGCCCCCGCGATCCACCTCTACGAGAGCTACCCGGTGAAGGCATCGGACGATCCGGGTTCCGAAGCCCTCCGCAACGACTACCCGGCACCGGTCGACATCGAGGGCGTCACCTATCCCTCCGCCGCCCACGCGTACTGGGCCCTGTCGACCGACGACGCCGAAGCGCGCGCGGCGATCACCGAGGCGGACACCTTGTTCACCGCCAAGAACCTGGCGGCCCGCGCCGGCCGGCGCGACGGCTGGGAGCAGGCCCGTACGGCCGTGATGGCCGGCCTGCTGCGGGCCAAGTACGCCCAGCACCCGGCCCTGGCCCGGATTCTGCTGGCCACGGGCGACGCGACCCTCGTCTACGACGACAGCGACTCCGGCTTCTGGGGCGACAACGCCGGCCGCGGCCGGAACTGGACCGGCCGCCTCCTGGAACTCGTCCGCTCGGAACTGCACGCTGCGCGGACGGCCGCGCCACAGCCCTGACATGCGAAAGACCCCTGCTCAGCAGGGGTCTCAGCTGGTGTCCGAGGGGGGACTTGAACCCCCACGCCCGATAAAGGGCACTAGCACCTCAAGCTAGCGCGTCTGCCATTCCGCCACCCGGACAAGGTGTCTGTCGTGCGGGGTTTCCCCCCGCGGCGACGAAGGAAACATTACCAGGCTTTCAGGGGTGGCCGATCACACCCTGTTCCCGGCCGCGTCCGGCGTGAACGGCGTGTGACGGACCGGGGCCGGTCTTGGGGCGGCACCGGGCGGGGAGGCAGGATGAGGAGGACCGACCAGCAGTCACAGCGGGAGGAAGCAGCGTGAGCGAGACGGACACGGCCAAGGGCGTCACCGGCGAGGACGAGGTCGTGGACCTCTGCCGCGAGCTGATCCAGATCGACACCAGCAACTACGGAGACCACTCGGGCCCGGGCGAGCGCACGGCCGCCGAGTACGTCGCCGAGAAGCTCGCCGAGGTGGGGCTGGACCCGACGATCTTCGAGTCCCACCCGGGACGGGCGTCGACGGTGGCCCGCATCGAGGGCGAGGATCCTTCCCGGCCCGCGCTGCTGATCCACGGCCACCTGGACGTCGTACCCGCCAACGCCGCCGACTGGACCCACGACCCCTTCTCCGGGGAGGTCGCCGACGGGTGCGTGTGGGGGCGCGGCGCCGTCGACATGAAGGACATGGACGCGATGACGCTGGCGGTCGTCCGCGACCGGCTGCGCAGCGGGCGCCGGCCGCCGCGCGACATCGTCCTGGCCTTCCTCGCGGACGAGGAGGCGGGCGGCACCTACGGGGCGCGGTACCTCGTCGACAACCACCGTGACCTCTTCGACGGCGTCACCGAGGCGATCAGCGAGGTCGGCGGGTTCTCGTTCACGGTCAGCGAGCAGCGGCGGCTGTACCTGATCCAGACCGCCGAGAAGGGCATGCACTGGATGAAGCTGACCGTGGCCGGCACCGCCGGACACGGGTCGATGATCCACCGGGACAACGCGATCACCGAGCTGTCGGAGGCCGTGGCACGCCTGGGCCGCCACAAGTTCCCGGTGCGGGTCACCAAGACCACCCGCGCCTTCCTCGACGAGCTCGGCGACGCGCTCGGCACCGAGCTGGACGCCGAGGACATGGAGTCGACGCTCGCCCGGCTCGGCGGCATCGCCAAGCTGATCGGCGCGACCCTGAGCAACACGGCGAACCCCACGCAGCTGGGCGCCGGTTACAAGGTCAACGTCATTCCGGGCGAGGCCACCGCGCACGTCGACGGGCGCTTCCTGCCGGGGCACGAGGAGGAGTTCCTCGCCGACCTCGACCGGATCCTCGGGCCGAAGGTGAGGCGGGAGGACGTGCACGCCGACAAGGCCGTCGAGACCAGCTTCGACGGGGCACTGGTGGAGGCCATGCAGTCCGCGCTCGTGGCCGAGGACCCGGCCGCCAAGGCGATCCCGTACATGCTCTCCGGCGGCACGGACGCCAAGTCCTTCGACGACCTCGGCATCCGGGGCTTCGGCTTCGCGCCGCTGAAGCTGCCGCCGGAGCTGGACTTCGCGGGCATGTTCCACGGTGTGGACGAGCGGGTGCCGGTGGACGGGCTGAAGTTCGGCGTGCGGGTGCTCGACCGGTTCATCGACGCGTCCTGAGGTACGCGTCGTGAGGTACGCGTCGTGAGGCAAAGGGCCGAGCTATTCGGGCGCCCGTACGAGGTCGACTGAGAAGAGTGAATGCGACGATAAGCTCGTAGCTCGATTACTCCCTCCTCGTTACATGTAATGCGATCAGCAACACGGGATCGCTTTTGCCAACAAGGAGGAATAATGCTCAAGAAGGTCGTCGCTGCTGCGGCTGCCACCGGTGGTCTGGTTCTCGCGGGTGCGGGCCTGGCCGTCGCCGACTCGGGTGCTCAGGGTGCCGCCGTGCACTCCCCGGGTGTCGTTTCCGGCAACGTCGTCCAGGTGCCGGTGCACGTGCCGGTGAACGTGTGCGGCAACACCGTCAATGTGATCGGGCTCCTGAACCCTGCCTTCGGCAACACCTGCATCAACAAGTGACGTCGTCTCTCTGAGGGACGTCCGTGCGGTCGGCCCCGGAGCGCGCGCCATGCGCTCCGGGGCCGACCGGTCTTTTCGGGAAATGCAGGATGTGAAGGCAGGGGGAATTCAGTAATGCGACAGGGTACCCGTAAGGGCCTGATGACTGTGGCGGCCGCCACCGGCGTGATCGCCGCCGCGAGTGGCTACGCCCACGCTGACGCGGGCGCGAGCGGCTCCGCGTCCAACTCGCCGGGCGTACTGTCCGGCAACACCGTCCAGGCGCCGGTGCACGCGCCGGTGAACGTCTGCGGCAACACCGTGAACGTCGTCGGGGTACTGAACCCCGCGATGGGCAACCATTGCGTCAACCACGGCGGTTCCGGCGGTTCCCACGCGCGCGGACATGCCAGTGGCTCGCCCGGCGTCGGCTCGGGGAACCACGTCCAGGTGCCGATCGACGCGCCGGTGAACGTGTGCGGCAACAGCGTCGACGTCGTGGGGGCCTTCAACCCCGCGGTGGGCAATCATTGCGCCGACCACGGCGGTGGCAGTGGCTCCTCGGGCGGGTACGGCGGTTCCGGTCACGGCGGTTCCGGCGGTTCTCACGCGGGCGGTCACGCCGGTGGCTCGCCCGGTGTGGGCTCGGGGAACCATGTCCAGGTGCCGATCGACGCGCCGGTGAACGTGTGCGGCAACAGCGTCGACGTCATCGGCGCCGGCAACGCCACCGTGGGCAACGACTGTGCCAACGGCGGGGGTGACGGCGGCGGCCACGGGACCCCTCCGGGGGGTGGCGGCGGTACGACTCCGCCCGGGCAGCCGGGGAACCCGGGTCAGCCGGGGCAGCCGGGTAATCCCGGCCAGCCGGGACACCCGGGTCATCCTGGCCAGCCGGGCACGCCGGGCCACCCCGGCAACCCGCAGCACCCGGGCACACCGGGCACGCCGGGACGGCCCGGCCACCCCGGTGGACCGGGCGGCTCCTCGCACGTCGGCCAGCAGGGCGGACGTGCCGCCGCCCAGTCGTCGGCCGCCGCGCAGCTCGCCCACACCGGCAACGACCTGCCGCTGGGCATCGCCCTGCCCGCGGGCGCCGGCGTGCTGCTGGCGGGCGCGATGCTGTACCGCAAGGCGCGGGCCTCGGTGTGACGCACGTCCGGTGACCCCGGCGGCCGGGAAACGGAGCGGGCCCCGCCATGCGGGGCCCGCTCCGTCTCAGTCGCTCTGCCTCACCACGTGGCGCGCACCTGGCGGATGATCCGTCGGCGCAACCGCACCCTGCGGCTGCCGTCGCGCAGCAGGCTCAGTCGGTCCAACTCCCAGTTTCCGTACTCGGCATGGTCCGTCAGCAGGCGTGTGGCCTCCCTGCGGGAGACCCCGCGAGGCACGTACACGTCGACAAATTCGTATTCCGGCATCGCATCTATTGTGCGGGCTGGGGCCCGGTACGGATAGCGTCTGCACTATGTCTGATGCTGCGCAGCCCACCGCTGCCGAGGTACGCGCCGCCGCCGAGGCGGTCAAGACCGCGCTCGACCGCCACCTGGCGGCGGTCGAACGCAGGTCGGGTGAGGACGACCCGGCCGTCTACGAAGCGTTCAACCAGCTGGCGGCGGCCGCCGAGGCGTACGACGAGCTGCTCTACGACCGCTACGACGAAGTGACCCCCTTCGAGATCCCCGCCGCGGAGGACTCGCTGCCGCCGTACGCGGGCCCCGAGGAGCCGAACGCGATCAGCGTGCTGATCCGCCGCGACTACGCCGTCGCGGAACCCCAGCGGCTCCAGGCGCAGGCCCAGCGGGTCGAGGCGGCGGACTACGACGACGGCATGGATGTCTCCGGCACCGTCCACGGCGCGCTGGGCGTCCTGTTCGGCGAGTTCGAACCCGACGAGATCGCCTCCCGGCACAAGGAGTTCGGCCTGGAGGAGGGCGACTCCACGCTCTGGGTCACCGCCGCCGACGAACCCGCCGAGCCCGGCGAGTGGCTCGAGGCGCCCTTCGAGCAGATCGATCCGCAGCGGGTGGTCTGCCGGTTCGACGTCAGCGCGGTGTTCGACGAAGAGACGGACGACGATCACGACGATCACGACGACCACCACGACCACGACGACCATGACGACAACGACGGGGCCGACGACTTCGAGGACGCCCTCGACCTCGACGGGGACGAGGACCTCGAGCCGCTGGACGCCGAACGCTGATCCGGGCGGCGGTGCCGTACGGCCCTCGGGCCGGTCCGGCACCGCCGCGACCGGTCAGTCCGCCGCCGGGACCTGCGTTCTCAGCAGCACCGGCAGGCGCGTCGTCCGTGGCTTGGCCGGAATCTCGGCGACGGCCTTGGGCAGGGCCTGCTCGACGCCCTGCACCACGGACAGATGCCGGCTCGCCCGGCCGAAGGCCGTGTACACCCAGGGCCGGCTGAGGGCCTGGGCGGCGTCGCCGGGCAGCACCACGACCACCGCGGGCCACCGCACACCGACCGCCTGGTGCGCGGTCAGCGCCCACCCGTGCCGCACGGACTGTTCCACCCGTTCCCTCGGTACGACGACGGAGGCGCCCGCGCACGACAGGTGCAGCCCGTCGGCGTCGGCCTTGACCACCTGGCCGGGCAGCGTACGGCCCGGGGCGGGGGAGTAGGCGATCCGGTCGCCCGGGTCGAAGCCACCGAAGCGGCCGGGGCCCGGGTTGAGCCGCTCCTTGAGCGCCGTGTTCAGCGCCCGGGTGCCCGCGGCGCCCCCATGGCCGGGGGTGATCACCACCGTCTGCTCGGGCGGCACTCCGATGGCCCGGGGCACGGAGTCCGCGACCAGCTGCACGGTCCGGTGCACGGCCTCGCCCGCGTCCCGGACCGGCACGATGACGATCTCCTTGCCGGGCGCCTCGACCTGGTTCAGCTCGCCGACGCCGATGCCGGAGACCAGCTCGCCGAGCGGGCCCGGATCGGGGACGCGGGAGGCGACCTGCGGGCACGCGCGCGCGGCCAGCAGGTCGGCGAAGACCCGGCCGGGCCCGGCCGACCACAGCACGCCCGGGTCCCCGGTGAGCACGAGGCGGGCCCCGTCGGGCAGCGACTCCACGATCATCGCCGCGCTCTCCACATCGAGCTGCGGGGCGTCCAGCACGATCAACAGATCCAGGTCCAGGCTGCCCTCGGCGTCCCGGCCGGGTCCCTCGGCGCCGGCCAGCAGACCGGGAACGGTGACGACGGACTCGACGCCCTCTCCCTCGTCCCCGGCGCCGAGCAGGGCCGCGAACCGGTGCCGTCCGTCCGGCGTGTGGCAGGCCGCCACGGCCCGCAGTCCGGCCGCCCGGGCCGCGGTCAGCAGGGCCGCCGGTTCGGCGCGCGCCGCCTCACCGCCCGTGTGCAGCACCAGACCGTGCCCGGCGACGGCCCGCACCAGCTCCGCGGCGGCGCCGGACGCGGCCACCGCCTGCCACTCCTCGGCGGCCTCCTTGGGCAGCGAGTTGACCAGACGGGCCAGCCCGTCGGCGAGGCTCTCCTCGGCGAGCGCGTACCGCTCCAGGCCGACGAGCACGCGCACCGGCCGCTGCTCGTCGCTCTCCTCCCCGTCCTCCCCCTCCGCCGGCCGGGCCGGGGCGCCGGGCTCCTCCAGCGCGTCCTGGAAGACCAGGGCCTCGCCCTCCGCGAGGGCGCTCTGCACGGCCGCGTCCGGATCGGGCACGCCCTGCCGGCCCAACGCGGCGGTGAGCGCGGGCAGTTCCAGGGCGGTGTGTCCGGCCAGGGCCGCCTGCTCCAGCAGCCAGCCGGTCACCGCGCGCACCCGCCGCTCGTCGTCCGGGCCGCACTCCGCGCCGAGCAGCGCCCGCGCGAACCCGTCGGCCTGCTCGGGACGCACCCCGGCGACCCGCAGCAGCTGCCAGGGGTCCTCCCGCAGCACGGCGTCGGCACCCTCGCCGAGGGCCGCGGCGACCTGCGGCGCGAGCGCCTCGGGCGCGCCACCGTCGGTCAGCACGCGCCCTACGGCCGCGACGGCGTCCGGCGGGGGTGCGGCGGGTGCGGCGGCGGCCGGGGCGGGCTGCGGACGCCGCACGGGTTCCGGGGCGGGCCGCCGTGGCGCCGGCGCCGACTCGCCGAACACGGTGGCAGCGGGCTTCTCGCCGCTCTCCACCGCCCGCACGGCCGCCAGCAGCTCGGCGGCCTTCCCACTGAGCTTGATCCCGCCGGCGATCGGCCCCGCCTTCTCGGCCTTCCGCCGCTCGATCCGCTCCCGCTCGACCCGCTGCGCCGCCAACTCGGCCTCCGCCTCGGACATCTGGGAGGCCGCGTCCCCGGCTTCCTCGGCCGGCCTACCCGTGCCCCCGGCGCCGGCATCGGAGGCAGCGGCCTCTCCAGCCCCTTCGCCGATCCCGGTCCCGCCGGGCGGGCCGTCCGGGTTTCCGGCGCCTCCCGCCGATTCGTCGGAGCCCCGGGCGCTGCCCGCCTCGGGCGAGGCGTCCTCGGGCGCCGAGGCGTCCTCGGGCGAGGCCGCCTCGGCGTCCGCTCGTCCGGCGGGTGCGGCGGGGTTCCCGGCTTCCTCCGCCGATCCGTCGGAGGCTCCCGTGGTCTCCGGGTCCGTGCTCACAGCGTGCTCCAGTCGTGATCGGGATAGCGGTGCACAGGCGCCGACACGTCGTCGAGCGCCCGGCAGATCTCGTCAGGAAGACTAAGGGCCTCCACTGACAGCGCGGCCGTGAGCTGCTGCGCGGTGCGTGCTCCGACGATCGGGGCGGCCACGCCCGGCCGGTCGCGGACCCAGGCGAGGGCGACCTGGAGCGGGGTCACCGCCAGCCCGTCCGCCGCCGTCGTCACCGCCTCCACGATGCGGGTCGCCGTGTCGTCGAGGTACGGAGCGACGAACGGCGCCAGGTGCTCCGAGGCGCCCCTCGAGTCCGCGGGAGTGGAGTTGCGGTACTTGCCCGTCAGCACTCCCCGCCCGAGCGGCGAGGACGGCAGCAGCCCCACACCGAGGTCGAGCGCGGCCGGCAGCACCTCGCGCTCGACTCCGCGCTGGAGCAGCGAGTACTCCAGCTGCGTGGCCGCCAGCCGGGTCCGCGTCCCCGGCGCCGCGAGCTGCCAGGTCGCCGCCTTCGCCAGCTGCCAGCCGCAGAAGTTGGAGACGCCCACGTAGCGGGCGCGCCCACTGCTCACCGCCAGGTCCAGCGCCTGGAGCGTCTCCTCCAGCGGGGTGTCCGGGTCGAAGGCGTGGATGTGCCACAGGTCGACGTAGTCCGTGCCGAGGCGGGCCAGGGAGGCGTCGAGCGCGGCGAGCAGGTGACCGCGCGAGCCGTCGAAACGCCGGTCGGGTTCGGGCACGCTCCCCGCCTTCGTCGAGATGACCAGGTCCCGGCGCGGCACGAGCCCTTCCATGAGCTGCCCGAGCAGATACTCGGCCTCGCCGGCGCCGTACACGTCCGCGGTGTCGACGAGGGTCCCGCCCGCCTCCCAGAACGCCTTCAGCATGTCCGCGGCGTCGTGCTCGTCGGTGTCCCGGCCCCAGGTGAGGGTGCCCAGCCCGATCCGGGACACGCGCAGGCCGGTACGGCCCAGATGCCTCTGCTCCATGCTGGCCGAGATTACTGGCCAGAACTGGGCCGTGGGTCGCCTGTGGATAACCGATTTCCCACCCTGACCGGAGCCCACGGGCACCCCGCGCGACCCCATCGCCCGCCCACCCGCGCTAGGGTCGCCCCGACAAGGACGTTACTGATGGGTAAGGGGAATCGGCCATGCAGCTCGGGATCAACCTCGGCTACTGGGGCGCGGGAATGGACGCGGACAACCTGGCCGTCGCGCAGGAGGCCGACCGGCTCGGCTACGCCGTCTGCTGGGCCGCCGAGGCCTACGGCTCCGACGCGGCCACCGTCCTCTCCTGGGTCGCCGCGCAGACCGAACGCATCGACGTGGGCTCCGCCATCTTCCAGATCCCGGCCCGCCAGCCCGCGATGACCGCGATGACCGCCGCGACGCTCGACTCGCTCTCCGGCGGCCGCTTCCGGCTCGGCCTCGGCGTCTCCGGGCCGCAGGTCTCCGAGGGCTGGTACGGCGTCAAGTTCGACAAGCCGCTCGCACGGACCCGCGAGTACGTGGAGATCGTACGGAAGGCGATGACCCGCGAGCGGCTGTCGTACGAGGGCGAGCACTGGACCCTCCCGCTGCCCGGCGGCCCGGGCAAGCCGATCAAGCTGACCGTGCACCCGCAGCGCGAGCACATCCCGCTCTACATCGCCGCCATCGGGCCGAAGAACCTCGAGCAGACCGGTGAGATCGCCGACGGGGCGTTGCTGATCTTCCCCTCGGCCGAGCACCTCGAGGACACCACGATCAAGTACCTGCGCGCGGGCCGGGAGAAGGCGGGCAAGACCCTCGACGGCTTCGACGTCTGCCCGACCCTGCCGCTCGCCGTCGGCGAGGACACGGACGTGCCCCGGCTCGCGGACGTCTTCCGCCCCTACACCGCGCTGTACGTCGGCGGCATGGGCAGCGCCAAGCAGAACTTCTACAACCAGCTCGCCCGGCGCATGGGTTACGAGAAGGAGGCCGCCGAGGTCCAGGAGAAGTACCTCTCCGGGGACAAGCAGGGCGCCGCGGCGGCGATCCCGCACGACCTCATCGACAAGACCACCCTGCTGGGCTCCGTCGACCGCATCGCCGACCGGATGAAGGCCTACGCCGCCGCCGGTGTCACCACGCTCAGCCTCGCCCCGGCCGGCTTCACCCTCGAGGAGCGACTCGCCTCCCTGCGCGCCGGCGGTGAGGCCCTGGAGCGCGCCGGTCTCGCGTAGCGGGCTTCCGCGGCCGTGGTGGGGGCTCGGGGGGTCTTCCCCGCCACGGCCGTCAGGAGGAACAACGCGCCGGGGCCCGCGCGGTTACGCTCCCGCCGCGACCCCGATGCTCCTTCTTCCGGCCCAGTCGGCCGCCGCAACTGTTGCGGCACCCGCGATGCCGCATTTGACTCGTTCTTTGCGGAAACCTGCGGAAAGGTGCCCCCATGCTTTCGGCGAAGAGTGTGTTCCAGGAGATCCTCGACAACGACGAGTCCTTCCGGCTCTTCTGCTCCATCGCGGCCAGCGGCGAGGCACAGGGGGGCTGGGAGAACGGACGGATCGCCGCGCTCGTCCCCGAGGGCGAACAGGCGCTCGTTCCCAAGATCACACGGCACGGCGCCGACGAGGACAAGCACGGACGGATCTTCAACGCCCTCATGCGCAAGCGCGGCCTGGAACCGGTCCCCGTCCCGCCCGAGACCGACTACACGATGCTCCTGGAGCGGCGAGGCATCGGCCTCGCCCACGACAGGCTCCGGCGGGGCGAACCGCTGAGCGTGCAGGACATCATCGTCTACCTGGCACACAGCCGGGTCACCGAACAGCGCGCCGCCGAGCAGATGCTGCTGCTCCGCAAGCACTTCGCCGACCACCCCGAGGTGGGCAGGGCCGTCCGCGTGATCTCCCACGACGAGGACGACCACCTCGCCTACACCCACGAGGAACTGCTGCGCTTCGCGGCCTCCGGCTACGGCCGGCTGATCCAGCGCACCCTGCGCGAGTGCGCGCTCGCCGAGATCCGCGTGCACCGGGACGTCAGTCTCGCCGTCGTGCCCCGGATGGGCGGCCTCCTCGGCTGGTCCAGGGCCAGGCGCGCGGTGCTCGCGGCGGGCATCCGCGCCGTCTACCTCTACGAGCGCGCCGCGGGCTGGCGGCGCATGGTGTCCCTGCGCATGCCCGAGCGCCGCAACCCCCTGGGCGGCCCCGCGACCACCGCCCCCGAGTTCGCCTGAGGCGCCCGGTCACAGCCAGCCGCGCCGCTTGAACAGGCGGTACATCAGGATTTCCAGGGCGGCCATCACCAGGATCACGGCCGGGTACGACCACACCCAGTGCAGCTCGGGCATGTGGTCGAAGTTCATGCCGTAGATTCCCGCGATCAGCGTGGGGACCGCGGCCATCGCCGCCCACGCGGAGATCTTCCGCATGTCGTCGTTCTGCCGGATGCTGGTCTGCGCCAGATGGGCCGACAGGATGTCCGAGACCAGCCGGTCCAGGCCCTCCACGGACTCGTTCACACGCGTGAGGTGGTCCTGCACGTCCCGGAAGAAGGGCCGGGCCCTGTCGTCCACGAAGGGCACCCCGCCCTCGCCCGTCGGCACCGTGCCGGCCAGCCGTGTCATCGGCAGGGCCAGCGGAACCGTCGCCCGGCGGAACTCCAGGACCTGCCGCTTGAAGGTGTAGATCCGGGAGGCGGTGTTGCGCGAGCCGGCCAGGTCCGGCGAGAACACCTCCGCCTCCAGCTCCTCCATGTCGGTCTGAAGCTCGGTCGCCACCTCCAGGTAATGGTCGACGGTGGCGTCGGAGATCGCGTACAGCACCGAGGTCGGCCCCTTCTCCAGCAGCTTCGGCTCGTCCTCCAGCCGGCGCCGCACGGCCGCCAGCG
Source organism: Streptomyces sp. NPDC054834 (assembly GCF_053611185.1). Classification (NCBI taxonomy): domain Bacteria; kingdom Bacillati; phylum Actinomycetota; class Actinomycetes; order Kitasatosporales; family Streptomycetaceae; genus Streptomyces; species Streptomyces sp. NPDC054834. The sequence goes on along the minus strand of NZ_JBSGZV010000002.1, from coordinate 338,008 downwards.
GCGAACCGGCGCCGTGCCGGACGGTCACCACGAAGCCGTCCCCGACGAAGACCATCACCTCGCCGGTGGAGACGGCGTCGCTCTCCGGTTCGTAGGCGACCGGCTTGAGCACCATGAACAGCGAGTCGTCGTACACCTCGAGCTTGGGCCGCTGGTGGGCGTTGAGGGCGTCCTCCACCGCCAGCGGATGCAGCCCGAACTCCTCGGTGACCCGGTCGAACTCCTTCTCCGACGGCTCGTGCAACCCGATCCAGACGAACCCGCCCGCCGCCCGCGCCACCGCCAGCGCGTCGGACAGGTCCTCGGGACCCTCACTGCGGAGCCCGTCCCGGTAGATGGCACAGTCGACGATCAAGAACCCCAACCTCCCATCGCCCACGCGCCGCGGCCAGGGCCTGTACGAGGGCTTGTACCCGGCTTGCCGAGAGCATGCACCGACGTGCACCTCAGCCGCTGCCGCGGCGGGCGAGAGTCCCGTCCTCCCGGCGGACGACGGGACTCTCGCAGCAGGCCCCGGGCCGCCTGCGCCTACGCTGGTCCGCATGCCCACGTTGATCCTCGTAAGGCACGGACGCTCCACCGCCAACACCGCCGGACTGCTCGCCGGCTGGACGCCCGGCGTCGCCCTGGACGAGCGCGGGGCCGCGCAGGCCGCCGCGCTGCCCGGGCGGCTCGACGGGCTGCCTCTCTCGGAAATCGTCAGCAGTCCGCTCCAACGCTGCCAGGAGACCCTCCAGCCGCTGCTGGACGCCCGGCCGGGCCTGCGCCTGCACACCGACGAACGGATCGGGGAGTGCCACTACGGCGACTGGTCCGGCCGCAAGCTCGCCGAACTCAAGGACGAGCCGCTGATGGAGGTGGTGCAGACGCACCCGTCGGCGGCCGCGTTCCCCGGCGGCGAGTCCATGCGCGCGATGCAGACTCGCGCGGCCGAGGCCGTACGGGAGTGGAACGCGCGCGTGGAGCGCGACCACGGCGCCGACGCCGTGTACCTCATGTGCTCGCACGGTGACATCATCAAGTCTCTCGTCGCGGACGCGCTCGGGCTGCATCTCGACCTCTTCCAGCGGATCTCCGTGGAACCGTGCTCCATCACCGCGATCCGTTACACCCGCCTCAGGCCGTTTCTCGTTCGTCTCGGGGACACCGGGGATTTCGCCTCCCTTGCGCCGCGCGAGGAACCCACGGGGGATGACGCACCGGTGGGAGGTGGTGCGGGCGCACCGTGATCGTCGGGCGCAGTAGGGTGAAGCGTCGCGTTCGCACACACCCCCCCACGCACTCCCGATTCGCACTCTCGATCCAATGGAGACAGGACGTGTCCCGTCAGGTGTTCCTCTACGACCCACCGGACCGCTTCGTGGCCGGCACAGTGGGCCTGCCCGGGCGCCGTACGTTCTTCCTCCAGGCCTCCGCCGGCCCCCGGGTGACCAGCGTGATCCTGGAGAAGACCCAGGTCGCCGCGCTCGCCGAGCGCATGGACGAGCTCCTCGACGAGGTCGTACGCCGCAGCGGCGGCCAGGCCCCGGTGCCCGCGGTGGCCCCGTCCGAGGTCGCCGACACCGAACCGCTGGAGACTCCGATCGAGGAGGAGTTCCGCGTCGGCACCATGGCACTGGCCTGGGACGGCGAGGAACAGCGGATGATCGTCGAGGCCCAGGCACTGGTGGAGCTGGACGCCGACTCCGAGGAGGACCTCGCGGAGGCCGAGGAACGGCTGCTCCAGGACGAGGAGAACGGCCCCCCGATGCTGCGGGTCCGGCTCACCGGCTCGCAGGCGAGGGCCTTCGCCAAGCGCGCCCTCGACGTCGTGAACGCCGGGCGGCCGCCGTGCCCGCTGTGCAGCCTCCCGCTCGACCCGGAAGGACATGTATGTCCGCGCCAGAACGGATACCGCCGCGGAGCGTGACCGGCGCCGCCCTCCTCGCCGAGGGGGAGCTGACCGTGCGCGGACGCATCCGCGACGCCTCCAACGCGGCGCTGTACTGCACGGTGGCCTTCGACGGCCAGGAGGCCGCCTGCGTGTACAAGCCGGTCGCCGGGGAACGCCCGCTGTGGGACTTCCCCGACGGCACCCTCGCCGAGCGCGAGGTGGCGGCGTACGAGGTCTCCGAGGCGACCGGCTGGGACCTGGTGCCGCCCACCGTGCTGCGCGACGGACCGTACGGCGAGGGAATGGTCCAGTTGTGGGTCGAGGCGGCCCCCGACGCCGAACTGCTCGCCCTGGTGGACGGTGAGGAGCCGGAGCCGGGCTGGAAGGCCATCGGCTTCGCCGAGGTCGGTGAGGGACGGACCGCGCTGCTCGTGCACGCCGACGACGAACGGCTGCGGCGCCTCGCGGTGCTGGACGCCGTGATCAACAACGCCGACCGCAAGGGTGGCCACCTGCTGCCCACCCCCGGGGGACGGCTGTACGGGATCGACCACGGGGTCACCTTCAACGTGGAGAACAAGCTGCGGACCCTGTTGTGGGGCTGGGCGGGGGAGCCCCTCACCGGCGAGGCCGTCGGCGTCCTCAAAGGTCTCAAGGACGCCATGGCCGACGGAGGCCTCCTGGGCGCGCGACTGGCCGGGCTGATCACGGCCGCCGAACTGGACGCCACGCGCGCGCGGGTCGACGCGCTGCTCACCTCCGGCAAGCATCCGGAGCCGAGCGGTGAGTGGCCGGCGATTCCCTGGCCACCCGTGTGAGCACACCGAAGGCCGGAACACAAGATCGCCTTTCCGGCCATCCGGCCTGGTCCGGTTCGGTCACGGCACTTGCGGGCGGTTAGGCTCATGTACATGCATGCCTGGCCCGCTTCCGAGGTCCCCGCCCTGCCTGGTCAGGGTCGCGACCTGAGGATCCACGACACCGCGACCGGTGGTCTCGTCACCCTTGACCCCGGTCCCGTCGCCCGTCTCTACGTCTGCGGCATCACCCCGTACGACGCCACGCACATGGGGCACGCGGCGACCTACAACGCGTTCGACCTGGTGCAGCGCGTGTGGCTCGACACCAAGCGGCAGGTTCACTACGTCCAGAACGTCACCGACGTCGACGACCCGCTGCTCGAGCGGGCCGAGCGGGACGGCGTCGACTGGGCCGCCCTCGCCGAGAAGGAGACGGCCCTCTTCCGCGAGGACATGACCGCCCTCAGGATGCTTCCGCCGCGGCACTACATAGGGGCCGTCGAGGCGATACCCGGCATAGTCCCGCTCGTGGAGCGGCTGCTCGACCTGGGCGCCGCCTACGACCTCGAGGGCGACACCTACTTCTCCGTGGAGTCCGACCCGAACTTCGGCAGGGTCTCGAACCTCGACGCCGCGGCCATGCGGCTGCTGTCCGCCGAGCGCGGCGGCGACCCCGACCGGCCCGGCAAGAAGAACCCGCTCGACCCGATGCTGTGGATGGCCGCCCGCGAGGGCGAACCCAGCTGGGACGGCGGCTCGCTGGGCCGGGGCCGGCCCGGCTGGCACATCGAGTGCGTCGCCATCGCCCTGGACCACCTCGGCATGACCTTCGACGTCCAGGGCGGCGGCTCCGACCTGGCCTTCCCGCACCATGAGATGGGCGCCTCGCACGCCCAGGTGCTCACCGGCGAGTTCCCCATGGCCCGGGCGTACGTGCACGCGGGCATGGTCGCCCTGGACGGCGAGAAGATGTCGAAGTCCAAGGGCAACCTGGTCTTCGTCTCCCAGCTGCGGCGCGACGGAGTCGACCCCGCCGCCATCCGGCTCACCCTCCTCGCCCACCACTACCGGGCCGACTGGGAGTGGACCGACCAGGTGCTGGCGGATGCTGAGGACCGGCTCGGGCGGTGGCGCGCCGCCGTGTCCCGGCCCGACGGACCGTCCGCCGAGACGCTCGTCGAGGAGATCCGAGAGGCCCTCGCGAACGACCTCGACGCCCCGGCCGCCCTGGCCGCCGTCGACCGGTGGGCCGCGCTCCAGCAGGAGCGGGGCGGCACCGACACCGGCGCCCCCGGCGTCGTCACCCGGGCCGTGGACGCGCTGCTGGGCGTGGCCCTGTAGCCCGCCGCTTCCCGGGGCCGTCGTACGGCGAAGGGGCGGCACGCGTGATGCGTACCGCCCCTTGCGCAGGTTCCCCGCGTATCAGTCCTCCGAGGAGTCGTCGTCCTCGGAGTTCGGCTTGGGCGGCTTCGGCGGCCGGGTGCGGCCGCTGGGGTTGTCCCTCAGATACGAGGACGGCGACCCGTCCCCGCCGTCCGCCGTCGCGTGCCCGCCAGGCGGGTTGACGTCCCGGCGCCGCAGATACCGCTCGAACTCACGGGCGATCGCCTCGCCCGACGCCTCCGGCAACTCGGCGGTGTCCCGGGCCTCCTCCAGCGTCTGCACGTACTCGGCGACCTCGCTGTCCTCGGCGGCCAGCTGGTCCACACCCACCTGCCAGGCCCGCGCGTCCTCCGGCAGCTCGCCCAGCGGGATACGCAGGTCGAGCAGATCCTCCAGACGGTTGAGCAGGGCCAGCGTCGCCTTCGGGTTGGGCGGCTGCGACACATAGTGCGGGACCGCCGCCCACAAGGACACCGCCGGGACACCCGCGTGCGTGCAGGCCTCCTGAAGGACGCCGACGATGCCCGTCGGACCCTCGTACTTGGTCTCCTCCAGGTCCATCCGGCGGGCCAGGTCCGGATCGGACGTGACCCCGCTGACCGGGACCGGACGCGTGTGCGGGGTGTCACCGAGCAGGGCGCCCAGGACGACCACCAGTTCAACCCCCAGCTCGTGCGCGAAGCCCAGCAGCTCGTTGCAGAACGAGCGCCAGCGCATGGAGGGTTCGATGCCGCGGACCAGCACCAGGTCGCGTGGCTTCTCGCCGCCGACCCGCACCACCGACAACCTTGTCGTCGGCCAGGTGATCTTGCGCACTCCGCCGTCCATGAACACCGTGGGGCGGTTCACCTGGAAGTCGTAGTAGTCCTCGGCGTCCAGCGCCGCGAACACCTCGCCCTTCCACTCCCTCTCCAGATGCGCGACCGCGGTGGAGGCGGCGTCGCCGGCATCGTTCCAGCCCTCGAACGCGGCCACCATGACCGGGTCGATCAGCTCGGGAACCCCCTCGAGCTCGATCACCCAGCGCCTCCTTCCGACGTGCCCTCGCGTACGTCCCAACCTTACGGCGTCCGACGGGGGCGCCCGCAGCCCCCTTGCGCGGGGTGGTGCACGGATCACTGCCCCGATCGACACCCCTGGACACCCCCAGGCCGAACGCATCCTCACGGTTCCCGCGCGGGTTCCGCACAGGGCTCTCACAGGCCCCTGTCACAGGGTGCTGCGCAACCACTGCTCCACGCTCGCGATGTGCACGGTCGCCCACGAGCGTGCCGCCTCCGCGTCCCGGTCGCGCAGGGCCGCCAGGATCGCGCGGTGCTCGCGCAGGGTGCGGCTCACCGCGTCCTCCTGGGTCAGACCGCGCCAGATCCGGGCCCGGGTGGTCGGCCCCGACAGGCCGTCCAGCAGCGAGCACAGCACCGAGTTGCCGGAGCCGCGCACGATGCCCCGGTGGAACTCCAGGTCGCAGGCCACGAGTTCCTCCACCGAGGGCGCGGCACCCAGGGCGTCCAACTGCGCGCTCAGCGCGTCCAGTTGCTGTTCGCTGATCCGCGAGGCGGCCATCGCCGTGGCGGCCGGCTCCAGGATTCGGCGCACCGCCAGGAACTCCAGGACCGTGTCGTCGCGGTGGAAGTCGACGACGAAGCTCAGCGCCTCCAGCAGCAGTTGCGGATCCAGGCTGGTGACGTACGTCCCGTCGCCCTGCCGCACGTCCAGGATCCGGATCAACGACAGCGCCCGCACGGCCTCCCGCAGGGAGTTGCGCGAAAGCCCCAGCTCGGCGGCGAGCTCGCTCTCCTTCGGCAGCCGGTCGCCGGGCCGCAGCGCACCGGAGACGATCATTCCCTTGATCTTCTCGATCGCCTCGTCGGTGACCGCCATGGCGGGCCTCCTGTCGCTCAGACCTCCGATGTGTCAGCACATTATGGGGGCAGATCACCAGGTCGGCGCTCGCGAGCGGGCGCACGCGAAAGGGGCGGCTCCATCGGCGTGGAGCCGCCCCTCCCGGTTCCCGGCCCCGGTGCGGCGAGGGCCGGTCAGCGATGCCGGCCCTGGTCAGGGAAAGAGCCGGTCACCGTGGCCTACTTCTTGTCGAGCAGGTCCTGCACCTTTGCGCGGACCTCGTCCGTGGCCAGGCCGCGGATCGTCAGCGTCGTACGGCGGCGCAGCACGTCGTCCGGCGTCTCGGCCCACTCGTGGTCGCGGGCGTAGACGACCTGCGCCCAGATCTCCGGGGCGTCCGGGTGGACGCGCTCGGCCAGCTCCGGGTTGTCGTTGGCCAGCCGGGCGATGTCGAAGGCCAGCGAGCCGTAGTGGGTGGCCAGGTGCTTGGCGGTGTCGGCGGCCATGCGCGGGCCCGGCGCCGGGTGGTCCACCAGCAGGCGGTGGGCCACCGCGCGCGGGTTGGCGACGCCCGGCAGCGGCAGCTTCTTCGGCAGGGAGGAAATCGGCTCGAAGTCGTCGCCCAGCGGCTGACCCGGCAGCGCCTCCAGCTTCTGCATGACCGTCCGGCCGATGTGCCGGAAGGTCGTCCACTTGCCGCCCGCGACGGACAGCATGCCGCCCCTGCCCTCGGTGACGACCGTCTCGCGCTTCGCCTTCGCAGTGTCGCCCGGGCCGCCCGGCAGCACACGCAGTCCGGCGAAGGCGTAGGTGATCAGGTCGCGGCTGAGCTGCTGGTCCCGGACGGAGAACGCGGCCTCGTCCAGTATCTGGGTTATGTCCTTGTCGTTGACCGCGACGTCCGCCGGGTCACCCTCGTACTCCTCGTCGGTGGTGCCGAGCAGCAGCATGTCCTCCCAGGGGAGGGCGAAGGTGATGCGGTACTTGTCGATCGGCGTGGCGAGCGCGGCCTTCCAGGGGGAGGTGCGCTTGAGCACCAGGTGCGCGCCCTTCGACAGGCGGATGGACGGCGCCGCGTTCGGGTCCTCCATCCTGCGCAGGTGGTCGACCCACGGGCCGGTCGCGTTCAGCACGAGACGGGCGTTGACGCCGAACTCGTCACCGGAGGTGCGGTCGCGCAGGTCGGCGCCCGTCACCCGGCCCTTGGTGAAGCGCAGACCGGTGACCTCGGCGTGGTTGAGGACGGCCGCGCCCGCGTCGACGGCCGCGCGGACCGTCATCAGCGCCATGCGCGAGTCGTTCATCTGGTCGTCGCCGTACACGGCCACGGCCTTGAGGTTCTCGGTGCGCAGCTCGGGCACGTCCTGCGCGGCCTTCGCCGGGCTCAGCAGGTGGCCGACGCCGTCACCGAAGGCGGAGAGCGCGGAGTAGGCGAACACGCCCGCGCCGAGCTTCGCCGCGCCGTGCGGGCCCCCCTTGTACACGGGGAGGTAGAAGGTGAGCGGGTTCGCCAGGTGGGGGGCCACCTGGCGGGAGACCGCACGGCGCTCGAAGTGGTTCTCCGCCACCAGCTTCACCGCGCCGGTCTGCAGGTAGCGCAGACCGCCGTGGAGCAGCTTGGAGGAGGCGGAGGAGGTGGCGCCGGCGAAGTCGCCGGCGTCGACCAGTGCCACCCTGAGGCCCGACTGCGCGGCGTGCCAGGCGGTGGAGATGCCCAGGATGCCGCCGCCGATCACGAGAAGGTCGTACGACGCCTTGGAGAGCTGCTCCCTGGTCTCGGCCCGGCTCGGGAGGGAGCCGGAGGCCGGGTGTGTCCCCAGGGCAGGTACGGACTGCAGGGTGGACTGACTGGTCATTTCTGGTACTTACTCCTCGTCAGAGCTGTCTGAGCCGTCTCGAGCCGCTCAGCTCTCGTCCTCGATCCAGCCCATGGTCCGCTCGACGGCCTTGAGCCAGTTCTTGTACTCACGGTCGCGGATGTCCGCGTCCATCTGGGGGGTCCACTCGGCGGCCCGGCGCCAGTTGGCGCGCAGTTCGTCCGTGCTGGACCAGAAGCCGACGGCCAGGCCGGCGGCGTAGGCGGCGCCGAGGCAGGTGGTCTCGGCGACCATCGGGCGCACCACCGGTGCGTCCAGAACGTCGGCGAGGGTCTGCATCAGCAGGTTGTTGGAGGTCATGCCGCCGTCGACCTTCAGGGCCACCAGCTCGTCGCCGGAGTCCTTGACCATGGCGTCGGCGATCTCGCGGGTCTGCCAGGCGGTCGCCTCCAGGACCGCACGGGCGAGGTGCGCCTTGGTGACGTACCGGGTCAGGCCGGCGATCACACCGCGGGCGTCGGAGCGCCAGTGCGGGGCGAACAGGCCGGAGAAGGCCGGTACGAAGTAGGCGCCGCCGTTGTCCTCGACCGAGAGCGCGAGCGTCTCGATCTCGGCCGCGGTGGAGATCAGGCCCATCTGGTCCCGCATCCACTGCACCAGGGAGCCGGTGACGGCGATCGAGCCCTCCAGCGCGTAGACCGTCGGCTGGTCGCCGATCTTGTAGCCGACCGTGGTCAGCAGGCCCGCGTAGGAGTTGATGATCTTGTCACCGGTGTTCATCACCATGAAGGTGCCGGTGCCGTAGGTGGACTTGGTCTCGCCCTCGGAGAAACAGGTCTGGCCGAACAGGGCCGCCTGCTGGTCGCCGAGCGCGGAGGCGACCGGGATGCCGCCGAGCAGGTCGCCGAGCTTGCCGCCGGTGACCTCGCCGTAGATCTCGGCGGAGGGGCGGATCTCCGGCAGCATCGCCAGCGGGACGCCGATGGACTCGGCGATCTTCTCGTCCCACTGCATGGTGTGCAGGTTCATGAGCAGGGTGCGGGAGGCGTTGGTGACGTCGGTGACGTGCCGGCCGCCGTTGACACCGCCGGTCAGGTTCCAGATGACCCAGCTGTCCATGGTGCCGAAGAGGATGTCGCCCGCCTCGGCGCGCTCCTTGAGGCCCTCGACGTTGTCGAGCAGCCAGCGGGCCTTGGGCCCGGCGAAGTAGGCGGCCAGCGGCAGGCCGGTCTCGCGGCGGAAGCGGTCCTGGCCGACGTTGCGCCCCAGCTCCCGGCACAGGGCGTCGGTGCGGGTGTCCTGCCAGACGATGGCGTTGTGGACGGGCTCACCGGTGTTCTTGTCCCACAGCACGGTGGTCTCGCGCTGGTTGGTGATGCCGATGGCCTTGATGTCGTCGCGGGTGATGCCGGCCTTCTGGATGGCTCCGGCGACGACCTCCTGGACGTTGGTCCAGATCTCGTTGGCGTTGTGCTCGACCCAGCCCGGCTTCGGGAAGATCTGCTCGTGCTCCTTCTGGTCGACGGAGACGATGCGGCCGTCCCGGTCGAAGACGATGCAGCGCGAGGAGGTCGTGCCCTGGTCGATGGCGGCGATGAACGGGCCGGCAGTGTGAGCGTCGGTCACTGTGTGCTCCTGAGGAATCCGTGGTTAAGGGGCGTTACGTACGGCGCGTGCTCGTAGGTCTCGGCCCGGGCCGCCCGTGGGCGGCCCGGGGGCTCACTAAGCGAATGCGACGTTGTAGATGCCTGCGGCGATCGCCCCGCCGATCAGCGGACCGACCACCGGGATCCAGGCGTAGCCCCAGTCGGAGCCGCCCTTGTTGGGCAGAGGCAGGAGGGCGTGCACGATACGCGGACCGAGGTCACGGGCGGGGTTGATCGCGTAGCCCGTGGGGCCGCCGAGGGACAGGCCGATGGAGACGACCACCAGCGAGGTGATCAGCGCACCCAGGGTGCCCAGGCCGTTGCCCTTGTCGTTCAGGCCCTGCGTGAGGACGGCGAGCACCAGCACGACGGTGCCGATGATCTCCGTGGCGAGGTTCTGCACCGCGTTCCGGATCTCCGGACCGGTGGAGAAGATGCCCAGGACCGGGCCGGCGCCCTTCTCCTGGGCCTCGACGGCCTTGGCCGCCGTGGCCTGCGCACCCGGACCGCCGACGATCTCCTTGTCGGTGAGGTGCGCCCGGAACTGACCGTAGTAGGCCACCCAGACCAGGCTCGCGCCGATCATGGCGCCGAGCAGCTGACCGCCCCAGTATGTGGGGAGGTTGCTGAAGTCCTTGTCCTTGATCGCGAGTGCGAGGGTCACGGCCGGGTTCAGATGGGCGCCGGAAAGCGGCGCCGAGGTGTAGACAGCCGTCAGAACGGCGAAACCCCACCCGAAGGTGATGGCGAGCCAGCCGGCGTTACGGGCCTTTGAGGCCTTCAGCGTCACGGCGGCGCAGACGCCACCGCCGAGCAGGATGAGTATGGCGGTACCGATGGTCTCGCCGATGAAGATGTCGGAGCTGGACACCCGCGACTCCTTTGTCCTTCGTCCAGGGAAGCCGAACCCCGGGTCCCTCCGGGGGTTCAGCGCCCTCAGGGGTGAGAGCGATGCCGGCCCTTGGCGTTGTCACACTCTAGCGCGTATTGCCGGTAGGTGTTCGACAATGCCGACCGATGGACGGGAGTCTTGCTCCGGCCTCAGGCACGCGTCAAGAGTTCTGTTATCGAATATGCGATCGTTATTGATCGCGGTGAATTATCGATCTGCGGGCGCGTGAAGCGTGGGTATGCCTGTTATGTCCTTTTCAGGGTATGGCGGGAGCCGGAACGCCGCTCAGCGTCCCGGTCCATACCCCGTTGCCCTCCGCGGCCTCCCGCGCGGCCTTCTCCGGCGCGCCCGGCGCTCAGAACCGTCCGGCACCCAGGTCCCGCGACACCGCGCGGGCACAGTCCCGCACCGCGGCGATCAGCTCGGGACGCAACTCTCCGTCGCGGCACAATCGCTCCACGGCGCCGGTGATCCCCACCGCGCCCACCGGCATCCGCCGCCGGTTGTGGATGGGCGCGGCCACCGAGGCCACGCCCTCCCAGGTCTCCTCCACGTCGGCCGCGTAGCCACGCGCGCGCGTCAGGTCGAGGATGTGCTCGAAGTCGGCCCAATCGCACGTCGTGCGATCCGTGAAGGCCTTCCGGTCGGCCTCCAGCGCCTCACTGTGCGCGACCGGGTCGTACGCCGACAGCACCTTGCCCAGGGCGGTGGAGTGCAGCGGCTGCATGGCCCCGATCTCCAGCACCTGCCGGCTGTCGTCGGGCCGGAAGACGTGGTGCACGATCAGGACGCCCTGCTGATGGAGCACGCCCAGGTAGACGCTCTCCCCGCTGGAACGGGCCAGGTCGTCGGTCCACACCAGGGCGCGCGCCCGTAGTTCGTGCACGTCCAGATACGTAGTCCCCAGGCGCAGCAGCTCGGCGCCCAGCTGGTAGCGCCCGGAGGCGTCGTCCTGCTCCACGAAACCCTCCTGCTGGAGGGTGCGCAGAATGCCGTGGGCGGTGCCCTTGGCGAGGCCCAGCGAAGAGGCGATGTCCGACAGGCCGAGCCGTCGCTCGCCGCCCGCGAGCAGCCGCAGCATCGCGGCCGCCCGTTCGAGCGACTGGATGTTCCGTGCCATCGCCGTACAGCCTCCGTCCGCTTCGTCCGTCACCGTGCACGTCAACTGACGCCGTTCGGCAATGTCGAACACTACCGGTCCATGACGACCGCCCGCTAATGGTCGGTCGGTACTTGTTACGTCACCCGTGGCCCGGACGTGACTCACAGGCCACACGCGTCCGCCTCGTGGACGCCATGCCCATCCAAGCCCACTCCCGGTTACGCTGGCGCCGTGCGTCTTCCCCGGGCCTGCCCGGGAAGCCGCATAGCCGACAGCCGTCGCATCCCAGGGAGCCCCTTAATGGCCTCGTCGCCGCTGACCCCTTCCACCGACAGCCGGACCCGCGTGTCCGCGCTCCGAGAGGCACTCGCCACCCGCGTGGTGGTCGCCGACGGAGCCATGGGCACGATGCTCCAGGCGCAGGATCCGACGCTCGAGGACTTCGAGAATCTCGAGGGTTGCAACGAGATCCTCAACCTCACCCGTCCGGACATCGTCCGCTCGGTCCACGAGGCGTACTTCGCGGTGGGCGTCGACTGCGTGGAGACCAACACCTTCGGCGCAAACCTCACCGCTCTGGGGGAGTACGACATCCCCGAACGCACCGCGGAGCTGTCCGAAGCCGGAGCCCGCATCGCCCGGGAGGTCGCCGACGACTTCGGCGCACGCGACGGTCGGCAGCGGTGGGTGCTGGGCTCAATGGGTCCCGGTACGAAGCTGCCCACCCTCGGCCACACCACCTTCGGCGCCATCCGAGACGCCTACCAGCAGAACGCCGAGGGCCTGCTCGCCGGCGGTGCCGACGCCCTGCTGGTGGAAACCACCCAGGACCTGCTCCAGACCAAGGCATCAGTCGTCGCGGCCCGCCGCGCCATGCGCACAGCCGGCTACGACGTGCCGCTGATCGTGTCGGTGACGGTGGAGACGACCGGAACCATGCTGCTGGGCTCGGAGATCGGCGCGGCGCTGACGGCGCTGGAGCCGCTGGGCATCGACATGATCGGCCTGAACTGCGCCACCGGCCCGGCCGAGATGAGCGAGCACCTGCGCTACCTCACCCGGCACTCCCGTATCCCGCTGTCCTGCATGCCGAACGCGGGCCTGCCGGTCCTGACCAAGGACGGCGCCCACTACCCGCTGACGGCCCCGGAGCTGGCGGACTCCCACGAGACCTTCGTCCGCGACTACGGCCTGTCGCTGGTCGGCGGCTGCTGCGGCACCACGCCCGAGCACCTGCGCCAGGTCGTCGAACGCGTCCGCGACGTCACTCCGCCCGAGCGCGCACCGCAGCCCGAGCCGGGCGCGGCCTCGCTCTATCAGTCGGTTCCGTTCCGGCAGGACACCGCTTACCTGGCGATCGGTGAGCGGACCAACGCCAACGGGTCGAAGAAGTTCCGGGAGGCCATGCTCAATGGCCGCTGGGACGACTGTGTGGAGATGGCGCGGGAGCAGATCCGCGAGGGCGCGCACATGCTCGACCTCTGTGTGGACTACGTCGGCCGGGACGGTGTCGCCGACATGGAGGAACTGGCGGGCCGCTTCGCCACCGCCTCCACCCTGCCGATCGTGCTGGACTCCACCGAGGTGGAGGTCATCCGCGCGGGTCTGGAGAAGCTGGGCGGGCGTGCGGTCATCAACTCCGTCAACTACGAGGACGGCGACGGCCCCGAGTCCCGCTTCGCCCGGGTAACCCAGCTGGCCGGGGAGCATGGCGCGGCGCTGATCGCGCTGACCATCGACGAGGAGGGCCAGGCCCGGACCCCGGAGAAGAAGGTCGAGATCGCCGAACGGCTGATCGCGGATCTGACGGGCAACTGGGGCATCCACGAGTCGGACATCCTCATCGACACCCTGACCTTCACCATCTGTACCGGTCAGGAGGAGTCCCGCAAGGACGGTATCGCCACGATCGAGGCGATCCGGGAGCTCAAGCGCCGCCACCCCGACGTACAGACCACCCTCGGCCTGTCGAACATCTCCTTCGGTCTGAACCCGGCCGCCCGGATCCTGCTGAACTCCGTCTTCCTGGACGAGTGTGTGAGGGCGGGTCTGGATTCGGCGATCGTGCACGCGTCGAAGATCCTGCCGATCGCCCGCTTCAGCGAGGAAGAGGTGCAGACCGCTCTCGACCTGATCCACGACCGCCGCACCGAGGGCTACGACCCCCTCCAGAAGCTCATGCAGCTCTTCGAGGGCGCCACGGCGAAGTCCCTGAAGGCGGGCAAGGCCGAGGAACTGGCCGCCCTCCCGCTGGAGGAGCGGCTCAAGCGCCGCATCATCGACGGTGAGCGCAACGGCCTGGAGGCCGACCTCGACGCGGCCCTCGAGACCCGGCCTGCCCTGGACATCGTCAACGCGACGCTGCTCGACGGGATGAAGGTGGTCGGTGAGCTGTTCGGCTCCGGCCAGATGCAGTTGCCGTTCGTGTTGCAGTCGGCCGAGGTGATGAAGGCCGCGGTCGCCTATCTCGAGCCGCACATGGAGAAGTCGGACGCCGAGGGCAAAGGCACGATCGTGCTGGCCACGGTGCGCGGGGATGTCCACGACATCGGCAAGAACCTGGTGGACATCATCCTGTCCAACAACGGCTACAACGTGGTCAACCTGGGCATCAAGCAGCCCGTCTCGGCGATCCTGGAGGCGGCCGAGGAACACCGGGCCGACGTCATCGGCATGTCGGGGCTGCTGGTGAAGTCCACCGTGATCATGAAGGAGAACCTGGAGGAGCTCAACCAGCGCGGCCTGGCGGCCGACTACCCGGTCATCCTGGGCGGTGCCGCCCTCACCCGGGCCTACGTCGAGCAGGATCTGCACGAGATCTACCAGGGTGAAGTCCGCTACGCCCGGGACGCGTTCGAGGGCCTGCATCTGATGGACGCGCTGATCGGGGTCAAGCGGGGCGTGCCGGGGGCGAAGCTGCCGGAGCTGCGGCAGCGCCGGGTGCGGGCGGCGGCCGGCGTCGAGGTCGAGGAGCGGCCCGAGGAAGGGCACGTCCGCTCCGATGTCGCCACCGACAATCCGGTGCCGGCCCCGCCGTTCTGGGAGACCCGGGTGGTCAAGGGCATCCAGCTGAAGGAGTACGCGAGCTGGCTGGACGAGGGTGCGCTGTTCAAGGGGCAGTGGGGGCTGAAGCAGGCCCGCACCGGTGCCGGCCCGACGTACGAGGAACTCGTCGAGACCGAGGGCCGCCCGCGCCTGCGCGGCCTGCTGGACCGGCTCCAGACGGAGAACCTGCTGGAAGCGGCCGTGGTCTACGGCTACTTCCCGTGCGTGTCCAAGGACGACGACCTCATCATCCTCGACGAACAGGGCAACGAGCGCACCCGGTTCACCTTCCCGCGGCAGCGGCGCGGTCGGCGGCTGTGCCTGGCTGACTTCTTCCGCCCGGAGGAGTCCGGCGAGACGGACGTGGTCGGTCTACAGGTGGTCACCGTCGGCTCCCGGATCGGCGAGGAGACCGCCAAGCTGTTCGAGTCCAACTCCTACCGCGACTACCTCGAACTCCACGGGCTGTCCGTGCAGTTGGCCGAAGCCCTCGCCGAGTACTGGCACGCCCGCGTCCGTTCGGAACTGGGCTTCGCGGGGGAGGACCCGAGCGACATGGAAGACATGTTCGCACTGAAGTACCGCGGCGCCCGCTTCTCCCTCGGCTACGGAGCCTGCCCCAACCTGGAGGACCGCGCCAAGATCGCCGAGCTTCTCCAGCCGGAGCGCATCGGCGTGCACCTGTCGGAGGAGTTCCAGCTGCACCCCGAACAGTCCACGGACGCGATCGTGATCCACCACCCCGAGGCAAAGTACTTCAACGCCCGCTGAGCCCGTTCGAGCCACGGGGCCGGCCCCTCCGAGCGACGGGCCCCAAGCGGTGAACAAGGCGTTTCATCAGCGAGAGTCGTACACTGGTCGATCCACCGCAGGCCGGTTCCCGCATGGGAACCGGCCTGATCGTCCCTTCAGGAGGTGCGCCCGATGACCAGCACGGTCCCCGCGCTCGGAACCCGTACGGCGGAAGGCTCAGCCCTCCAGGCGGTGCTGCTCGACATGGACGGCACCCTGGTGGACACCGAGGGCTTCTGGTGGGACGTCGAAGTGGAGGTCTTCGCCCGTCTCGGCCACATCCTCGACGAGTCCTGGCGTCATGTCGTGGTCGGCGGGCCCATGGCCCGCAGCGCGGGCTTCCTCATCGAGGCCACCGGCGCCGACGTCACCCTCGCCGAGCTCAGTGTGCTGCTGAACGACGGATTCGAGGACCGCATCGGGCGCTCCCTGCCGCTGATGCCGGGCGCCGCCAGACTGCTCGCGGAGCTGTATGAGCAGCAGATCCCGACGGCCCTGGTCTCCGCCTCGCACCGCCGCATCATCGACCGGGTGCTGGCCTCGCTCGGGCCCCAGCACTTCTCCCTGTCCATCGCCGGCGACGAGGTGTCGCGCACCAAGCCGCACCCGGACCCGTATCTGCTCGCGGCCGCCGGACTGGGCGCGGATCCGGCCAGATGCGCGGTCGTCGAGGACACCGCGACCGGGGTCGCAGCCGCCGAGGCCGCGGGCTGCCACGTGGTCGCGGTGCCCTCGGTCGCCCCCATCGCCCCGGCCACCCGGCGGACCGTCGTGACCTCCCTGGAAGAGGTCGACCTGGCATTTCTGCGCGGCTTGATGACGGAAATGCACTAGCCGTTCACCCAGCGTGCAAAGTCCATTGGACAAAATCCCGCCGTAGTACACCCGAGCGCGTACAGCGAAATTGGAAGCGGGCCGCGCGACCGAATTCCACCACTGAACAACCGAGTTGGAAGTGTGACGTTCATCACCTCTCCAAGGGTCGACACTCGCGCCGATGTGTGCTGCTCACCCTCGTTCAGGGGGAACTCGCGCGTCCTTGTGTCCCGATTCATGGAACGCTGCACTAATCCTGCCGCTGTCGGGTTTTCGGTGTGTCCGCGCCCGGTTTCACTGCGTGATGGGAACTCAACTCCGGCGGCTGTGAACCGTCCTGCAAGCGCGGACTAATCTCATGGCGAGAACATCGCCCTTACCCCGTGATCCGCCGCAACACCCATGCATGCCGGTTACACGGATTCGAACAGCCCTGGAGAAACCCGAGCATGAACCGCAAGACTTTGGTGCTGCCGGCCGTAGCCGGCCTGCTCGCGCCGGTTCTCGCCGCGTGCGGCGGAGACAGCAGCGGGAGCAAGAGCGGCGACGCCATCGTTGTCGGCACCACGGACCGGTTCACGGCCACCAAGGACGCACCGGCCCCGCTCGACCCGGCCTACGCCTACGACGTCGGCACCTGGAACATCCTGCGTCAGACCGTGCAGACCCTGATGATCCAGCCCAAGGGCGAAGGCGACCCCGTACCCGAGGCCGCCGAGAGCTGCGGCTTCACCGACAGCGGCAACGAGCGCTACGCCTGCAAGCTGCGCGACGGCCTGAAGTTCGCCAACGGCGACGCCATCACCGCCGGGGACGTGAAGTACTCGATCGAGCGTGCAATGCGCATCAAGGCCGACAGCGGTGTGTTCGCCCTGCTGTCGACCGTCGACACCGTCGAGACGCAGGGCGATCGCGAGGTGATCTTCCACCTCAAGACCGCCGACGCCACCTTCCCGTACAAGCTGTCCACCCCGGTCGCGGGCATCGTGAACCCGAAGGACTACGCCAAGGGCAAGCTGCGGGACGGCTTCTCGATGGACGGCTCCGGCCCCTACACCTTCTCGGCGGACGTCAAGGACGACGCCATCGACAGCATGACCTTCAGCAAGAACCCCAACTACAAGGGCAGTCTGAAGGTCAGCAACGACAAGGTGCAGATGCGCTCCTTCGCCGACGCCGACGCCATGAGCGCCGCGATCGACAAGGGTGACATCGACGTCATGACCCGCACCATGTCGCCGGCCCAGATCAACAAGCTCGACGCCGGCACCGACGAGAACGTCGACCTCGTCGAGATGCCGGGCCTGGAAATCCGCTACCTCGCCTTCAACACCAGCGCGTCCTCGGTGAAGACCAAGGCGGTCCGCGAGGCCATGGCCCAGGTCATCAACCGCGGCGAGCTGGTCTCCAAGGTGTACGGCTCCCAGGCCGAGCCGCTGTACTCGCTGGTCCCGGCCACCGTCACGGGCCACTCCAACTCGTTCTTCAACAAGTACGGCGACCCCAGCGTCACCAAGGCCAAGTCGCTGCTGGTCAAGGCCGGCATCGTCACCCCGGTGAAGCTGACCCTGCACTACACGACCGACCACTACGGCCCCGCCACCAAGCAGGAGTTCGAGGTCCTGCAGAAGCAGCTCAACAACAGCGGCCTGTTCGACGTCAGCATCCAGGGGTCGCCCTGGTCCACCTTCCGGCCCGCCGAACAGAAGGGCAAGTACGACGTCTACGGCATGGGCTGGTTCCCGGACTTCCCGGACGCCGACAACTTCCTCGCGCCGTTCCTCGACAAGGACAACACCCTCGGCTCGCCGTACGTCAACGCCAACATCCGCAACACCCTGATCCCGCAGTCCCGCCGCGAGGCCGACCGGCTCACCGCCTCCAAGAGCCTGACGGCGATCCAGGACACCGTCGCCGACGACGTCCCGATCCTGCCGCTGTGGCAGGGCAAGCAGTACGTCGCCGCGCGGAACGACATCACGGGCACCTCCTACGCCCTGAACTCCTCCTCGACGCTTCAGCTGTGGGAGCTCGGCCGCGGTGTGAGCAACTGACGCCTCGCTTTTCCCCCGGGGCCGGTGACCGCGGCCCCGGGTTCACGAGAACCGACGCAAGGGCACCGCAGTGAACATGCGCACTCAGTGGCCGGTCCTGCCCGTCATAGCGGGGCTGGCCTCCGGTCTGCTGACCGGCTGCGGCTCGGGGAGCGGTGATTCCGGGGGCAGCGGCTCCTCCGTGGTGATGGGGATGTCCGACGACGTCCTCGCCACCGATCCCGCCTCCGGTTACGACCCCGGCTCCTGGCTGTTGTTCAACAACGTCTTCCAGTCGCTGCTGGCCTTCCCGAAGGGCGGGACGGAACCTGAGCCGGAGGCGGCCAAGGAGTGCGCCTTCAGTGACACCCAGGCCAAGGTCTACAAGTGCACCCTGAAGGACGGCCTCCAGTTCAGCAACGGTGACGCCCTCACCTCCGAGGACGTGAAGTTCTCCTTCGACCGCATGCTGAAGATCAACGACGCGGCCGGTCCCGCGATCATGTTCCCGATGCTCGTCAAGGTCGAAACCCCGGACGCCAAGACGGTGGTGTTCCGGCTGAAGGTGCCGGACGCCACCTTCCCCAGCAAGATCGCCTCCGGTGCCGGCTCCATCGTCGACCACAGCCAGTACGACGCCGACGCGCTGCGCAAGGACAACAAGGCCGTCGGCTCCGGCCCCTACCAGCTGGACTCCTTCGGCAAGGACGAGGCCGTCTTCTCCGTCAACCCGCACTACAAGGGCACCGCCGAGGTGAAGAACTCCGGCGTGACCCTCAAGTTCTTCCACGGCAAGCAGGCCGAGCTGAAGGACGCCCTCGTCCACGGCAAGGTCGACATCGCCTACCGCGGTCTGACCGCCGGCGCCATCGCCGACATCGAGAAGCAGGACGACAGCAGCGGCATCGAGGTCATCGAGGGCAGCAGCGCCGAGGTCCAGCACCTCGTCTTCAACATGGACGACCCCGTGGCCGGAAGGCTCGGCGTCCGCAAGGCCATGGCCTACCTGATCGACCGCGACGCCCTGATCAGGAACGTCTACGAGGACACCGCGACCCCGCTGTACTCGATCGTCCCGGCCGGCATCACCGGCCACAACACGGCCTTCTTCGACACCTACGGCGCCCGCCCCTCCAAGGCCAAGGCCACCGCCGCCCTGCACGCCGACGGCATCACCGGCAAGGTGAGACTCACCCTCTGGTCCACGCCCTCCCGCTACGGACCCGCCACCGACCAGGAACTGAAGGCGATCGCCGCCCAGCTCAACGCCAGCGGCCTGTTCACCGCCGACGTCAGGTCCGTCGCGTACGACCAGTACGAAAAGGACGTCGTCAAGGGCAAGTACGGCGTGTACGTCAAGGGCTGGGTGCCCGACTACCCGGACGCCGACAACTTCACCTCGCCCTTCTTCGGCAAGGGCAACGTGCTCAGCAACCACTACACCAACAGCACGATCACCGGCTCCCTCATCCCGCGCACGGCCGCCCAGAGCGACCGCGCCGCCACCACCCCGGAGTTCGCCCGGCTCCAGAACATCGTCGCCGAAGAACTGCCCGTCCTGCCGGTCTGGCAGGCCAAGCAGTACGCGGTCGTCCGCGACGGGGTCTTTGGCCTGGCGTACTGCCTCGATGCCTCGACCGTGTTCCGCTTCTGGGAACTCAGCAAGGGCTGACAGCCGGTCGCCGGCGCACGAAGCCGACACACGAAGGGCGCCCCCTCCCTCGGGAAGGGGGCGCCCTTTGCCGGTCGTACGGCCCGCTACTGCGCGCCGGGGCGCACCAGCCCGCTCTCGTACGCGTACACCGCCGCCTGCACCCGGTCCCGCAACCCCAGCTTGGTCAGCACATGACCCACATGCGTCTTCACGGTCGTCTCGCTGACGAACAGGTCGGCGGCGATCTCGGCGTTCGACAGTCCTCGCGCCACCAGCTTCAGCACCTCGACCTCCCGGTCGGTCAGGGTGTGCAGCGTGTCCGGCACCGGCTCGTCCCCCGACGGCAGATGCGTGGCGTACTTGTCCAGCAGCCGGCGCGTGATGCTCGGCGCGAGCATCGCCTCCCCGGCCGCCACCACCCGGATGGCCTGCACCAGCTCGGTGGCGGGCGCGTCCTTGAGCAGGAAGCCGCTCGCCCCGGCACGCAGCGCCTCCACCACGTACTCGTCCAGGTCGAACGTGGTCAGCACCAGCACCTTCGCCGGGCCGTCCCGACCGGGACCGGTGATCTGCCGGGTCGCCTCCACCCCGTCCATCCGCGGCATGCGGATGTCCATCAGCACCACATCCGGCTGCAGGGCGCGCACCTGGTCGAGGGCCTGGAGGCCGTCTCCGGCCTCGCCGACGACCGCGATGTCCTGCTCCGCCTCCAGGATCATCCGGAACCCGGTGCGCAGCAGCGGCTGGTCGTCGACCAGTAGGACGCGGATGGCCACGTAAGTCTCCTTCGCTAGTCCGGCCCCATTCTGCCCTGCGGCACGGCCCGCGACTCGGCCGCCCTCACCGGCAGCGGATACGGCGGGGGAGTGCCACCGAACTCCGGACAGTGCGCCTGGTGATCGCACCAGCCGCACAGCTTCGTCGGCCGCGGCCGCCACTCACCGGTCTGCGTCGCCTCCTGGATCGCCTCCCACAGCGCCAGCAGCTTGCGCTCCACCCGCTCCAGGTCGGCGAGGACCGGGTCGTACGTCAGCACGTCACCGCTGCCGAGGTAGACCAGCTGGAGCCGGCGCGGGATCACGTTCTTCAGCCGCCAGACGACCAGGGCGTAGAACTTCATCTGGAACAGCGCGCCCTCGGCGTACGCGGGTCTCGGCGCCTTGCCCGTCTTGTAGTCGACGATCCGCACCTCGCCGGTCGCCGCCACGTCCACCCGGTCGATGATCCCGCGCAGCCGCAGCCCCGACTCCAGCTCCGCCTCCACGAACAGCTCGCGCTCGGCCGGCTCCAGGCGGGTCGGGTCCTCCAGCGTGAACCACCGCTCGACCAGCCGCTCGGCCTCGCCCAGCCAGCGGGCCAGCCGCTCGCCCTCCGGATCGTCCGCGAACAGCTCGACAACCTCCGGCCTGGTCTCCCGCAGCCGGTCCCACTGGCCGGGGATCAGCGACTTGGCACGGGGCGCGGTCCGCTCGGTCGCCGGCGCGTCGAAGAGCCGCTCCAGCACCGCGTGCACCAGCGTGCCCCTGGTCGCCGCCTCGCTCGGCTTCTCCGGCAGCCGGTCGATCACCCGGAACCGGTACAGCAGGGGGCACTGCATGAAGTCACTCGCCCGCGAGGGCGACAGGGAAGCGGGCGGTACGACGGGGCGCCCGGCCGCCGTGTCCGCCGGGGCGACCGTGGCCGCCGTGTCCGGCACAGACGTCTCCGCCCCACCCGTGAGCAGCGGATCCGCTTCCGCGCCCGCGCCGCCCCCGGCTTCCGCCGTGCCCTCGATGCTGCTGTCCATGACCACAGACCATACGGCCCGCCACTGACAGTCACCCAGCCGCGGGCCGCACCTGTGGACAACGCCGGGCAGAACGCAGGGGGTGCCGGGGCGGAACGCGCGACGACGGCCGCATACCATCGACCTCGAGACCCTTCCGCCCGGCACCCGGCAGACGCGGAAGACGCTTCGAACGAGGGGACACCGTGGACGTGAGCGGCGCGAGCGGGCAGCCGCGGTCCGGCAACGACGAGCCGGCCGAGCACCCCGCGGGTCCTACGGCCCCGGCCACCGGCCCCGGCCCCGGCCCGCACGAGACGCCTGCCGCCATCGGCCGAACCCCCGACCCGGACGGAGCGCCGGGCCCCGCCCCCGCGGCTGACGAGCGGCAGAGCGACTCCACCCCGTCCCGTCCGGAGTCCGGCGAGGAAACCCCCGACGCCCCGGCGGCCACCCCGCGTGACGAGCCCGACGGCGCCCCCGCCGCCCGCCCGGACGCGGCCGAGCCGCCCGCCCCCGCGGCTGACGAGCGGCAGAACGACTCCACCCCGTCCCGTCCGGAGCCCGGCGAGGACGTCCCCCGGCCGCACGCCGCGCCTCCGCCCACCCATCCGCACCCGGGCGACACCACCAGCCGCTCCGAAGCCCACACCGGTACCAGGAGGGGCCGCCCGCCCCGGCGCCCCCGCGAACCCGGCGGCGGACTGCTCATGGGACGCCCCTTCGGCGTGCCGGTGTACGTCGCACCCAGCTGGTTCCTCGTCGCCGCGCTGATCACCTGGGTGTTCGGCGGACAGCTCGACCGCGTGCTGCCCGAACTCGGCGCCGCCCGCTATCTCGTCTCCCTCTTCTTCGCCGTCGCCTTCTACGCCTCCGTCCTGATCCACGAGCTCGCCCACACCGTCGCGGCCCTCCGCTTCAAACTCCCGGTCCGCCGCATCCAGCTCCAGTTCTTCGGCGGGGTCTCCGAGATCGAGAAGGAGGCCGAGACCCCCGGACGGGAGTTCGTCCTGGCCTTCGTCGGCCCGCTGCTATCCCTCGTCCTCGCCGGGCTGTTCTACCTCGCCATGCTGCCCGTCGAACCCGGCACCGTCCCCGGCGTCCTGCTGGCCGGTCTCATGGTCTCCAACCTCATCGTGGCCGCCTTCAACCTCCTGCCCGGCCTCCCCCTCGACGGCGGCCGCATGCTCCGCGCCGTCGTCTGGAAGATCACCGGCAAACCCATGAGCGGCACGATCGCAGCCGCCTGGTTCGGCCGCGCCCTCGCCGTCACCGTCCTCATCGGCCTCCCGCTGCTCACCCAGTCCGGCGCGCTCGGCTCCACCGCCGAGGACAACGTCGGCATGGACACCGTCACCGACGCCCTGCTCGCCGCGATCCTCGCCGCGATCATCTGGACCGGCGCCGGCAACAGCCTGCGCATGGCCCGGCTCCGCGAACACCTGCCGGAACTACGCGCCCGCAACCTCACCCGCCGCGCCGTCCCCGTGGAGACCGACACCCCGCTGTCCGAGGCCCTGCGCCGCGCCAACGCCGCCGGCGCCCGCGCCCTGGTCGTCGTCGACGCCGACGGCAACCCCCTCTCCCTCGTCCGCGAGGCCGCCATCGTCGGCGTACCCGAACACCGCCGCCCCTGGGTCACGGTCAGCGGCCTCGCCCAGGAACTCACCGACGGCATGCGCGTCTCCGCGGAACTGGCCGGCGAGGGCCTCCTCGACGCCCTGCGCGCCACCCCCGCGACCGAGTACCTCGTCGTGGAGGACACCGGCGAGATCTACGGCGTCCTGTCCGCCGCCGACGTGGAACGGGCCTTCGTCAAGGCGATGGCCCGGCCCACCCCGCAGTCCTCCTAGGAGCCCCGCAGGTGGTCGGCGGCCCCTGTAAACGCCGGTAGGCTGGTCACATGTCCGAACCGACCGGTGCCGCCCGCAGGCGCGGGCCCTTCAAGGTCGGGGACCAGGTACAGCTGACCGACCCCAAGGGCCGCCACTACACGTTCACGCTCGAGGCCGGGAAGAACTTCCACACCCACAAGGGTTCCTTCCCGCACGACGAACTGATCGGCGCTCCCGAGGGCAGCGTTGTCCGCACCACCGGAAACGTCGCCTACCTCGCGCTGCGCCCCCTGCTCCCCGACTACGTCCTGTCCATGCCCCGCGGGGCAGCCGTCGTCTATCCCAAGGACGCGGGGCAGATCCTCGCCTTCGCCGACATCTTCCCCGGCGCGCGCGTCGTCGAGGCCGGCGTCGGCTCCGGCTCGCTCAGCAGCTTCCTGCTGCGCGCCATCGGCGACCACGGCATGCTGCACAGCTACGAGCGCCGTGAGGACTTCGCCGACATCGCCAAGCAGAACGTCGAGCGCTACTTCGGCGGCCCCCACCCGGCCTGGCAGCTCACCGTCGGCGACCTCCAGGACAACCTGTCCGACACCGACGTCGACCGAGTCATCCTCGACATGCTCGCCCCCTGGGAATGCCTGGAGGCCGTCTCCAAGGCACTGGTGCCCGGCGGCATCCTGTGCTGCTACGTCGCCACCACCACCCAGCTCGCCCGGACCGTGGAGTCCATCCGCGAGATCGGCTGCTTCAACGAGCCGACCTCCTGGGAGACCATGATCCGCAACTGGCACATCGAGGGCCTGGCCGTACGCCCCGACCACCGGATGATCGGTCACACCGGCTTCCTCCTCACCGCCCGCCGCCTCGCCGACGGCGTCGAGCCGCCCATGCGCCGCCGCCGCCCCGCCAAGGGCGCCTACGGCGAGGACTACGCCGGCCCCAACGCCGACGGAGGCGCCGGCCGCTGAGCCGCCACCTTCCGATCGTCCCTTCTGCGGCATTGCCACCCCTGTGACGGCATTTGCCGCCCAGTCGCACCAACGCGCGGGTGCCACGGCGAAGTTCCCAGGACTCACCCGGAACTCCGCCAGGGCGCCCGCGCGTTGACGGAGCAACAGGAACCGAGCGCCCTGCGGGCCGAGGAACCCCTGACCCTGCCGTTCCCCCGAACTGTGACGTGTGGCACCATGCTGGCCACCCCCACCGGCACAGCCCTCACAGGAGACGCTCCTAGTGCAGCAATCCGCCGTACCGGAACTCGCTCACGCCCACCCCCGTCCGATCCACTGGCTCGCCACCGCCACGGCCGTCGCCGGTGTCGTGGCCTTCTCCTCGGTCCTCCAGCCCGGCTCCGCCACCGCCGCCCAGCCGAGCACCGGCACCGAAGCGAAGTCCGCTCCCGTGGCCGCCGCACCACCCACCACCGCAGGCGTCGCCTTCCCCCTCGCATGCGGACGCGTGAAGGCCGTGGTGGCCAAGAAGGCGACCGGGGACCTCGACGGCGACGGCAACCCCGAGACGGTCGCCGTGGTCCACTGCGACTCCGCCATGGGCACCCCGCCCGACGGCGTCTACGTCCTCACCCGCGCCGCCGACGCCGAGAAGCCCCGCGTCGTCGCCACCCTCGTCGACCCCAAGGACCGGCTCAACGTCACCGACTTCACCGTCCGCGCCGGAGCCGTCACCGCCACCCTGCTCGGCTACTCCTCGTCCGACGTACCGAGTTGCTGCCCCGACCTCAAGACCCCGGCCAAGTGGCAGTGGAAGGGGAACGCGTTCGTCCGCTCCTCGCCCGACCAGGCCCACAGCGTCTGAAATCGGCCCCCCGCGCGCGGACCATGTGAGAAATCAGACAATGCTCACGGCATGTGCCCGAAAGATCACTCCACGTCAGGGCCGTAAACCTCCACCTTGTCCAAAACCCGACGCACATGGATGCAGTCGCCCGGACACTCCTTCGCGGAATCCACCACATCCGTGAGAAGCGGCAGCGGCACGGGCGTTGCGGCCCCCCTGGCCTGCAACAGCTCCTCGTCCGGGCCCTTCACGTAAGCCAGGCCGTCGATGTCCAGCTCGAACACCTCCGGGGCGTACTGGGCGCAGATACCGTCGCCCGTACAGAGATCCTGGTCGATCCAGACCTCCAGCGCCTCGCCGTCGCTTCGGGTCTCCTGTTGCACGGTCATCTCTCCTGCCGTTTGAACGCCGAGCCGACGGGAATCCGGCCAGCTCTGACGGGTGTTGAACGCCTCGACCCTACCTGCGGCGGCTTCCCAATCATGTTCGGTGGGTATTCCCCTGATGCGAGGGAGAGCGCAAGGGTGAAGATCGGACACTCCTTGACAGTCTTTGTGATCTAGGGGTTTCAATCGACACCCACCCAGGTAGGGTCTGGAAGCGTCCAGCTCCCCTTGGAGGAGGTGAGGACCGTGGCAGCCCACGACGACGACATGAACCGCGGCATCCGCCCGGGACGAGGGTCCGACGACCCGGCCGGGCAGATCGCCTACCTTGAGCAGGAGATCGCCGTCCTGCGACGCAAGCTCGCCGACTCTCCGCGACACACGAGGATTCTCGAAGAGCGGATCGTCGAGCTGCAGACGAACCTGGCCGGCGTGTCCGCCCAGAACGAGCGACTCGCCAACACACTCCGCGAGGCCCGCGACCAGATCGTGGCCCTCAAGGAAGAGGTCGACCGGCTCGCCCAGCCGCCGGCCGGCTTCGGCGTCTTCCTGCAGGCCATCGAGGACGGCACCGCCGACATCTTCACCGGCGGCCGCAAGCTCCGGGTGAACGTCAGCCCGAGCGTCGAACTCGACGACCTCAGGCGCGGCCAGGAAGTAATGCTCAACGAAGCGCTCAACGTGGTCGAAGCCATGGAGTACGAGCGCGTCGGGGACATCGTCACCCTCAAGGAGATCCTCGAGGACGGCGAGCGTGCCCTGGTGCTCGGGCACACCGACGAGGAACGGGTGGTACGGCTCGCCGAGCCGCTGCTGGACGTCACCATCCGCCCCGGCGACGCCCTGCTGCTCGAACCCCGCTCCGGCTACGTCTACGAGGTGGTCCCCAAGAGCGAGGTCGAGGAACTCGTCCTCGAAGAGGTGCCCGACATCGGCTACGAGCAGATCGGCGGCCTCGGCGGCCAGATCGAGGCCATCCGCGACGCGGTCGAGCTCCCCTACCTCTACCCGGACCTGTTCAAGGAGCACGAACTGCGCCCGCCCAAGGGTGTCCTGCTCTACGGACCCCCCGGATGCGGCAAGACGCTCATCGCCAAGGCCGTCGCCAACTCGCTGGCCAAGAAGGTCGCCGAGGTCACCGGCCAGGCCGCCGGCAAGAGCTTCTTCCTCAACATCAAGGGCCCCGAGCTCCTGAACAAGTACGTCGGCGAGACCGAGCGGCAGATCCGCCTCGTCTTCCAGCGAGCCCGGGAGAAGGCCAGCGAGGGCACTCCCGTGATCGTCTTCTTCGACGAGATGGAGTCCCTCTTCCGCACCCGAGGCTCCGGCGTCAGCTCGGACGTGGAGAACACCATCGTCCCGCAGCTGCTCGCCGAGATCGACGGCGTGGAAGGCCTGCAGAACGTGGTCGTCATCGGCGCCTCCAACCGCGAGGACATGATCGACCCCGCCATCCTGCGGCCCGGCCGGCTCGACGTGAAGATCAAGATCGAGCGTCCGGACGCCGAAGCGGCCAAGGACATCTTCGGGAAGTACCTCACCGAGCGCCTCCCGCTCCACGGGGACGACCTCGGCGAGCACAGCGGCGACAGGTCCACCACGGTCCAGAGCATGATCCAGAGCGCGGTCGAGCACATGTACGCCGAATCCGAGGAAAACCGCTTCCTGGAGGTCACCTACGCCAACGGCGACAAGGAAGTCCTCTACTTCAAGGACTTCAATTCCGGCGCCATGATCGAAAACATCGTCGGACGCGCCAAGAAAATGGCGATCAAGGACTTCCTCGAACACAACCAGAAGGGACTCCGCGTCTCCCACCTCCTCCAGGCCTGCGTGGACGAGTTCAAGGAGAACGAGGACCTCCCGAACACCACCAACCCCGACGACTGGGCCCGCATCTCCGGAAAGAAGGGCGAACGGATCGTCTACATCCGCACCCTCATCACCGGAAAGCAGGGCGCGGACACCGGACGCTCCATCGACACGGTGGCGAACACCGGGCAGTACCTGTAAAAACAGGGCGGCTGCGGGTGCCCTCCACGGGTACCCGCAGCCGACTGCTTTTCGGGCACGGCCGGAGCACGCAAATGACGCAAATGATCTCCCCACCAGTGCAAAGGCGTTCTAGGCTCTTTCCTACCGCCGAGTCGCGCAGTGCGGGGACGGGCACCGCACACGCACCGGAGCGCCAGCGGTACTTGAGCGGCGTCCACGACCGAGGGCGCCGCCGGGCAAGGAGGGCCGCATGACTGTACGGCGAGTAATGGGCATCGAGACGGAGTACGGCATCTCCGTCCCCGGCCACCCCAACGCCAATGCCATGCTCACCTCATCCCAGATCGTCAACGCCTACGCCGCGGCGATGCACCGGGCCCGCCGGGCCCGCTGGGACTTCGAGGAGGAGAACCCGCTGCGGGACGCCCGAGGCTTCGACCTCGCCCGCGAGGCCGCCGACTCCAGCCAGCTCACCGACGAGGACATCGGCCTCGCCAACGTGATCCTCACCAACGGCGCGCGCCTCTACGTCGACCACGCACACCCTGAATACAGCGCCCCCGAGGTCACCAACCCCCGCGACGCCGTCCTCTGGGACAAGGCCGGAGAGCGGATCATGGCCGAGGCCGCGGAACGGGCCGCCCAGCTCCCCGGAGCCCAGCCGATCCACCTCTACAAGAACAACACCGACAACAAGGGCGCCTCCTACGGGACGCACGAGAACTACCTGATGAAGCGGGAAACCCCGTTCTCGGACATCGTGCGCCACCTCACGCCCTTCTTCGTCTCCCGCCAGGTCTTCGCAGGTGCCGGCCGTGTCGGCATCGGCCAGGACGGCCACGAACACGGGTTCCAGCTCAGCCAGCGCGCCGACTACTTCGAAGTCGAGGTGGGCCTGGAGACGACGCTGAAGCGCCCGATCATCAACACCCGGGACGAGCCTCACGCGGACGCGGAGAAGTACCGCCGCCTGCACGTGATCATCGGCGACGCCAACCTCTCCGAGATCTCCACCTACCTCAAGCTCGGCACGACCGCCCTGGTCCTGTCCATGATCGAGGACGGCTTCATCGCCGTCGACCTGGCCGTCGACCAGCCCGTGCGCACCCTCCACCAGGTCTCCCACGACCCGACGCTCAAGCGCCTGGTCACTCTGCGCAGCGGCCGGA
The DNA here is from genome assembly GCF_053611185.1 of Streptomyces sp. NPDC054834. Classification (NCBI taxonomy): domain Bacteria; kingdom Bacillati; phylum Actinomycetota; class Actinomycetes; order Kitasatosporales; family Streptomycetaceae; genus Streptomyces; species Streptomyces sp. NPDC054834. The sequence continues at coordinate 309,363 of NZ_JBSGZV010000002.1, read as the reverse complement.
CACTCACCGCCGTCCAGCTTCAGATGGAGTACTTCGAGCTCTCGCGCAAATACGTCGAGGAACGCTTCGGCGCGGACGCCGACGAGCAGACCAAGGACGTCCTGTCCCGCTGGGAGGACACCCTCAACCGGCTCGAGCACGACCCCATGAGCCTCGCCGGGGAGCTCGACTGGGTGGCCAAACGGGAGCTCATGGAGGGCTACCGCCGCCGTGACAGCCTCGACTGGGACGCCGCCCGGCTGCATCTGGTGGACCTCCAGTACGCCGACGTACGGCCCGAGAAGGGCCTGTACAACCGTCTGGTGGCCCGCGGGCGCGTCAAGCGACTCCTGGACGAGGCCGAGGTCGACCGGGCCCGTACGAAGCCGCCAGAGGACACACGGGCCTACTTCCGCGGGCGCTGCCTCGAGCAGTACGCCGACGACGTCGCGGCGGCCTCCTGGGACTCGGTGATCTTCGACCTGCCCGGCCGGGACTCGCTCCAGCGCGTTCCAACCCTCGAACCACTTCGCGGAACGCGAAATCACGTCAAGGAACTCCTGGACCGCTGCCGCACGGCGGAAGACCTGGTCAGGGTCCTGTCAGGCGGCTGAGCGGGGCTTTCCGGGTACTCGGACCGCCCCGGGCGGGCAGGGTGGAAATCCCGCCGTCCGGGAATCATCGAGGTGGCCCCCGTACGTTGGAGAAACTGCGGGGCCGATGTCGGACCCGGCTTGTAGGGTCTGATCATCACCGATCGGCAGGAATGCCGACCTGTCGACCATGTCGGGCGAACTGAGCGGGGTGAGGGTTATGGCGACCAAGGACACCGGCGGCGGCCAGCAGAAGGCGACGCGCTCCACCGAGGAGGTCGAGGAGCAGGCGCAGGACGCGCAGGCTTCGGAAGACCTCAAGGAGCGCCAGGAGAAACTGAGCGATGACGTGGACTCCGTCCTGGACGAAATCGATGATGTGCTCGAGGAGAACGCCGAGGACTTCGTTCGGTCATTTGTCCAAAAGGGTGGAGAGTAGTACTAAATGTCCACTTTGGGTGCCGAGAAGCGATGCTCGGCATGCAAGCGGACGCTCCCCATCAGCGCATTCGCGGCCAACAGGTCCGAGCTCGACGGGCTTCAGGATCGTTGCCGCGAATGCGGGGCGGAGGCCTGCCGACGCGGCCTCGAAGCCGAGGGCATGAAAAGGGCGTGCCGCGCTGTCGCGGGACGCGAGCGTCACCTGAAGCGCCACTACGGCCCCACCCAAGCCGACCGTGATGCGTCGGCCGCCTCTCGGGCGGGGCTCTGCGTGATCTACCGGATGGCTCCGGCCGCACATGTGGATCACTGCCACAAGACGGGTAGGGTCCGTGGCGTACTGTGCTTCAACTGCAATTCGGCCATCGGCAAGTTGGGGGACGACCCCGACGCCGCTCGGCGGGCCGCTGCCTCTCTGGAAGGAATCTCGTGGAAGCCAATACTCGTGGCACCGGGCGTCTACCAGCTGCCTTCCTGACGCCTGGATCCTCCTCCTTCATGGATTTTCTCTCCGAGCACCAGCCCGAGATGCTGCCCGGCAACCGGCAGCTGCCCCCGACCCAGGGCGTGATCGAGGCGCCGCACGGCACCACGATCGTGGCCGTCACCTTCCCGGGCGGCGTGGTGCTCGCCGGTGACCGCCGGGCCACCATGGGCAACGTCATCGCGCAGCGGGACATCGAGAAGGTGTTCCCGGCCGACGAGTACTCGGCCGTCGGCATCGCCGGTACCGCCGGTCTCGCCGTGGAGATGGTCAAGCTCTTCCAGCTCGAGCTGGAGCACTTCGAGAAGGTCGAGGGCGCCCAGCTGTCGCTGGAGGGCAAGGCGAACCGGCTGTCGACCATGATCCGTTCCAACCTCGGCATGGCCATGCAGGGCCTGGCCGTGGTGCCGCTCTTCGCCGGTTACGACGTCGACCGCGAGAAGGGCCGCATCTTCTCCTACGACGTCACGGGCGGCCGCTCCGAGGAGCACGGCTACGCGGCGACGGGCTCCGGCTCGATCTTCGCGCGCGGTGCCATGAAGAAGCTGTTCCGTGAGGACCTGACCGAGGACCAGGCCACGACCCTCGTGGTGCAGGCGCTGTACGACGCGGCTGACGACGACTCGGCGACCGGTGGTCCCGATGTCGCCCGCCGGATCTACCCCATCGTCACCGTGATCACCGAGGACGGCTTCCGCCGGCTCACCGACGACGAGGGCTCCGAGATCGCCCGCGCGATCCTGGAGCGGCGGCTGGAGCAGCCCGACGGCCCCCGGGCCGCCCTTCTCTAGGCCGCGGCCCGTGTTGTCCAGGTGATCGAGTGACTTCCACAGAAAGGGACGGATAACCGGTGTCGACGCCGTTCTATGTCTCACCCCAGCAGGCCATGGCCGACCGGGCGGAGTACGCCCGCAAGGGCATCGCCCGTGGCCGCAGCCTCGTGGTGCTCCAGTACGCCGACGGCATCGTCTTCGTCGGTGAGAACCCGTCCCGCGCGCTGCACAAGTTCAGCGAGATCTACGACCGGATCGGCTTCGCGGCCGCCGGCAAGTACAACGAGTACGAGAACCTGCGGATCGGTGGCGTGCGCTACGCCGACCTGCGCGGTTACACCTACGACCGGGACGACGTCACGGCCAGGGGTCTGGCCAACGTCTACGCCCAGACGCTGGGCACGATCTTCTCGAGTGCGGCCGAGAAGCCGTACGAGGTGGAGCTGGTGGTCGCCGAGGTGGGGGAGACCCCGGAGGGTGACCAGATCTACCGCCTGCCGCACGACGGTTCGATCGTCGACGAGCACGGTTCGGTCGCGGTCGGCGGCAACGCCGAGCAGATCAGCAGCTTCCTCGACCAGCGTCACCAGGACGGTATGTCGCTGGCCGAGGCGCTCAAGCTGGCGGTTCAGGCCCTCTCCCGCGACACCAACGGCAGTGAGCGGGAGATTCCCGCCGAGCGCCTGGAGGTCGCGGTGCTGGACCGTACGCGGCCGCAGCAGCGCAAGTTCAAGCGGATCGTCGGCCGGCAGCTCTCCCGGCTGCTGGCGGTCAACGGCGCGAGCACGGAGGCGGAGAGCGCCGAGGAGGACAGCTCCGAGGAGGAGTAGGTCCTCGTCCCGCACGTCGCCGCCACGCGCCCCGGTCGACCCTTTCGGCCGGGGCGCGTGGCGTCAGGTGGCGCCTGGTGCCGCCGTGGAGCCCCGTACCACCAGTTCCACCGGTATGTCCCCGCCCTCCGGCCGCGAGCCCTCCAGAACCGCGAGGAGGGCACGCATGCCGCGTTCGCCGAAGAGCTCGGCGTCCAGGCGGACGGTGGTCAATTCGGGGTCGATGGCGGTGGCGAGGGCGAGGTCGTCGAGGCCGGTGACGGACATGTCGTCCGGGATGCGCAGGCCTAGGCGGCGCAGGGCCTTGTAGGCGCCTGCGGCGAGTTTGTCGTCGTCGCAGACCAGGGCGGTGGGGTGGGGGCCCGGGCCGGTCAGGGCGGCGGTGGTGGCGGCGAGGGCGCCTTCGATGGAGATGGGGGCGTGGACGGTGCGGATGTCGGTGCCGGGGACGGCGCCGACGTGTGCGGCCAGCTCACGCGCGCGTACCTCGAAGGTCCAGGAGGCGACGTCCGCGGCGAGGTGCAGGAAGCGCCGGTGGCCGAGTCCGAGCAGGTGTTCGGCGACCTGTCGTACGCCGTCCGCGATGTCCAGATTGACCGTGGCGGCGCCGAGGCTGCCGTCGGGGTCGCTGTCGAGCATGACGAGGGGGAGTTGGTCGCCCCGGATGGCGGTGAGGGCGTCGGCGGCCATGGAGGAGGCGATGACGCCGTCGAGGGCCGCCTGGGCGGAGGCGAAGGGGTCGCGGGCGGGTCCGATGCCCTCGGGGGAGGGGTAGAGGACGACGCCGAAGCCGTGCTGGGCGGCGACGCGGGCGGCACCCGTGTAGACGCCGGCGAAGAATTCGGTGGTGAGTGCGGGCACGACGAGGAGGACGGTGCGGGTGCGGCCGAGGCGCAGGTTGCGGGCGGCGAGGTTGGGCCGGTAGCCGAGGTCGCGTGCGGCTTCCCGGACGCGTTCGGCGGTGGCCGCCGACACCCGGCCGCGCCATTTGTCGCCGAGGACGAGTGAGACGGCCGCTTGTGAGACCCCGGCGGCCTGGGCGACGTCACGGCTTGTCGGGCGCGTGTTGCTGGGTGCCACCGTGGGTGCGCTCCTTCGGCTGGTTCGTTGCCCCCGTCCGTCGTCCGGACGCGTGAACAGCGCACATGGTACGTATGGAAAGTCGACGTCATACGTAAAACCTCGAGTCAGTCGATGGCCGCGGTGGCCTCGGCCCTGATGAAGGAGCCCTGGCTCGCCCGTCGGCATTCGCCGGCCCGGCCGCCGCACGGCCGGGATCACGGCCGACGCGGCCATGCGCATCGCGTCACGGTGCGAGTTGCGCCGGGGAAACAGCAGAAGCCTGGGTGCCCGCACGCGGAACCGTATCCAGCCGGGACTGCCCGGCCAGGAGGATGAGAATGCTGACCGCGAGACCCAGCACGCCGCACGCCGCCGCCCATCTCGGACCGCCATGCTCCAGGACCAACCCGACGGCGGCGGCCCCGAGCGCCGTGCCCGCGGTCATCAGCGTGACGAGCCAGGCGAACGCCTCGGTGACGGTGCCCGCTGGGGCGAGCGCTCCTACCAGGACGAAGGAGACCGTCAGCACCGGTGCGAGGAACAGCCCGGTCAGCAGCATCAGGCAGGACATCCATGGTGGCGAGGGCACCAGGCACAGGAGTGCATAGCCCGGTGCCAGGCCGACGGACAGCAGCAGAGTCCTGCGCGCAGGCCGGACCGGCCAGCGGCGTACAGCGCCGTAAGCAAGTCCCCCGACCAGAGCGCCGAGGGCGTTGAGAGCCAGGAGTGTCGGGGCGCCCCCGGGAATCCGGTGGTCCTCCGCATAGGCCACGACGACGACATTGAGCGTGCCGAGCGCAACGCCCACACCGGTGAGGCTGACCAGCAGGACCACGAGCCCCTGGCTGCGCAGCGGGCCGAGCCAGTCGCTCTTGCGGGCAGGTGCCCGCCAGGCTCGGACGGGTTCGGCGGTGGCGACCACGAGCACACCCGCGAGCCCCAGCAGCGCGGCGGCCCACAAGGATTCCACCGGTGAGGCCACGGAGACACAGCCGGCGACGATCAGCGGCCCGCCCACGAAGATCAGTTCCTGGGAGGCGGAGTCCAGGGCGTAGGCCGACTCCAGCTTCTCGGCGGCGACGACCGTCGGCCACAGTGCCCTCAGACAGGGCTCCAGCGGCGGCGATGCCGCACCCGCCAGGACGGCTCCGGCAAGGACGGAAGCCTGCCGGCCCGGGGCCGCCGCGATCACAAGGAACCCGCAGCCCGCCAGTACGGCTGCCGGCAGCAGCACCAGGGCCTGGCCGACGCGGTCCACCAGCCGGCCGAGCAGCGGCCCTCCTACGGCGGTGGCGATGGCAAACGCCGCAACGGCGAATCCGACGAACCAGTACGGTGCGTCTGCGTTGCGCAGCGCCAGGGGGATCGCGATCGCAGCCATCCCGCTCGGCAGCCGCCCGACAAGGGTGCCCGACAGCAGCCGGGATACATGCGGACTCCGCAGGAGGCTCACGTAACTCATCGCGCACCTTGATCGAGGACGGGAACCGAGGCCTCATCGGCCAGGTGCACATGGCTGGCACCCCAGCGTCTGGCGGGGACGGCCGGGCTGAGGATGTTCGTCATCAAATGTCCCTGTCCACAGAAAACGGGCAGTGAGGTACCGGCTGCCGTGCATGCGGAACCGTGATCGTCGTATGACCTCACCTGACTAGGTTATACGTAACACTTGGATGGGCAACTCTTTTCCCGTCAACTTCGCCATCGAGCGCACGCGCCGACACGCGGCCGGCTGATGGCGGCGCCGGGCCTCTGGGTGCGCTGGTGGACGGCACGGTGTACGGGGCGCGGCGGTGGGCCGGTGTGCCCGAGCGGCGACTGAGGGTGCTGGTCGGTCTTCTGGCGGTGTGTCACCTGCCGCCGATGCTGAGGCCGGATTCGCCGCGCCGGGTGTGGCGCGTGCGGTGTCGTTGCTGGTCCTGGTGGCCACCGGGCGGGTCCTCGCAGCTCCCGCCGGGGGTGCGGTCGTTGCGGCTTCACCGGAAAATGATCCAAATCGTGCTGCCGAACCCCGTTTCAGCTCGGGGGATCGGGCGTAATGTTCACTCATGGACCGCCGCATTTTCGGGCTGGAGAACGAGTACGGCGTCACGTGCACGTTCAGGGGACAGCGCCGCCTGTCGCCTGACGAGGTGGCGCGGTACCTCTTCCGCCGTGTCGTGTCATGGGGCCGCAGCAGTAATGTCTTTCTGCGAAACGGCGCCCGCCTCTATCTCGACGTGGGGTCACATCCGGAATACGCGACACCCGAATGTGACAATGTGACCGAACTGGTCACCCACGACAAGGCGGGCGAGCGCATTCTCGAAGGACTCCTGGTGGACGCGGAACGACGCCTGCACGAGGAGGGAATCGCGGGCGACGTCTACCTCTTCAAGAACAACACGGACTCGGCGGGCAACTCCTATGGTTGCCACGAGAACTATCTGGTGGCCCGGCACGGGGAGTTCTCCCGGCTCGCGGACATCCTCATTCCGTTCCTGGTCACCCGGCAGCTGCTGTGCGGCGCCGGCAAGGTGCTCCAGACCCCGCGTGGCGCGGTGTACTGCGTCAGTCAGCGGGCGGAGCACATCTGGGAGGGCGTCTCCTCGGCGACGACCCGCTCCCGGCCCATCATCAACACGCGCGACGAGCCGCATGCGGACGCCGAGCGCTACCGCCGCCTGCATGTCATCGTGGGCGACTCGAACATGTCCGAGACGACCATGCTGCTCAAGGTCGGCGCCACCGACCTGGTGCTGCGCATGATCGAGGCGGGCACGGTGATGCGGGACCTCACCCTGGAGAACCCGATCCGGGCGATCCGCGAGGTCAGCCACGACATCACCGGCCGGCGCAAGGTGCGGCTGGCCAGCGGCCGCGAGGCCTCCGCGCTGGAGGTGCAGCGGGAGTACTACGAGAAGGCCGTGGACTTCTGCGAGCGCCGCGGCATCCGTACCGGCACGGTCGAGCAGGTGCTGGAGCTGTGGGGCCGCACGCTGGACGCGATCGAGACCGAGGACCTCGACCGTATCGGCACCGAGATCGACTGGGTGATGAAGTACAAGCTCATCGAGCGGTACCGGGCCAAGCACAACATGACGATGTCGCATCCGCGGGTCGCCCAGATAGACCTCGCCTACCACGACATCCACCGTCGTCGTGGCCTGTACTACCTGCTTGAGAAGAAGGGCCAAGCCACCCGGATCTGCAACGACTTGAAGATCTTCGAGGGCAAGTCGGTTCCTCCGCAGACCACTCGGGCGCGGCTGCGCGGTGACTTCATCCGGCGGGCGCAGGAGCAGCGCCGGGACTTCACGGTCGACTGGGTGCACCTGAAGCTGAACGACCAGGCGCAGCGGACCGTGTTGTGCAAGGACCCGTTCCGTTCGGTGGACGACCGGGTGGAGAAGCTGATCGCCGGAATGTGAGCCGGGCGTTCACACCGAGTGTTTGTGGGCCAAGCGTTTCTGCACATCAATGCGGGAACGTCACACGGGCGCCGTACGTTTTCCGTACGGCGCCCGTGTCACGCCGTAGAGTTGCGCGCACGCCATCCACAAGATCGACCGATTACGAGGCTCCCCCCGTGCGCCGACGCTCCCTCCTCCTTGCCGCCGTACCCGCAGGACTGGTCACGCTCGCCGGTTGCGGCGACGGCTCGTCCGAATCGAGCAAGGCCTCCGCGTCGCCGTCGCCGTCGGCCTCCGCCTCCTCCGCTCCGCCGCCGAAGATCGTGGATGGGCCGCTGCCCGCCATCACCGCGGGCACGAAGTTCGGCGAGAAGCCGACGGTGGCGAAGGGCACGGGGGAGCCGTCGAAGAACCTGGCGGTCAGGACGGCGATCGCGGGCAGCGGCCGCACGGTCGCGGAGAACGACTTCATCGTGGCGAACTACCTGGGCCAGATCTGGGCCACGGCGAAGGTCTTCGACAACTCCTACGACCGTAAGGCGCCCCTGGTCATGCAGCTCGCCCAGGGCAGCATCATCGACGGCTGGCGGTACGCCCTGGCGGGCAAGAAGGTAGGCAGCCGGATCGAGATGGCCGTCCCGCCGACCTGGGGATACGGCAAGTCCGGTAACCCGGACGCGGGCATCAAGGGCACCGACACGCTGGTCTTCGTCGTCGACCTGGTGGACTTCTTCAACTCCAAGAGCTCCAGCAAGGGCAAGCCGGTCGCGCAGAACGACGCAAGTCTGCCGAAGATCGGCACCAAGACGGACGGCAGTGCCCCCTCGGTCGACATCCAGCAGCCGGATCCGCCGAAGAAACTCGTGTCGAACTACGTCCTGGAGGGCGACGGGCCCGAGGTCAAGGCGAGCCAGACCATTTTGTGTCAGTTCCAGGGCTTGGTCTGGAAGAAGGGCAACAAGGGCAAGCCGTTCGTCGCGACGTACGGCACCGGGCGGCTGAGCCAGCTCTCCCTGGAGCAGATGCAGCAGGTCGTCAAGGGCCTGGCCGATGGAGTCACGGGCAAGAAGGTGGGCAGCCGGGTCCTGATCGTGGTGCCCCCGGACCAGGGCTACGGCGACAACCCGCCGAGCGGCAGCCCCATCAAGAAGGACTCCACGCTGGTGTTCACCGTGGACATCCTGGCGGCGATGTAGCGCGCGGCGTGTGGTCCGCTCGCCGCGGGCGCGAGCGGCCCGGAGATGAAAGACTGTCCGCGTTCCGAGTCGTACACAAGCAGGAGCTCTAGACGTGAACATCGAGAAGCCCGAGATCGACTTCCCGGGCGGCGAGCCCCCGGCCGACCTCGAGATCAAGGACATCTGGGAGGGGGACGGCGAGGTCGCCGCGGCCGGTGACTTCGTCAAGGTTCACTACGTGGGCGTCGCGTTCTCCACCGGCGAGGAGTTCGACGCCTCCTGGAACCGCGGCACCCCGCTGGACTTCCAGCTCGGTGTCGGCCAGGTCATCCAGGGCTGGGACAAGGGCGTGCAGGGCATGAAGGTCGGCGGTCGCCGCCAGCTGGTCATCCCCGCGCACCTCGCGTACGGCGACCGGGGTGCCGGTGGCCGGATCGCCCCGGGCGAGACGCTGATCTTCGTCTGCGACCTGGTGGGCGTTGCCAAGCGCTGACCGCTCCTGGTCGAACGAGGGCCCGTGCTGTCCGCATGGGCCCTCGGTTTTGCACCGGCTTTCGCCGCGACGCTCCGGAGCGGTACGGTCATCGGTTGGAACCACCATAGGGAAGGCGAAGGGCGTCGATGGCCATTGCCAAGGCCGAGCGGCTGATGAACCTGGCGCTGTGCTTGCTGGGGACACGTCGGCCGCTCAGCAAGCGCGAGCTGCGTGACTCCATCGAGGCCTACGTCGAGGCGGGGAGGCCGGACAAGGGCACGGCGGGATCCGACGACTCCTTCAGCCGGATGTTCGAGCGCGACAAGGACGACCTGCGCGAGCTGGGACTGGTGATCGAGACCGTCGAGAACATCGACGGTGAGGTCGGCTACCTGGCCCGCCGCGACAGCAACCGTCTGCCGCCCATCACCTTGGACGCCGAGGAGGCCGCCGCCCTGGGCCTGGCCGCCAAGGTCTGGCAGCAGGCCCGGCTGGCCGGCGCGGCCAGTGGCGCCCTGCAGAAGCTGCGCGCGGCCGGCCTGCCCGAGGACGTCGACCCGTACGAGGCGCACGGTGCTCTGGAGCCGCGCATCCCGGTGCACGAGGCCGCCTTCGAGCCGCTGATGCTGGCCTGCCGCGACCGCCGCCCGGTCGTCTTCGACTACCGCAAGGCCTCCGCGGCCCACCCGGAGCCCCGGCATGTGGAGCCGTGGGCGCTGGAGTGCTGGCGCGGTCACTGGTACCTGGCGGGCTGGGATCGCGACCGGGGCGCCGAGCGCGTGTTCCGGCTGTCGCGGATCACCGGGAAGGTGCGTACTCGGGGCAACGGTTTCACCGCCCCGGTCCCCGACGTGGTCACCGTCCGCGAGACCGTGGCGAGCTGGGCGGGCGAGATCGCGGATCGCACGGCCCTGATCCGGCTGCGTTCGGACGCCGGTTACCCCCTTCGGGCGAAAGCCACCTCGGTGCGGGAACTCGGAGACGGCTGGGACGAGTTGGAGATTCCGTACGGGCACGGTCTGGACGCCTGGCTGGTGGAGTTCGGTCCGGACGTGGTGGTCCTGGAGCCCGCCGAGCTGCGGGCCGACGTGGTGGACCGGCTGCGTGCCGTGGCCAAGGGCTGAGGGGGAAGCAGAACAGTGGCAGGCAAACCGGTCCGGTCCGTGAACGCCATCGACCAGACCCGGCGGATGCTCTCCCTGGTGACGTATCTGCGTGAGCGCCCCGGCGCCCGGGTCGCGGACGTGGCGCGCGCCTTCGGGATCACCGAGGACGAGCTGGTCTCGGATCTCGACGTGTTGCCCATGTGCGGCACCAGTTTCCGTGGCGGCGACCTGCTCGACATCGACACCGACGGCGAGCGCATCTGGTGGCACAACCCCGCGGCGCTCGGCGCGGACGCCGCGGAGCCGCTCAGGCTCGCCGCCGACGAGGCCACCGCCCTGCTCGTGGCCGCCCGGGCCGTCGCCACCCTGCCCGGCCTGCGGGAGGGCGACCGGCAGGCGCTGCTGCGGGCGACGGCCAAGGTGGAGGCCGCGGCCGGCGAGGCGGCCGGCGCCAGCGCCCGGCTGTCGGTGACCTTCGAGTCCGAGGGCGGTGTCTTCGCCGATGTCGACCGGGCGATCTCCGAGCGCCGTCGGCTGTGGATCCGCTACTACTCGCCCGCCCGGGACGAGCTCACCGAGCGCGAGATCGACCCCATCCGCCTGGTCAGCGTCGGCCACACCTATGTCGAGGCCTGGTGCCGCCGCTCCGAGGCCCGGCGTACCTTCCGGCTCGACCGGGTCGCCGAGATCAGGATCCTCGACGAGCCGTCGGCGCCGCCGGAGATAGAACTGCGGGACCTCTCCGAAGCGCTGGTGCAGCCCGCCGCCGAGGACCCGGAGGTCGTTGTCGAGGTCGACCCCGGTGGCCGCTGGGTGGCCGAGTACTACCCGCACGACAGCGCGGATGAGCTTCCCGACGGCGGACTGCGTATCACCTTGCGTACCCCCGATCCGGCATCGCTCAGACGTCTGGCGCTGCGGCTGGGCCGCGACGGCCGGATCGTGTCGCCGCCCGAGTTGGCCGCCAGCGCCCGCCAGGCGGCGACCGAGGCGCTCGTGGCGTACGACGCGCCGCAGGCGTGACGAATGCTGTGCCTGGCGTTCATGACCGGCGGGAGTGAGCCGCGGGGGGCGCGCCGGCTGTGGCGCCCCGGAGGCGGACCACCAGAAAAAGAGGAGCTGGGGCTTTGAGCGAGTCCGCGGGGTCCGGTGCGAGGGACATGACGGTCGCGGCGGCGTTCGGCGGGATGAAGAGAGTCGTCCCCGTGGTGTTCAAGGCGGGCTGCCCGGACTGCCGGGGCCGCTTCGAGCTCTCCGCGAGCGCTCTGCGCCTGGCGATCGGCGCCAGCAGCCGTACGACGTTCTACTCCTTCACCTGCCCCGAGTGCGGGGTGTCCGTCCGCAAGCCCGCGGGGGAGCGCATCGTCGAGCTGCTGACCGGGGGCGGGGTCAGGACCCTGCGGCTGCACTCCACCGTCTAGGCTCGGCGTCATGTTCTGGCCGATGTTCGCGGTAGCTGTGGGTTTCCTGGGACTTGCCGTCCTCGGTGTGCTGGCCGTCCGGGTCTTCCTGGAGGCGCAGCGCCTCGGCAGGCAGGTCACGGACTCCGCGAGCCGTATCAACAGGGCCGCCGAGGACCTGGAGCGGGCGTCCGCGAGCGCCGCCCGCGCTGCCGACTCGCTGTGAGGGCTGCTGTGGCGGTCCTGTGAGTCTTGAGGCGCAAGCGTTTTGGGTCACTTCGCCCTGTCACGCGGGCCGCTGCGGCGGGTACGCTGCTGGTCGCGGCCCGGCAACGAGGCACGGTCCGCAGAGCAGGAATACGCACGGGGATTGTTCCACGTTCACCCCCGGGCGTTACGATCGCTGTCAGAACGATGTTCGGACATGTGTCCGACTGGTCGGACAGGCCCGTCGCCCCGCCTCGGTGAGAAGGTGAAGATTTATGTTCCGCAACGGACTTGAGCCGTGGCACCTGCTGATCCTCGTTGTGGTCATCCTCCTCGTGTTCGGTTCCAAGAAGCTGCCGGACATGGCGCGCTCGCTCGGCAAGTCCGCCCGCATCCTGAAGAGCGAGGCGAAGGCGATGAAGGAGGAGGGCAAGCAGTCCGGCACCGCCGAGTCCGCCGAGGAGCCCGCTCCCGCTCCCGCTCAGCGCACGATCCAGGCCGCGCCCGGCGACGTGACCAGCTCCCGCCCGGTCAACGAGCCGACGGACACGACCCAGCGCTGACGCGAGGACCGGGGACACCCGGTCCGCTGCACGAGATGAGGATGTGGGTTGCCCAAGTCCGCCCGCAAAAAGGAGAGGGATCCCGAGGGCCGGATGCCGCTCGCGGATCACTTGCGTGAGCTGCGCAACCGGCTTGCCAAGGGTGTCCTGGCGATCCTCGCCGTCACGATCGTCGCGGCCTTCTTCTACAGGGACATCATCGATGTCATCACCAGGCCGATGCTCGACGAGATCGGCTGTGGCCAGTCCTTCGGGGAACTGGCCGATGCCAAGAACGTTCACTGCGCGCACATCACCGTCAGTGGCCTGCTGGCTCCGTTCACCCTGGCCCTGAAGGTCGCCCTGATGGCCGGTGTCGTCCTTGCGTCGCCGGTCTGGCTGTACCAGCTGTGGGCGTTCGTCGCGCCGGGCCTGCACCGCAACGAGAAGAAGTACGCCTACGCCTTCGTCGGCTTCGGCTTCCCGCTCTTCCTCACCGGTGGCTACCTCGCGTTCCACGTGCTGCCCACCACGGCCAAGGTGATGATCGGCCTCACACCCGACGGTGCCGAGAACCTGTTGCCGCTGGACGACCTGCTGGACCTGGTCACCCGCATGATCGTCGTCTTCGGTCTCGCCTTCGAGATGCCCTTGCTGCTGGTCATGCTCAACCTCACCGGCGTGCTGTCCGGGCGGCGCATGCTGGGCTGGTGGCGCGGCATGGTCATCGGGATCACCGTCTTCGCGGCCGTGGCCACACCCAGCCCCGACCCGATGACGATGCTGGCGCTGGCGGCGCCGATCTGGGGGCTCTACTTCATCGCCGTGGCCATCGCGTTGCTCAACGACCAGCGCCGGGCGCGACGCGAGGCCGAGGGCCCGGCCGACGACGAGGCCTCCGAGCTGGATCTCACGCCGGAGGCCATCGGCGAGGTCGAGCCGGTCTCCGCCGGCCGGACGGTGCCCGAGCAGGCGGGCCCGGACCGGGTCAACGGATATGACGACGTGACCTGACCGTCCCTTCATTCGGCTCACGAGCGGTGCCCGCGTCCCCGAGGACGCGGGCACCGCTCGTCGTGGTTGTCCCACGTTCCGGATAATGATCGTCCTGTTGTCAGTGGGGCCCGGTAACCTCGAATGCACGATGACAGAGGACCTCTCACCGGCCGAGCGGTACGCGGCAGCCCGCAGGCGGGCAGCCGAGCAGGCCACCGCACTCGCGTCCTTCCGCGAGATGTACGACTTCGGCCTCGACCCCTTCCAGATCGAGGCCTGCCAGGCGCTCGAGGCGGGGAAGGGCGTGCTGGTGGCCGCCCCCACCGGCTCGGGCAAGACGATCGTGGGCGAGTTCGCCGTCCACCTCGCCCTTCAGCAGGGCAAGAAGTGCTTCTACACGACACCCATCAAGGCGCTGTCGAACCAGAAGTACTCCGACCTGTGCCGCCGCTACGGCACGCAGAAGGTCGGCCTGCTGACCGGCGACAACAGCGTGAACCCCGACGCCCCGGTGGTCGTGATGACCACCGAGGTGCTGCGCAACATGCTGTACGCGGGTTCGCAGACCCTCCTCGGCCTCGGGTACGTGGTCATGGACGAGGTGCACTACCTCTCCGACCGCTTCCGCGGCGCCGTCTGGGAGGAGGTGATCATCCACCTGCCCGAGTCGGTGACCCTGGTGTCACTGTCGGCGACTGTGTCGAACGCCGAGGAGTTCGGCGACTGGCTGGACACCGTCCGCGGCGACACCGAGGTGATCGTCTCCGAGCACCGGCCCGTGCCGCTGTTCCAGCACGTACTCGCCGGGCGGCGGATGTACGACCTGTTCGAGGAGGGCGAGGGCCACAAGAAGGCCGTCAACCCCGACCTCACGCGGATGGCTCGCATGGAGGCCAGCCGCCCGTCGTACCAGGACCGCCGACGGGGCCGCGCCATGCGCGAGGCCGACCGCGAGCGGGAGCGCAGGCAGCGTTCGCGGGTGTGGACGCCGAGCCGGCCGGAGGTCATCGAGCGACTCGACTCCGAGGGCCTGCTGCCCGCCATCACCTTCATCTTCAGCCGCGCAGGCTGCGAGGCCGCCGTCCAGCAGTGCCTGTACGCGGGCCTGCGCCTCAACGACGAGGAGGCGCGGGAAAAGGTGCGTGCCCTGGTCGAGGAGCGCACGGCGTCCATCCCCACCGAGGACCTGCACGTCCTCGGCTACTACGAGTGGCTGGAGGGCCTCGAGCGCGGCATCGCCGCCCACCACGCCGGCATGCTGCCGACCTTCAAGGAGGTCGTGGAGGAACTGTTCGTCCGCGGCCTGGTCAAGGCGGTCTTCGCCACCGAGACCCTCGCGCTCGGCATCAACATGCCCGCCCGCTCGGTCGTGCTGGAGAAGCTCGTCAAGTGGAACGGCGAGCAGCACGCCGACATCACCCCGGGCGAGTACACCCAGCTCACCGGCCGCGCCGGCCGCCGGGGCATCGACATCGAGGGCCACGCGGTGGTGCTGTGGCAGCGCGGCATGAGCCCCGAGCACCTGGCGGGCCTGGCGGGCACGCGCACCTACCCGCTGCGCTCCAGCTTCAAGCCGTCGTACAACATGGCGGTCAACCTGGTCGAGCAGTTCGGCCGGCACCGCTCGCGCGAACTGCTGGAGACCTCCTTCGCGCAGTTCCAGGCCGACAAGTCGGTCGTGGGAATCTCCCGGCAGGTGCAGCGCAACGAAGAGGGGCTGGAGGGCTACAAGGCCTCCATGACCTGCCACCTCGGCGACTTCGACGAGTACGCGCGGCTGCGCCGCGAACTGAAGGACCGGGAGACCGAACTGGCCCGGCAGGGCGCGTCCCAGCGGCGTGCCGAGGCCGCGGTCGCCCTGGAGAAGCTCAAACCCGGCGACGTCATCCACGTACCGACGGGCAAGTACGCGGGGCTGGCGCTGGTGCTCGACCCGGGTCTGCCCGCCGGCCGTTCCAACGGTCACCGCGGCTTCGAGCACCACGACGGCCCGCGTCCGCTGGTGCTGACCGCCGAGCGGCAGGTCAAGCGGCTGGCGTCGATCGACTTCCCGGTGCCGGTCGAGCCGCTGGAGCGGATGCGGATCCCGAAGTCCTTCAATCCGCGCTCGCCGCAGTCCCGCCGGGACCTCGCCTCCGCGCTGCGCACCAAGGCCGGGCACATCCCGGCGGAGCGCGCCCGCAAGAAGCGCTCGCAGGCGGCCGACGACCGCGAGATCGCGCGGCTGCGCACGGCGATTCGCGCGCATCCGTGTCATGGCTGCAACGACCGTGAGGATCACGCCCGTTGGGCCGAGCGGTACCACCGGCTGCTGCGGGACACCTCGCAGCTGGAGCGGCGGATCGAAGGTCGTACGAACACCATCGCGCGGACCTTCGACCGGATCGTCGCCCTGCTGACCGAGCTGGACTACCTGCGCTCCGACGAGGTCACCGAGCACGGCAGGCGGCTCGCCCGGCTGTACGGCGAACTCGACCTGCTGGCCAGCGAATGCCTGCGCGAGGGCGTCTGGGAGGGCCTGGCTCCGGCCGAACTCGCCGCCTGTGTGTCGGCGTTGGTGTACGAGGCCCGGGTCGGCGACGACGCGATGGCGCCCAAGGTGCCGTCGGGCAAGGCCAAGGCGGCGCTGGGGGAGATGGTCCGGATCTGGGGGCGGCTGGACGCTCTGGAGGAGGAGTTCCGGATCACCCAGACCGAGGGCGTCGGCCAGCGCGAGCCCGACCTCGGCTTCGCCTGGGCCGCGTACATGTGGGCCAGCGGCAAGGGGCTCGACGAGGTGCTGCGCGAGGCGGAGATGCCGGCGGGGGACTTCGTGCGGTGGTGCAAGCAGGTGATCGACGTACTCGGGCAGATCTCGGCCGCTTCTCCAACGGAGGGCTCGACGGTGGCGAAGGTCGCGCGTAAGGCCGTCGATCAGTTGTTGCGAGGCGTGGTGGCCTACTCGTCCGTGGGGTGACGGATCGGCCGGCGGGTGCCGGCCTCTGTACGAGGTGACGAGGCGATGTCCCCGGCTTCCTGTGCGCTCGGCTCGCACAGGAAGCCGGGGACATCGCTGTCGGCTGAGCCGGTATTCGTCACCGCTCTGACGGCTCTTCACTCGTTACGGTGAGTTATCCCCGCACGCCTGTTCTCGGCTACGTTCGGTGTGCGATTGTTGGCGCAGAGTGCAAATGGGCCCGAGCGTACTCCTGTGGCGTGGGCGATTTCAGGCGCTCGCCGAATATGACACGGCGATGATCCGGTCGGACTAAGCTCGCCCGCGGCGCACCGAGTTGAGACGAATTCGTGCGCTTGTTCCTAAAAACACCGAAGATCCAGACTGCTCCAGGAATCTTCCCTCCGATAGCTCCCCCGACACCCCGCCGATTAGTCACAGAGGCATACATGGTGAGTGTTCAATCCCCTCCCGGTGGCCGCGAACTGTCCTACGTGCGCGTGCTGTTGCTGCCGGCCATATTGATGGCCGCGGCGACCGGAGCCGCCGTCGCCGTGGTCGCGGCGCCGGCCCGGACCGCGGTCGGCCTGTGCGGCGCCGTCGCCACACTGCTGGTGATCACGGCGGCGGTCGAAGCGGTGCGCCGCGGTCGCAAGCTCCATGAGGTGCGGGCGGAACACGCCCGTCACATCGCGTATCTGGAGCGGCGCCTCGCCGCCCAGGAAGCCGATCTCCTCCGCTTCCGCACGGAGATCGTGCCGACCGCGCTGTACCGGCTGCGCGCCGGTGAATCCCCCAGAGAGGTGATTCACAAGGTCCTCGACGCCGACCCGGAACTGCGTCACCTCCCCGACGCCCTGCGCGACCTGCTCAAGGCCCTGCTGAAGGTCGTGGACGAGGAAGAGACGGCGCGCGACGCGGCGCAGCAGGCGTTCGTGAACATCGCCCGCCGCGTCCAGGCCATCGTCCACCAGCAGGCCAACGAACTCCGCGAGATGGAGGAGGACCACGGCCGCAACCCCGAGGTCTTCGACGACCTGCTGCGCATCGACCACGGCACCGCGCTGATCGGCCGCCTCGCCGACTCCATCTCCGTCCTCGGCGGCGGCCGCCCCGGCCGTCAGTGGCCCAACCCCGTGGCGCTGTACAGCGTGCTGCGCGGCGCTATGTCCCGGATCCTCGAATACCGCCGGATCGACCTGGCCTCCATCGCCCATGTGAACATCAAGGGCACCTGCGTCGAGCCGGTCATCCACGCCGCGGCCGAGCTCCTCGACAACGCCACCCGCTACTCGCCGCCCCAGACCAAGGTGCACGTCACCGCCACCGAGGTGCAGACCGGCGTCGCCATCGAGATCGAGGACGCCGGAGTCAGCCTCAACGAGGAGGCCCGGGCCCGGATCGAGAACATGCTGGAGGCGGCCAAGGCGGGCGTCGACCTACAGACCCTCGGCACCACCCCGCGCCTCGGCCTGGCCGTCATCGGCCGACTGTGCTCGACGTACAACATGCAGGTCTCGCTGCGCGCTTCCGCGTACGGCGGCGTCCGAGCCGTCCTCATCGTGCCCAGCAGCATGATGACCACCGAGCCGGCCCCCGGCCTCGCCCACGGCATCGGCGCCACCGCCGTGCCCAAGGCCGAACTCGGCGCACTCGAGGGCCCCAAGCGCGCTCCCAAGAAGCGGCGCCCCACCAGCCCGCGCATCCCCGCCGGGATCTCCATGGAGGACGATGTCCCCGAGGTCACCGAGTGGACCGCCGGCGGCCTGCCGCAGCGCCGCAGCAGGATGAAGATCCCGCTCAGCCAGCGCCTCGCCGAACAGGCCGCCATCGAGCGGGCCGAACGCGAGGGCAATCCCACCATCTGGTCGCAGCACAAGCCCGGACCCGAGCCCGAGAAGAAGAAGGACGACCGCGAACCCGGACTGTGGGTCGAGGCCTTCTGGGAGGGGCTCAAGAAGGACAACCCGGGCCACCCGACCGACTTCACGCGGAACCCGACCGCGTACCTGCACCTGATCAACGACGATTCGGCCACCCACCACACCGAGGCCGACGAGGAGGGGGACCTCAAGTGATCCAGCAGCGAGCGAACTTCGACTGGATGCTCAAGGAGCTCGCCGACGGCGTACCGGGCATCGAGATGATCGTGGTGCTCTCCGCCGACGGCCTGCGCATCGCCCGCTACGGCGGCGAGCCCGACGCCGCCGACCGCGTCGCCGCGGCCTGCGCCGGCGTGCAGAGCCTGGCCGGCGCCGTCGCCCAGGAACTCCCCGGCAGCGACGGCGACATGAAGCTGGTCGTCATCGAGATCGACGGTGGCTACTTCTACCTGATGGCCGCCGGCGCCAACGCCTACCTCGCGGTCCTCGCCGACGTCGTCTGCGAGCCGGGCCGGATGAGCGGCATGATGCGCGACCTGGTCGTCCGTATCGGCGCCCATCTCACCAGTCCGCCCCGGCGGAACGGGCAGACCGTATGACTCCTCCGCAACGCAAACGGCGAATCCCGCAACCGGAACCACTGCCGGAACCCCTCGAGGCGGGCGAGCGGACGGGCACCAAGAAGAACCCCGAGCGCTTGTACGTCATCACCGGCGCCACCGACGGGGGACGCGCCGAGCTGGACCTGGTGACGCTGATCGTGGCGCGCGCCGACCCACCGCCCTCCGTCCCGCCCGAGCAGTCGGTGCTGCTCCGGCTCTGCACCGCCCCCCTGTCCGTGGCCGAACTCTCGGCCTACCTCAACCTGCCCTTCAGCGCGATGACCGTACTGATCACCGAGATGATCACGGCCGAACTGGTGCAGGCGCGCGTTCCGATCGTCCGCCAGGCGCTGCCCGACCGTTCACTCCTCGAAGCGGTGATGCATGGACTTCAAAAGCTCTGACACCATCCCGGGCCCACGGACCGCGGATCATCTGCCGCACACGGCCCAGGCCGCGGTGAAGATCGTGATCGTGGGCGGCTTCGGAGTCGGCAAGACCACCATGGTCGGCTCGGTCAGCGAGATCAAACCGCTGACCACCGAAGAGACCATGACTCAGGCCGGCATCGGTGTCGACGACAACTACGGCTCCGAGACGAAGACGGCCACCACCGTGGCCATGGACTTCGGCCGCATCAGCATCACCGACAAGCTGGTGCTCTACCTCTTCGGCACGCCCGGCCAGGAGCGCTTCTGGTTCCTGTGGAACGGACTCTTCGAAGGCGCCCTCGGCGCCGTCGTGCTCGTCGACACCCGCCGTCTGGAAGTCAGCTTCGACGTCATAGGGCGACTGGAGGAGCGCGGCGTGCCCTTCGTCGTAGCCGTCAACTCCTTTGCTGACGCGCCTCGTTACCCCATCGAGGAGCTGCGCACCGCACTGGACCTGCCGCCGGAGATCCCCATCCTCGAGTGCGACGCGCGCCGCCGGGCCTCCAGCCGCGACACGCTGATGACCCTCATGCGCTTCCTGCACTCGCTCGCCATGACCGGCGCCCTCACCTGACCCCCTCCCGACTCTCCCGACACCCCGGATCCATCCCTCGGAGCGACCACTGTGACGCCTGAATCCCACTCCCCGACCGGCACGGACGATCCCACGCTCGGCCCGCCCCCCGGCTGCCCCGTGCACGGCGTCGGGCCCGGGGGACTGCGCCGGCTGTACGGCCCGGACGCGGACGACCTGGGCGAGCTGTACGACAAGCTGCGGGCGGACTACGGCCCCGTGGCGCCGGTGCTGCTGCACGACGACGTGCCGATGTGGGTGGTCCTCGGACACGCCGAGAACCTGCACATGGTGCGCAGCCCCTCGCAGTTCACCCGGGACAGCCGCGTCTGGACGCCGCTGGCGGAGGGCATGGTCAAGCCCGACCACCCGCTGATGCCGCACATCGCCTGGCAGCCCATCTGCTCGCACGCCGAGGGCGACGAGCACCAGCGGCTGCGGGCGGCCGTCACCGGCGCCATGTCGACCATCGACCACCGCGGCATCCGCCGCCACATCGGCCGCTACACCCAGGTGCTGGTCAACGAGTTCTGCGGGGCGGGCCGCGCCGACCTGGTCGGCCAGTTCGCGGAGCACCTGCCGATGGCGGTGATGTGCGAGATCCTCGGCATGCCCGAGGAGTACAACGACCGCATGGTGCAGGCCGCCCGCGACGCGCTCAAGGGCACCGAGACCGCCATCGCCAGCCACACCTACGTCATGGACGCGCTCAGCCGGCTCACCAGCCGCCGTCGTGCCCGGCCGGACGAGGACTTCACCAGCCACCTCATCACCCACCCGGCCGGGCTGACCGACGACGAGGTCCGGGAGCACCTGCGCCTGGTGCTCTTCGCCGCCTACGAGGCCACCACCAACCTGCTCGGCAACGCGCTGCGCATGGTCCTCACCGAGCCGGGCTTCCGCGCCCAGCTCAACGGCGGGCAGATGACGGTGCCCGAGGCGGTCGAGCAGTCCCTGTGGGACGAGCCGCCGTTCAGTGCCGTCCTCGGCT
Organism: Streptomyces sp. NPDC054834; assembly: GCF_053611185.1. Lineage (NCBI taxonomy): Bacteria > Bacillati > Actinomycetota > Actinomycetes > Kitasatosporales > Streptomycetaceae > Streptomyces > Streptomyces sp. NPDC054834. The sequence goes on along the minus strand of NZ_JBSGZV010000002.1, from coordinate 288,489 downwards.
ACTTCGCCAAGCAGGACACCGAGCTGGGCGGCCAGCGGATCCGCCGGGGCGACGGGCTGCTGTTCGCCCCGAGACCGGGCAACGTGGACCCTCGGGTACGCCCCGACCTGTCCGCCAACATGCAGGGCAACCGCTCCCACCTCGCCTTCGGCGGCGGCCCGCACGAATGCCCCGGCCAGGACATCGGCCGTGCCGTCGCCGATGTCGGTGTCGACGCGCTGCTGACCCGCCTGCCGGACGTCCAGCTCGACTGCGACGAGGAGGAGTTGCGCTGGCGGTCGTCGATCGCCTCACGGCACCTGGTGGAACTGCCGGTGCGTTTTGAACCGAAGCCGCAGCAGGACGTGATGCTCAAGCCCAGCCCCGCGCCGATCCCGCCGCAGCGCGCCACCTGGCAGGTCGGCACCACCCGTACGGAGCCCGCACCGGCCCCCGCCCCCGTCTCCGCCCCCGAAGCCGAGGTGGCGGCGACGCCGCAGCAGGCTCCCGCGCCCGCCGAACCGGCCCGCCGGCGCGGCGTGTGGCAGCGCCTCAAGCGGTGGTGGCGCGGCCACTGACCGGTCTGCCGGCCGGGCCGCCCGCCTTCGGCCGGCTGCCTACCCGGCGGCCCACTCGGCGGGCGACGACCAGGCTTGCAGCACCCGGCCACTGACGAAGCGGCGCTCCGTCCCCGTGACCGGATCGGTGAACTCCAGCCTCCGCGCGAGCAGTTGCAGCGGGCGCCGGAAGTCACCGGCCGGTACGGGGCCGGTCACCTCCGGGTACAGCGGATCGCCGAGGAGGGGCACGCCCAGGGAGCTCATGTGCACCCGCAGCTGATGCGTCTGGCCGGTGGCGGGGACCAGCCGGTACCGGCCCAGCCCGTCCCGCTCGCGGTGCTCGGCCAGTTCCACCAGAGTCACCGCGTTCGGCTCGCCCGGCACCTCTTGCGCGGCCGGGATCCCGCGCTCCTTGACGATCCGGCTGCGCACGGTCCGGGGCAGGGCCAGACCGGGGACGTACGGGGCGACCGCCTCGTACTCCTTGCGCACCTGCCGGTCGCGGAACAGCGACTGGTAGGCGCCCCGGTGCTCGGGCCGTACGGTGAACAGCACCAGCCCGGCCGTCAGCCGGTCCAGACGGTGCGCCGCCGTCAGCGTCGGCAGGCCGAGTTCGTGCCGGAGGCGGGCCAGGGCGGTCTGGGCGACATGGCTGCCGCGCGGGGTCGTGGCGAGGAAGTGCGGCTTGTCCACGACGACGATCCGCTCGTCCCGGTACACGACCTCCAGCGGGAACGGCACCGGCACCTCGTCGGGCAGCTCGCGGTGGAACCACAGGTACATCCCCGGTACGTACGGGGCGTCGGCGGCCACCGACAGGCCGTCCGCACCGACGACCAGTCCCGCGTCCAGCATTCCCGCGACCATCCCGGGGCCGGCCCCGCTGAGCCGCTCCACCAGATGCTCACCCACCGTGGCCCACGCCCCGCCGAGCGGCAGCCGCACCCGCACCGGATCCACCCCGTGACGCTGCGGCAGGGGCGAGGGCGGGGTGCGCGTCTTGCGTCTCATCAGGGCACCAGCGTAGGCGCTGGACCCGGACGCCGAGTCGCCCGGCTCAGGCGGCCGCGCCGCCCTGTCAGGCAGGCCTGGACGGGCACCGCCTTCGTCACGGCGGCACCTGTCATGGGTGCCCGGACGCGCCGGTGGCGGCACCCCCAGGGGCGCCGCCACTCGCGAAGTGCCCTGCTCAGGCCGCGGCCGCGCCGCCCTCCTGCTCCGCCTCGATGCGTGCGTTCCAATCCCGCTTGGAGGCCTGCCAGCCGTCCTCGTTGTGGCCCAGACGCCAGTAGCCGGAGATCGACAGGTCCTCGCGCGGGACGGCGAGCTCGACGCGCAGCAGCCGGCGCAGTTCCTTCACGAAGGCCGCCTCGCCGTGCACGAAGGCGTGCATCCGGCCCTCGGGGAACTCCAGTGCCCGTACCGCCTCGACCAGCGCCGCGCCGACCGGCCGGTCACCGCGGTGCAGCCAGACGACCTCCACGCCGGAGTCGATCTTCTGCTCCTCCCCGGGTCCGGAGACCTCCACGAAGGCGTGCGCCCTGACGCCCTCGGGCAGCGCCTCCAGGGAGCGGGCGATCGCGGGCAGAGCACTCTCGTCACCGGCGAGCAGATGCCAGTCGGCGCTCACGTCGGGCGCGTACGCCCCGCCGGGGCCCATGAAGCGCACGGTCTCGCCCGGCTGGACGCGCGCCGCCCACGGCCCGGCCAGGCCCTCGTCGCCGTGGATCACGAAGTCCAGCGCCAGCTCGCGCTGTTCGGGATTCCAGGCGCGCACCGTGTACGTCCGGGTCACCGGCCACTGCTCGCGCGGGAACTCCGCACGGATCCGCTCCATGTCGAAGGGCTCGGGATAGGTCACGCCCTCGGCGGGGAACAGGAGCTTCACATAATGGTCGGTGCAGGTGTCCGCGGCGAAGTCCGCCAGACCCTCACCACCGAGCACCACCCGCTGCATGTGCGGGGTCAGCCGCTCGGTGCGCACGACCTGGGCGGAATGGGGCTTCCGCGGCTTGCGTCCCGGACGTTCTGCCATGACGGCCTCCCGGCTCCATTGTTAGGCGCTCCATTGGTTAGGTTCACCTAAGTTAGCATCCGGGGCAAGCGAACACCCCTTCCTTCGGAGCTGGATGAGAGGGTACTGGGAGGCCATCGCGCGCGTCAGGCCCCGAGCGTCGTCAGGAGCCGCTGGAGGGAACCGCCCAGTCCCCAGCGCGCCGACAGCTCCTCAAGACCCGCCGCGTCGCGCGGTGCGCTCGGCAGTTCCGTGTCGACGTCCGGCAGGGGGACGTCGGCGGCGACCCGGACGACCGTCGGCGCGACGGTGACGTACGGGCGGGCCTCCTCCAGCCGCTTGCGCTGCGACGGCGTGAGCCTGGCCCCGGGGTCGCCGACCGCCGCCATGATCCCGGCCAGGTCGCCGAACTCGGCGAGCAGCTTGGCGGCCGTCTTCTCGCCGATGCCGGGCACGCCCGGCAGCCCGTCGCTCGGGTCGCCGCGCAGCAGCGCCAGATCCGCGTACCCGCTGCCGTCCACCCCATACTTCTCGCGCAGCCACGCCTCGTCGGTCAGTTGCAGCGTGCCGACGCCCTTGAGCGGGTACAGCACCCGCACCCCGCGGGCGTCGTCCACCAGCTGGTACAGGTCGCGGTCGCCGGTCACGATGTCGACCGGGCCCTTGGCGCGCGCGGTGAACGTGCCGATGACGTCGTCCGCCTCGTACCCCTCGACCCCGACCCGGGCGATGCCGAGCGCGTCCAGGACGGCCTCGATGACCGGTACCTGCGGGGAGAGCGTGTCCGGGACCTCCTCTTCGTCCGGTCCGGCCTCGTGGACCTCGGCGACGCGGTGCGCCTTGTAGGAGGGGATCAGGTCGACCCGCCACCGGGGGCGCCAGTCGGCGTCCATGCACGCCACCAGGCGGTCCGGCCGGTGGTCCTTCACCAGCCGGTCGATGAAGTCCAGCAGCCCGCGCACGGCGTTCACCGGCGTGCCGTCCGGCGCCTTCACCGAGTCCGGCACGCCGAAGTAGGCGCGGAAGTAGAGGGAGGCGGTGTCGAGGAGCATCAGTCGTCCGGTCACGCCTCGCCATCATGCCGTACCGGGCGGGTCTGTGAACTGGGCCACTGTTGTGTTTGCCTCCGGGGCGCTTGGGCAGGTGCCGCCTCCGAGCGGCGATAGTTGCTCTTTTCAACGAGAGGTACGTGTGTCAGCCAGCCTTGAGGCCGAGCATCTGTACAAGGTGTTCGGCAGACGACCGGACCAAGCAGTGGAAGGACTCCGGCGGGGAGCCGACCGGGAGGAGCTGCGCGCCGACGGCACCACCGCCGCCGTGATCGACGCCTCCTTCACCGTGGACCCCGGCCAGATCTTCGTCGTGATGGGTCTGTCCGGATCCGGCAAGTCCACCCTGCTGCGGATGCTCAACGGTCTGCTGGAGCCGACCGCCGGGCAGGTCCGCTTCGGCGACCGGGACCTGACCGCGCTCACCGACCGCGAACTGCGCGAGGTCCGCGCACGGAAGATCAGCATGGTCTTCCAGCACTTCGCGCTCTTCCCGCACCGCAGCGTCCGCGACAACGCCGCCTACGGCCTCGCCGTGCAGGGCGTGCCCCGCGCCGAGCGCGAGCGCCGCGCCGACGAGGCGCTCGCCCTGTGCGGCCTGGCCGGCTGGGAGGACTCCTGGCCCGACGAGCTGTCCGGCGGCATGCAGCAGCGCGTCGGCCTCGCCCGCGCGCTCGCCACCGACGCCGAGCTGCTGCTGATGGACGAGTCCTTCAGCGCGCTCGACCCGCTGATCCGCCGCGACATGCAGGACCAGCTGCTGACGCTTCAGCAGACCCTGAAGAAGACGATCGTCTTCATCACCCACGACCTCAACGAGGCCATGCGCCTGGGCGACCGGATCGCCGTCATGCGCGACGGACGGATCGTGCAGACCGGCACCGCCGAGGACATCCTGATCCGTCCCGTCGACGACTACGTCGCCTCCTTCACCAAGGACGTGGACCGCTCCCGCGTTCTGACCGCCGCCGCCGTCATGGACACCGAGCTGCGCGGCGACGAGGCGGACTGCGGCTGCCCGGCCGCCACGCCGGACACGCCGTTCACCGAGCTGTGCGCGCTCAGCGCCCGCCTCCCACACCCGGTCGCGGTCCGCGACGACGCACGCACGCTCGTGGGCGTCGTACCGAGGCAGCGCCTCGTCGGCTTCCTCGGCGACGCACCGGGCGAGCCCACCGTCTGCGACGGCGGACAGGGCAAGACGAAGAAGGTGACCGCCGGTGCCTAGGATCCACCTCGGTGACTGGGTCGACTCCGGCGTCAACTGGCTGGTCGCCCATCTGTCCTGGCTGTTCGACGCGATCCGCGCGGTCGTGGAGGGCATGTACGACGGCATCTACGCCGTTCTGACCGCACCCGAGCCGCTGCTCCTGGCGGGCATCCTCGCGGTGCTCGCCTGGTGGCTGCGCGGGCTGGTCGCGGGGGTCCTCGCCTTCGCCGGGTTCGCGCTCGTCGACTCGCTCGACCTGTGGGACCGGGCGATGTCGACGCTCGCCCTGGTCCTCGTCGCCACGGTGATCGCCCTGGTCATCTCCGTCCCGCTGGGCATCTGGGCCGCCCGTTCCAAGGCGGTCAGTGCGGCCGTGCGCCCCGTCCTGGACCTGCTCCAGACCATGCCGTCGATGGTGCTGCTGATCCCGGCCATCCTGTTCTTCGGCCTGGGCACCGCCGCCGGCGTCATCGCCACGCTGATCTTCGCCCTCGCGCCCGGCGTCCGCATGACCGAGCTGGGCATCCGGCAGGTCGACGCCGAGCTGGTCGAGGCCGCCGAGGCGTTCGGCACCTCACCCCGCGACATCCTGCTGCGCGTCCAGCTGCCGCTGGCGCTGCCGACCATCATGGCCGGCGTCAACCAGGTGATCATGCTGGGCCTGTCGATGGTCGTGATCGCCGGCATGGTCGGCACCGGCGGCCTCGGCGGCGCCGTCAACGAGGCCATCGGCCGGCTCGACATCGGCTTCGGCTTCGAGGCGGGCGTCGGCATCGTCGTCCTCGCCATCTACCTGGACCGGGTCACCGGCGCCCTCGGCACCCAGCTGTCGCCGCTGGGCCGCCGCGCCGCCGCGAAGGCCCGCGCGGCCGCCGGCACCAGGGTCTGGGCCCACCGCCCGCGCCCGGCGGTCGCGGTCGTCGGCGTGGTCGTACTGGCCCTGGTGGCCGGCGGCATGGGGGTCTTCGGCTCCTCCGGCACCTCCCAGGCCTCCGCCACGGACGTCGGCAAGGGCAAGGAGGTCCGGATCGGCTACATCCCCTGGGACGAGGGCATCGCCTCCACGTACCTCTGGAAGGAGATCCTGGAGGAGCGCGGCTTCAAGGTGACCACCACCCAGTACGCCGCCGGCCCCCTCTACACCGGCCTCGCCACCGGCCAGCTCGACTTCCAGACCGACTCCTGGCTGCCCACCACCCACGCCGAGTACTGGAAGAAGTACGGCAAGCAGCTCGACGACCTCGGCAAGTGGTACGGCCCCACCTCCCTGGAACTGTCCGTCCCGTCGTACGTGAAGGACGTGAACTCCCTGGCGGACCTCAAGGCGCACGCCTCCGAGTTCGGCGGGAAGATCATCGGCATCGAGCCCAGCGCCGGCATGATGGGCCTGCTCAAGAACAAGGTCCTCAAGGAGTACGGCCTGACGGGCGCGTACGAGGTCGTCGACGGCTCGACCCCCGCGATGCTCGCCGAGCTCAAGCGCGCCTACGCCAAGAAGCAGCCGGTCGTCGTCACCCTGTGGTCGCCCCACTGGGCGTACAGCGACTACGACCTGAAAAAGCTCAAGGACCCGCGGGGCGCCTGGGGCAAGGGCGACGGCGTGCACACCATCGCCCGCAAGGGCTTCGCCGCCGACAACCCCGAGGCCGGCAGGTGGCTGCGGAACTTCTCCATGACGGAGCAGCAGCTCACCGGCCTGGAAGCACAGATCCAGAAGGCCGGCGAGGGCAAGGAGCAGGACGCCGTCCGCACCTGGCTGAAGCAGCACCCAGGGATGGTCGACAAGTGGGCCCCGGTCGCCGGCCAGGGGACGAAGAGCCGGGCGGCCGGGTGACCTGACAGCACCCGGATCCGCCCGCGCGAGGGGTGGGCAGCACCGTTCCAGGTGCCGTCCACCCCTCGTGGCGTACGGGGCGCGGTGGACGGAACGAGCCCGGATACTCCTACGGAAAGAATCCGGCCAACCACAGAGCGCTACGGCCTTACCCAAACCTCGCCGTCCTCCCGGCCCGCGCCCCGGATGCGTCACTGTCGGCCAACTCCGCACCACGCTACGGGACTTCACCATCCGGCAGCACGGCCCCGATCGGAGGCCGACGGCGGCTCGTGCGCTGGCGCGATCTATGGGGGTGACGCCGGCTCCGCGTGACATCGATGTGACGGCCGCGTGAAACGGTTTGCCGAACATGCGTAGGGTGCAGAGAAGTCATCAGAAGTGGTGCCCCCGATGCGGGGCACCCGGTCGGAACCGCGGCGAGCGAAGGAGGGAGCCGGAGCGATGGGCGACCACAAAGAACAACAGCCCCTCCGGGTGGGTGCGGCCGTCCGGCGGCGCCGCCGCGCGCTGGAGCTCACCCTCGCCGTCGTGGCCGAGCGCAGCGGCCTGTCCGTCCCCTTCCTGAGCCAGATCGAGAACGACCGGGCGCGCCCCAGCAGAGGCTCCCTGGAGAAGGTCGCCGACGCCCTGCGCACCACCGCCGTCGAGCTGCTCGCCGCCGCCGACCCGGCGTGCAGCGTGGACGTCGTCCGAGCCGAGGACACCGAGAACGGCTTCGACCCGCGGGTGCGCTCGCTGGTGCGCGGCCACCACCAACTGCACGCCTCGGAATTCACCGGCGACCACGACGCCGGCCGCGAATTCCAGCACCGCAACGACGAGTTGATGTACGTCGCCGACGGCGCCGTGGAGATCGAGGCGGAGGGCCGCGCCTACCGCCTCGGCCGTGGCGACACCCTCTACCTGACCGGTGGCGTCCGCCATCGCTGGCGGGCCACGGTCCCCGACACCCGGGTGATCGTCGTCGCGGTGGCGGAACACATCGAGGCGGTCAAGGACCGCGCTCGTTAGGGTTCGCCGCGTGCGGGTCGTCTCCCTCGTGCCGTCGCTCACCGAGGCGGTGGCCGTCACACTGCCCGGCGTCCTCGTCGGCGCCACGGACTGGTGCGGCCATCCGGCGGACCTCGAGGTCACCCGTGTCGGCGGTACCAAGAATCCCCGGCTCGACCGCATCACCGCCCTCGCCCCCGATCTGGTGATCGCCAACGAGGAGGAGAACCGCGCGCCGGACCTCGACGCCCTGCGCGCGGCGGGACCGACGGTCCTGGTCACCGAGGTACGGGACGTACCGCAGGCCTTCCGGGAGCTGGAGCGGGTGCTGACCGCGTGCGGGGCGCGGACCAGGCCGCGGTGGCTGGACGAGGCCGAGACGGCCTGGGCGGCGCCGCCGGCGCCGGACCGCCGAACGACGGCGGTCGTGCCGATCTGGCGGCGCCCCTGGATGGTGCTGGGCCGGGACACCTTCGCGGGCGACGTGCTGGCCCGGCTGGGCGTCGACCACCTGTACGCCGGCCACCCCGACCGCTATCCCCGCATCCCCCTCGACGAACTGCGGGCCGCCGCCCCCGACCTGGTCGTCCTCCCCGACGAGCCGTACCGCTTCACGGCGGACGACGGTCCCGAGGCTTTCCCCGGTCTGAGCTGCGCACTTGTCAGCGGACGGCACCTGACCTGGTACGGGCCGTCACTGGCCGAGGCGCCACGGGTACTGACCGGGGCCCTGCGAGCAGCCGTCCGCTGACCAGCCCGCGCACCGTGCCGACGCCCGCCACGAGCCACGCCGCGACCAGCAGCGCGTACAGCCCGACCGCGAGGGCCTCGTAGGCGGCGAGCCCGGTGTGCCGGGCCAGGACGGCGGAGCCGGTGACACAGGTGCCCACCGGGAAGGTGAACGCCCACCAGGTCATCGCGAATCCCATGCCGTGCCGCCGGGCCCGCACCACGTGCGCGGTGGCGAGCGCCAGCCACAGCAGCGCGAAGCCCATGACGGGCACCCCGTACAGGACGGCGAGGGCGCCGAAGCCCCGGCCGTAGGGGGCGGGCAGGACCCCGGGCGCGAGGTCGGCGATGTTGCCGACGGCGGTGGTGGACTGCCCGAGCGGCCCCAGCACCAGGAAGAGTGCCGGGGTCAGCGCGAGGGGGAGCGGCCCCGCGGTGATCAGCCGGGCGAAGACCAGCGGCAGCATCAGCAGCGTCGCGAGCAGGCTCAGCCCGAACAGCGCGAAACAGGCGAGCAGCAGCGTCTCCCGGGGCTGTCCCGGCGGCAGGTGCGGCACCAGCTGCGGCCCGAGCGCGGCCGACACCATGGGCGCGACCAGCGGCAGCAGCCACACCGGGGTGGCCTGTCCCGGCTCGACGCGGTGACGTACGGCCATGAGGTACGGCACGGCGACGGCGGCCGCCAGCCCGACGGCCGTACCGGCCGTGAACAGCACGGCGTCGAGGGCCACCGCCCGCTCGGTGCCGATCCAGTCCCGGCCGACCCCCAGGGCACCGCCGCCGACCGCCAGCAGGGCCATCGCGAGGCAGCCGTAGAACGGGACCGTCGCCGGGTCGAGGAGGTCGGCGCGGGCCTGGTCGCCGTGGTGGGCCCAGTGCAGGGCGCGGGCGGCGAGGAGGACCACCAGCATGACGAGCGAAAGCACCCAGGCGCCGGCGCACAGCGGGCGCAGACCGTCGACGTGGACGGGGAGCGCGGCACCGGCGGTTCCCACCACCGCGGTGCCCATCACGGAGGCGTACCAGTTGGGGCCGAGGTGGCGGACTGCCGCTGCGGTGACCATGAACCAACGGTCGCGCGAGCGGACGGCGACGACCAGGGAGTTCGCCTCTATGGGGGCATAAGCTGGTCTTATGAGCGAGGCGAGTGGTGCGGCGGAGGAACGACGAGGGGCCGGATCACTGGCGTACCGGGTGCCCGAGCTGGGCGCGCTGGAACTGCTGCTGGCGGTCGCGCGGCTGGGCAGCCTCGGGGCGGCGGCCCGGGAGGTCGGCATCACCCAGCCCGCGGCCAGCAGCCGGATCCGGTCCATGGAGCGCCAGCTGGGCGTGGCCCTCGTGGACCGCTCGCCGCGCGGCTCCCGGCTGACGGACGCGGGCGCCCTCGTCACCGACTGGGCGCGGCGGGTGGTGGAGGCGGCGGAGGCCTTCGACGCGGGCGCGCAGGCGCTCAGGGACCGCCGGGACTCACGGCTGCGGGTGGCGGCCAGCATGACCATCGCCGAGTACCTGCTGCCGGGCTGGCTGATCGCGCTGCGCGCCCGGCGGCCCGACACCGCGGTGTCGCTGCTCGCCGGGAACTCGGCCGCGGTGGCCGAGCGGCTGCTCGCGGACGAGGCCGACGTCGGCTTCGTGGAGGGGCTGTCCGTGCCGTCCGGCCTGGACTCCGCGGTGATCGCCCACGACCGGCTGATCGTGGTGACGGCACCCACCCACCCCTGGGCCCGCCGCCGGCGCCCCCTCGCGGCACAGGAACTGGCGTCCACCCCGCTCATCCTCCGGGAGAAGGGCTCCGGCACCCGCCAGGTCCTGGACGCGGCCCTGGGCGGCCTGGCCCGCCCGCTGATCGAGCTGTCCTCCACCACCGCCGTCAAGGCCTCGGCGGTCAGCGGCGCGGGCCCCGCGGTACTGAGCGAACTCGCGGTGGGCGACGAACTCTCCTTGCGCCGGCTCGTGAGCATTCCGGTGGACGGCGTCGCGCTCCGGCGTGACCTGCGCGCGGTCTGGCCGACGGGCCACCGCCCGGTGGGCCCCGCCCGAGACCTCCTCTCCCTGACCCGCTCCCGCCCTGCCCGCCCGGCCTGAGGCGCCCCCGGGCACCAGCCCCACGTCCCGTGGCGGCCGGCCGAGCTGCGGCTGGTCCTCGACGCCGTCGGCGAGCTGAGCCGCGGCCTCACCCCGTCGCCGGTCGCCGCCCCGCCCGTCGCCGAGGCGATGGCCGGCAGCTTCGACGGCTGGCGGCAGCTGCTCGACGGGGAACAGGGCGATCTCACCGGGCGGCTCGACCCCTGGGCCGTCGCCCGGCTGCCCGAGCTCGCCGAACTGGCCGGCTGGCCCGGGGCCGCCTCCGGCGAGACCCTCGCCCATGGCGACCTGCGGGCCGACAACATCCTCCTGACCGGCCAGGAGAACGGCCGCGGCGTCGTCTTCGTCGACTGGCCGCACGCCGTGCGCGCCGCGCCGTGGTTCGACCTGCTGGTGATGCTGCCGTGCGTGCGGGCCCAGGCCGGGCCGGATCCGGAGGAGTTGTTCACCGCGCATCCGGTGGGCCGGGACGCCGATCCGGCCGCGGTCACCGCCACCCTGGCCGCCCTCGCCGGCTACTTCCTGAGCCACTCGCTCCAGCCCCCGCCCCCGGGCCTCCCCACGGTGCGTGCCTTCCAGCGCGCGCAGGGAGAGACGGGCCTGGCGTGGCTCAGGAAGCGGCTCGACGCCGGCTCAGGGGTGGTGCGGGGCTGACGAGCCGGACGCCGCCCGGATCAGCGCCCGGACGACCCGGAGGTCCTCGCCCATCTCCGGATGCCACTGCACGCCCAGCACCCAGCCGGCGGACGGCAGTTCCACGGCCTCCACCGTGCCGTCGGCCGCATACGCCGAGGGGACGAGGCCCTCGCCGAGGCGGTCCACGGCCTGGTGGTGGTAGGTCGGCACGGTCGTCTCCTCCGGCACGGCCTCGGCGTACAGGGTTCCCGGAACCGGCTTGACCGGGTGACCGCCGAACACGCCGACCACCTCCGCGTGCCCGTCGAGGTGCTGCACGAGCGTGCCGCCGAGGGCCACGTTCAGCAGCTGCATGCCCCGGCAGATGCCGAGCAGCGGGACGCGCGCGGCCAGTGCAGCGTCGACCAGGGCGAGTTCCCAGGCATCCCGCTCGGGCGCGGGCGGCCCCGTGCGCGGGGAGCGTTCGGCGCCGTAGCGGGCGGGGTCGACGTCCGGGCCGCCCGCGACGACCAGGCCGTCCAGCCGGGCCACCGTGGCCGCCGCGTGCGCGGGGTCGTCCGGCGGAAGCATCGCGGCCAGCCCTCCGGCCCGCTGCACCAGACGCGGATAGGCGGCGGGCAGCAGGGCGGCCTCCAGCTCCCAGACGCCCCAGCGCGCCCCCGTCTCCAGGTACGTGCTCACACCGATCAGCGGTCGTCCGGTCACGCGGGCCTCCCAGCGGTCCAATGGTTCACGTGCACACCTTTGCAGGGTCTGCTCAAGCCAGGAAGCCCCGCAGCAGCGCCGCCGTCCCCGCACAGTGCTCCCGCATCATCTCCCGCGCGCCGTCCGCGTCCCCGTCCAGCACCGCCTCGACCAGCGCGGTGTGCTGGCGCTGCGAGTGCTCCAGGTTGCGGACCAGCAGCGGGATGCAGTCCAGCAGGTCGTTCACCCTCGCCCGGACCGCCGCGTACTGCGCGGTCAGCGTCGGCGAGCCGCACAGCTCGGCCAGCGTGAGGTGGAGCAGGGTGTCCAGGCGGCGGTAGTCGGCGAGCGGCGCGTCGTGCGTGCGGGCCAGCGCCTCGCGCAGCCGGTCCGCCTGCTCACCGGTCAGCCCGTGCGCCGCGCACAGACCGGCCGCGCCCACCTCCAGCACCTCACGGAAGCGGAGCACGTCCTCGATGTCGACCTCGGCGATCCGGCGCCGCAACTCGTCCTCGCCGCCCGCGTCCGTGCGCGGCAGCACGAACGTGCCGCCGTACCGCCCGCGCCGGGACTCCACCAGGCCCTGGTCCTGAAGCACCTTCAGCACCTCGCGCAGGGTCACCCGGCTGATGCCCAGCCGCTCCGCCAGCTCCCGCTCGGCGGGCAGCCGCCCCCCGCCCGGCACCAGGCCGAGCCGGACCACCTGGAGGATCTGCTCCAGCGCCTCCTCGAAGCCGTTGCCCGCCCGCACCGGCCGCAGCACCGGCGTGAGCCGGTCGCCGAGACCGCCGTCGGCATCCACTGACATCCGGCCGTGCCCCCTTCCCAAGCAATGGTTCTCGGCAATACCTTATGGCTCCCGGCCCGGCCGGAAAAGCGCTGAGAAGCGCGAAGAAGCCGAAGGAGGCTCTCCCGTGGCAGACCGCACACCCCCGCTCGGCGTCGAGGAACTGCACGCCCTCGTCGCAGGCGGTGAGATCGACACTGTCGTCCTGGCCTTCCCCGACATGCAAGGGCGGCTCCAGGGCAAGCGGTTCGCCGCACGCTTCTTCCTCGAAGAGGTCCTCCAGCACGGCACCGAGGGCTGCAACTACCTCCTCGCCGTCGACACCGAGATGAACACCGTCGACGGCTACGAGATGTCCTCCTGGGACCGCGGGTACGGCGACTTCGCCATGCACCCCGACCTGTCCACCCTCCGCCGCGTTCCCTGGAACGAGGGCACGGCCATGTTGATCGCCGACCTCGCCTGGAGCGACGGCTCCCCGGTCGCCGCCGCCCCCCGCCAGATCCTGCGCCGCCAGCTGGAGCGGCTCGCCGAACTCGGCTACACCGCCCAGGTCGGCACAGAGCTGGAGTTCATCGTCTTCAAGGACACCTACGAACAGGCCTGGGACGCCCATTACCGAGGGCTCACCCCGGCCAACCAGTACAACATCGACTACTCGGTCCTCGGCACCGGCCGCATCGAGCCGCTGCTGCGCCGCATCCGCAACGAGATGGCCGGCGCCGGCCTGACCGTCGAGTCCGCCAAGGGCGAGTGCAACCCCGGCCAGCACGAGATCGCCTTCCGCTACGACGAGGCCCTCGTCACCTGCGACCAGCACGCCATCTACAAGACCGGCGCCAAGGAGATCGCCGCCCAGGAGGGCATGTCCCTCACCTTCATGGCCAAGTACAACGAGCGCGAAGGCAACTCCTGCCACATCCACCTCTCGCTCGCCGACGCCGACGGCACCAACGCGATGGCCGGACCCGAGGGGATGTCCGAGGTCATGCGCCACTTCCTCGCCGGACAGCTCGCCGCGCTCCGCGACTTCTCCCTGCTCTACGCCCCGAACATCAACTCCTACAAGCGCTTCCAGTCCGGGTCCTTCGCCCCCACCGCGGTCGCCTGGGGCCACGACAACCGCACCTGCGCCCTCAGAGTCGTCGGTCACGGCCGCTCCCTGCGCTTCGAGAACCGCCTGCCCGGCGGCGACGTCAACCCGCACCTGGCGGTCGCGGGGCTGGTGGCGGCGGGACTGTACGGCATCGAGCAGAAGCTGGAACTGCCCGACGCCTGCCCCGGCAACGCCTACACCGCCGATTTCGCGCACGTGCCCACCACCCTGCGGGAGGCCGCCGACCTCTGGGAGAACAGCCCGATCGCCCGGGCCGCCTTCGGCGACGAGGTCGTCGCGCACTACCGCAACATGGCGCGCGTCGAACTCGACGCCTTCGACGCCGCGGTCACCGACTGGGAGCTGCGCCGCTCCTTCGAACGCATGTGAAAGGTCATCACGTGTCCGACCCGCACGAGCTGAAGGTCCTCAACCCCGCCACCGAGGAGGCCGTCGCCACCGTCCCCGCCGCCACCGCGCAGGACGTGGACGCCGCCGTCGCACGCGCCGCGCGGGCCCAGACGAAGTGGGCCGCCCTCCCGCCCGCCGACCGGGCCCGGCTGCTGCGCCGCTTCGCCGACACCGTCGACGCCCATGTCGAGGAACTGGCCCGGCTGGAGGTCCGCGAGGCCGGCCACACCCTCGGCAACGCCCGCTGGGAGGCCGGCAACGCCCGCGACCTGCTGCTGTACGCGGCCGGCGGTGCCGAACGCCTGCTCGGCAGGCAGATCCCGGCCCCCGGCGGCTGGGACGTCACCTTCCACGAACCCCTCGGCGTCGTCGGCGTGATCGCCCCCTGGAACTTCCCCATGCCCATCGCCGCCTGGGGTTCCTTCCCGGCCCTCGCCGCGGGCAACGCCGTCGTCCTCAAGCCCGCCGAGACCACCCCGCTCACCGCCCTCCGCCTGGCCGAACTGGCCCTGGAGGCGGGCCTGCCCGAGCAGCTCTTCCAGGTGCTGCCCGGATACGGCCACACCGCGGGACGCGCCCTGGTCGACCACCCCGACGTCGCCAAGATCGTCTTCACCGGCTCGACCCGCACCGGCCGCGAGGTCATGGAGCGCTGTGCCCGGCTGGTCAAGCCGGTCACCCTGGAACTCGGCGGCAAGAGCCCGAACATCGTCTTCGCCGACGCCGACCTCAAGTCCGCCCTCGACCCCTTCTCCTTCCTGGACAACTCCGGCCAGGACTGCTGCGCCCGCACCCGCATCCTCGTCCAGGAGACGGTGTACGACGCGGCCCGCGACTTCCTCGCCGACGCGCTGGCCGCCGTGACCGTGGGCGACCCGGCCGACGAGAGGACCCAGATGGGCCCGCTGATCTCCCGCCGGCAGCTCGACCGCGTACGGTCCTACGTCCCCGAAGCCGCCCCGGCCCTGCGCGGCAGCGCACCTGACGGACCCGGCTTCTGGTTCCCGCCGACCGTGCTCACCGGCGAACGGCCCGACTCCGCCGCGGCCCGCGAGGAGATCTTCGGCCCGGTCGCCGTCCTCCTGCCCTTCACCGACGAGGAGGACGCGATCCGCCTCGCCAACGACACCCCGTACGGCCTCTCCGGCTCCATCTGGACCCGCGACGTCGGCCGCGCGCTGCGCGTCTCCCAGGCCGTCCGCGCCGGCAACCTGTCCGTCAACTCCCACTCCAGCGTCCGCTACTGGACACCCTTCGGCGGCTTCAAACAGTCCGGCCTCGGCCGCGAACTCGGCCCCGAGGCCCTGACCGCCTTCACCGAAACCAAGAACGTCTTCATCAGCACGGAGGCCTGAGCCGCACATGACTGCCGAAAACATCTGCCGCCGCCTGGTCGGCCGCACCGCCGTCGTCACCGGAGCCGGCAGCGGCATCGGCCTCGCCACCGCGCGCCGGCTCGCCTCCGAGGGCGCGCACGTCGTCTGCGGCGACGTGGACGAGGTCCGCGGCAAGGCCGCCGCCGAGGAGGTCGGCGGCCTCTTCGTGAAGGTCGACGTCACCGACCCGGAGCAGGTCGAGGCCCTCTTCAAGGCCGCCCACGACACCTACGGCAGTGTCGACATCGCCTTCAACAACGCCGGCATCTCCCCGCCCGACGACGACTCCATCCTGGAGACCGGCCTGGAGGCCTGGAAGCGCGTCCAGGAGGTCAACCTCACCTCCGTCTACCTGTGCTGCAAGGCCGCCATCCCCTACATGCGCCGCCAGGGCAAGGGCTCCATCATCAACACCGCGTCCTTCGTCGCCCGCATGGGCGCGGCCACCTCGCAGATCTCCTACACCGCCTCCAAGGGCGGCGTCCTCGCCATGTCCCGCGAACTGGGCGTGCAGTTCGCCCGCGAGGGCATCCGCGTCAACGCCCTCTGCCCGGGGCCGGTCAACACGCCCCTGCTCCAGGAGCTGTTCGCCAAGGACCCCGAGCGGGCCGCCCGCCGCCTGGTGCACATCCCGGTCGGCCGGTTCGCCGAGGCCGAGGAGATCGCCGCCGCCGTCGCCTTCCTGGCCAGCGACGACTCCTCCTTCGTCAACGCCACCGACTTCCTGGTGGACGGCGGGATCTCGGGCGCGTACGTCACTCCGCTCTAGGCCGTTCCCGGGTGCTCCCGGAGTACCGGGGCACGGGTCACAGGAACGTGTGGCCCTCGCCCCGGTACGTCGGCACCGTCGCCGTCACCGCGTCCCCCTCGATCAGGTGCAGCACGTCGAACCGCTCGCACAGCTCACCGGCCTTCGCGTGCCGGAACCACACCCTGTCGCCGATCAGTAGATCGTCGGCGGGCGAGCCGAGCAGCGGGGTCTGCACCTCGCCGGGCCCCTCCTGGGGGTCGTACCGCAGCCCCTCCGGCAGGTACGGCACCGGCAGCCGGTCGCGGCCGGGAGCCCCGGAGGCGGGATAGCCGCCGCCGAGCACGGTGACGACGCCCACACCCGGCCGCCGCACCACGGGCATGGCGAAGAGGGCGGCGGGGCGGCCGGTGAACGACGTGTAGTTGTCGAACAGGCGCGGCACGTACAGACCCGAACCGGCCCCGATCTCCGTGACGGAGGACTCCGCCGCGGTGTGCTGCACACTGCCCGTGCCGCCGCCGTTGACGAACTCCAGCCCGGGCACCACCGCCCGGACCGCCCGCACCACCGCGCCCCGCCGCTCGGCCAGTTCCCGGCGAGCGGTGGCCTGCATCAACCGGACGGCGCGGGAACGGAAGGGACGGCCGGCGATCGCGTCCCCGACCCCGGCTATGTGCCCCTCGTACGCCATGATCCCCACCAGCCGGAAACCCGGCCGCCGGCTCACGGCCCGCGCCACGTCGGCCACCTGGGCGGGGGAGTGCAGCGGCGAACGGCGCGCCCCCACCCGCACCCGCCCGCCCAGCAGCTTCAGAGAGGTGTCCAACTCCAGGCAGACCCGCACGACTTCACGGCCACCGGCACGGGCGGCGTCGATCAGATCCAGCTGGGCGAGGTCGTCGATCATCACCGTGACGGCGGCGGCGAGCTTGGGATCGCCGGCCAGCTCCGCGTAACCGGCACGGTCGACGGACGGGTACGCGAGCAGCACGTCGTCGAAGCCGGAGCGGGCGAGCCACAGCGACTCGGCCAGTGTGAACGACATGATGCCGGCGAACCCGTCCTTCGCCAGCACCCGCTCCAGCAGGGCACGGCAGCGCACGGACTTGCTGGCCACGCGGATCGGCTTGCCGCCGGCCCGCCGGACGAGATCGTCCGCGTTGGCGTCGAAGGCGTCCAGGTCCACGATCGCGAGAGGGGCGTCGAGATGGGCGGTGGCCCTGTCGTAACGGGCCCGGTCGGAGGCGCGCGCAGTCATGCACGAAGCCTGCCAGACAGGATTACCGCAGGGTAGGGGGACGTTCCGGGCAGATGCCCCGGGCTCGTGGACTGGTTCCCGTTCGACCGTGGTCAAGCCGTAGAGTGACGCGCACACGCACAGTGGAACCACCCCGGCCGCTTGCTCTGCGCCGGGATGCCGGTCCGCGCGTGCGGGTATGCGTAATGGCACGAGGAAGCGGGGGGTGCATGAGCACGGAAGCGCGGCACGCCCCCGTCCCGCCACGCCCCTCCCACAACCCCGCCCCGTCGGGCGCCGACGCGCGGCAAGGGGAGTCGCGGCCGGAGGGCGCACGGGACAACGCCCCCACGCCGGATCCCGCCGCGAACCCGCCACACGGCCGCACGGCGACGACCGACGCGGCCCCCGACCGCACCGGCCCCGGCGACAGCCCTTCGACTGCTCCGCGTCCGGCGGGCGGCGGTGCTGCGTCCGGTTCGCGTCCGGCGGGGGGCGGGATGCCCTCCGGTTCTCGTCCGGGGGACAGTGGTGCTTCCGAGGTTGGGCGTCCGGCGGGTGGCGGTGCTGCGTCCGGTTCGCGTCCGGCGGGGGGCGGGATGCCCTTGGGTTCTCGTCCGGCGGGCAGCGGTGCTTTTGAGGTTGGGCGTCCGGCGGCAGGCAATGCTGCGTCCGGTTCGCGTCCGGCGGGCGGCGGTGCTTTTGAGGTTGGGCGTCCGGCGGCAGGCAATGCTGCGTCCGGTTCGCGTGCGACGGAGGGCGGAGCCCCCTTGGGTTCTCGTCCGGTGGGCGGCAGGGCTTCCGCAACCGGGCGTTCGGTGGTCGGGGATGGCCCCTCTGCTTCGCGTCCGGCGGGCGGTGCCGTCCCGGCAGGTGCGCGTGCGGTGGACGAGAGCGCCGCTTCGGGTTCGCGTCCGGCGGGCGGCGGCGCGTCTTCGGGTTCGCGTCCGGCGGGCGGTACCGCCAGTGCTTCCGCGGGGTCGCGTACGGCGCCCGGCGACGGCTCCTCCGGCACGCGTACGGCGACCGGCGGGGCGGCTGCCGGCTCGCGTCGGCCGAGTTCGCCGGTGCGGCCGAACTCCGGTGTGCCGGGGGCCCGGAGCGCGGGGGACGGGAAGGCCACCCGCCCCGGCTCGGGCGGCCCGGGCCCGCGGCCGGATTTCCCCTATGTCCGTCCTGCCTTCGCGGCGCGCAACCCCGGCCCGACGGCCCCCACGGCCCCGCCCCCACCCGCCTCGGCGCGTTTCCCCGACGCCCCGCCGACCGTAGGCCGTGAGCCGCGCAAGACCGGCACCCCCGCGGCGGACCGAATCCCGCCCCGGCCCGGTCACCGCCCCACCGTGCCGCCCCGGCCTGCCGGCCCCCCGGCCGAAACCCCCTCGGAGACGACTGCCCAGCTGCGCCGGACCCTGTCGGCGACGAAGCCCGGCGCGGCGAGCGGTGACGCATCCCGCGCGGCCGCCCAGAACACGCACACCCCGACCGCCACGGCGCCCGTACCGGCCCCCGACCCCGCCCTCTCCTGGAGCGCGGCGGTGCCGCCCGTCGTGACCTTCGGGCAGGCCGAGGGGTACGACGAGCGCGGGCGCCCCCGGCCGCTGGGCGCGCGGGTGCGGCCCCGCACCGCCACTGCCGCCGCCTGTGTCGTCCTCGGACTCGGGCTCATCGGCGGTGCGGTGACCGGGAGTTGGCTCACCGGGGACGGCGGGAGCACCGGACCCGGGAAGGGCTACGCCGCGGCCGCCGACCTGTGGCACAGCGTGCCCGTCGACCAGCTCTTCCCGCCCACCGTGGAGGGCACCGGCGCGGGCCCCGGCGGCGCCGACCGCACCTGGATACGGATCGCCGTCGCCCCGGACAGCGGCTGCGCGAACGCCTTCGACCCGCTTCTCGAAAAGGCGCTCGCCCCCGTCGGCTGCCGGAGGCTGCTGCGCGCCACCTACACCGACGCCACCCAGAGCTACGTCACCACTGTCGGCCTGCTCTTCACCAAGGCCGACACCGCCGCCATGAGCTCCCTGGCCCGCCGCTTCCAGAGCGAGGGCCTCGGCGCCCGGACCGACCTGATGCCCCGTCCGTACGCCGTGAAGGGCACCGCCGCCGCGGCCTTCGGCGACAAGCAGCGCGCCTCCTGGACCATCTCCGTCCTCACCGACGCCCCGGTGGTCGCCTACGCCGTCTCCGGCTGGGCGGACGGCCGCACCGTCGACGACCCGCAGCCCGCGGCGGAGGCCATACGCTCCGGCGCCACCTCGGCCCCCGCCCAGGCGGGACTCGGCAACGAGGCGCAGGGCCTGGCCGACCGCATCGAACGGCGCCTGCGCAAGACCGTCAGCTCGGCCACGGAGAGCCCCTCATGAACCGTACGACCGGCGGCGCGGCCCTGAGCCTTCTCCTCGCCGGATCGATCGCCCTCCTGCCGTCCACCGTGGCGTACGCCGACGGCATCCGCGCCCAGCAGTGGGCCCTGTCGGCGATGCACACCCAGGAGGCCTGGCGCACCACCAAGGGCAAGGGCATCACCGTCGCCGTCCTGGACACCGGCGTCGAGGACGACCACCCGGACCTGGTGGGCAACGTCCTGCCCGGCAAGGACATGATCAAGTTCGGCGCCCAGCGCGGCGACCGCACCTGGGCCCGGCACGGCACCGCGATGGCCGGCATCATCGCCGGCCACGGACACGGTCCCGGCGACGGCGACGGCGTCATGGGCATCGCCCCCGAGGCGAAGATCCTCCCCGTCCGCGTGATCCTGGAGGACGGCGACTCCGCCCGCGGCAAGGCCCGCGCCACCCGCGGCAACGCCCTCGCCGAGGGCATCCGCTGGGCCGCCGACCAGGGCGCCGACGTCATCAACCTCTCCCTCGGCGACGACTCCGTCTCCGCGCATCCCGAACCCAGCGAGGACGAGGCCGTCCAGTACGCCCTGAAGAAGGGCGCCGTCGTCGTAGCCTCGGCCGGCAACGGCGGCAAGAAGGGCGACCACATCTCCTACCCGGCCGCCTACCCGGGCGTCATCGCCGCGACCGCCGTCGACCGCTACGGCACCCGCGCCGACTTCTCCACCCGCCGCTGGTACGCCACGGTGAGCGCCCCCGGCGTCGACGTCGTCATCGCCGACCCGGACCACAAGTACTACGAGGGGTGGGGGACGAGCGCGGCCTCCGCCTTCGTCTCCGGCGCCGTCGCGCTGATCAGGGCCGCCCACCCCGGCCTGACCCCGGCCCAGATGAAGAAGCTCCTGGAGGACACCGCCCGGGACGCACCCAGCGGCGGCCGCGACGACTCCCGCGGCTTCGGCATGGTCGACCCCGCCGCCGCCATCCAGGCCGCCGCCCGCCTCGAACCCGAGGGCATACGGACCGCGTCCCACGGCGACAAGTACTTCGGCTCCGGCCCGGACACCGCCGAGGCCACCGGCGGCGCGTCGAGCTGGGCGGGACCGCTGGCCGGCAGCACCGGCGGGGTGCTCCTGGTGGCGGCGGGCGTCCTGTGGCGCCGGCGCCGCGAGGAGCGGGTGCAGGACGGCTGCTGAGGCCGCCGCCCGTCACCCCTGCTCGGACGCCGCGGACGAGGCCGACGACGTGGCGTCGTCCCCGGTGAACACCGACACCGTCGCCTTCGCCGCCGCCTCGACCAGTGAGATGCCCGTCGCCTGGCCGGCGTTGCCGTTCGACAGCACGGCGACCAGGTAGTCGTCGCCGCCCGCCGTGACGCGTCCGATGCTGTTGACGTCCCACAGGCCGGTCGTGCTGCGGGCCAGCCAGCCGTTCTTCAGCGCCCACGCGGAGCCGTCGGCCGCGGCCGAGACACCCCAGTCCTGGTCCGGCTCGATGGCCTTCATCAGCCCCTGGACATACGCCTGCGAGGCCTTGCTCAGCTTCGAGTCGTCCCCGAACACCTGCTGGAGGAGAACGAGTTGGTCCGCCGCGGTGGTCTGGGTCAGCCCCCACAGCTCGCCGTCGCCGCCCGTGGTGTCCGTGAGCCCGAACCGCTTGTTCGCCGCGTCGAGCCCGTCCGCCGTCCCGATGGCGTGCCACAGGGCCGTCGCGGAGTCGTTGTCGCTGTTCTCGATCATCTTCGTGGCGTACGCCTTCTCCGTCGCCGTGAGATGCCGGCCCGCGTCCTGGGCCTGCAACAGCAGCGTCGCCAGGATGTCGACCTTGACGATGCTCGCCGTGTCGAAGAGGGCGTCGCCGTGCGTGGCGCTCTCACCGGAGTCGAGGTCCAGCACGGCTGTCGACACGTTCGCGGCCGACGGCACGGCGACCGCCTTCATGGCCTTCGCCAGCAGCGCCTTCCGGCCGGCCGACGCCTCCGCCGCGGATTCCACCGCTTCCTCCCCACCCGTCGGGGCCGAGGAAGAGGCCGACGGTGACGCCGCCGAGGATACGGGGCCGGTGTGCGCCCGCCCCTTCACGTACACGGTCCCCGCGGCCGTGCCGCCGGCTATCGCGACGGCGGCCAGCGCGGTGCACAGGAGCGGACGGCGCCGGGACGGGCGAGCGCGGCGGCGTCGGCGGGCTCTGGGAGACTCCATGCCCGCGATGCTCGGGGCGGGGACTGTGCGCCCCGTTAGACGGAAGTAAGAACTGCGTCAGGGAAAACTGAGATTCCTGTGAAAGCCGTGACGGTGGGGTTTCAGGGGCCGCACAAGCCCAGCAGCTTCCCCCCTATAGGGTCGGTGACCGTGGCGAACAAGAACATTCCCGACTCCGGCTTCTCCGAAGACGACGGCTCCGCCGACCCCCGGCTGAGCGCCGCGCTGACGGCGTGGGCCGAGGACCGCACCGCCGTCGGACCCGTCCTGGAGGCGCTCAAGGGCGCGCGGCTGCTGGTTCCGGTGGTGGCGGTGCTGGGTGAGGTCGAAGAGGACGAGAACGGGCTGCGCCGCGAGAAGACCAGCGACATGGCCGTGCCGACCCTGAAGGCCGGTTCCCGTACCGCCCTGCCCGCCTTCACCTCCACCGACTCGCTGGCCCGCTGGGACGCGGGGGCCCGGCCGGTCGCCGTACCCCTGCACCAGGCCCTCCAGGCCGCCGCGCACGAGAAGGCGGACACGATCGTGCTGGACATGTCCGGTCCGGTGCCGTTCGAGCTGACGGGCCCCGCGCTGCTCGCGCTGGCCGAGGGCCGTACAACGACCGACCCGCTGGCCGACCCGGCCGTCGTCGAGGCCGTGCGCACCGCCGTGGCCGCCGAGCCCGCCGTACTCCGCGCCCACCTCGGCCCCGGCCGGGCGGACGGCACGCTCGCCCTGGTGCTCGACGCGGCCGTCGCCCCCGACGAGGCCGCACGCGCGGTGGCCCGGCGCCTGGCCGCCGACGACACGCTCAGGGCCCGCCTGGTGCGCGGTCTCGACCTGGCACTGCTGCCGGCCGGGACGACGCCTCCGGGCGAGCCCCTGTTCGTACGTGGATGATGCGGCGCGGGCCGGACTAGCCGTAGACCGGGCCGGTGTACTTCTCACCGGGGCCCTGGCCCGGCTCGTCCGGGACGATCGACGCCTCGCGGAACGCCAGCTGGAGCGACTTCAGGCCGTCGCGCAGCGGCGCCGCGTGGAAGGAGCTGATCTCGGTGGTGCTCGCGTCCAGGAGACCGGCGAGGGCGGTCACCAGCTTGCGGGCCTCGTCCAGGTCCTTGTGCTTGTCGCCCTCCTCGGTCAGGCCCAGCTTCACGGCGGCGGCGCTCATCAGGTTGACGGCGACCGTCACGATCACCTCGACCGCCGGGACCTCGGCGATGTCGCGGGTCATCTCGTCGAAGTCGGGCTGCTCGGCGGGGCCGGAGGGGGAGGTCTCACTCATGCCCACACGATAAGCGGTCGCGTGCGGCGCCTTCCCGATTAGCCCTCCCCGGCCGTTGCTGCTAACCTTGTGTAACGACCGGCTGGACACTTGCGTGTCCGGCCCACAAGTGGAGGCTCCGATCTCCCACCCGACCGTCCCCCGGACGGCGGGTCACCCCGGTCAGGCGGCCACCATCGTTCCGTACGGACGATGGAGTCGCCCGAAAGTGCGCCCCGCGTTCACCGCGGCGGTGCTCCGGTAGTCATTGGAGCCCCGCCTGTGATCGTCCGGGGCATTTTTTGTGCCTCGGCGCGGTTAGGTCTTAACGCTTACAGACGTTACGCGGCTGTCCGCCAGACCGTCGCGTGGTGCTACCGAGGAGGATCCATCAGCGCCGAGCCCCGCATCAACGACCGGATTCGCGTTCCCGAGGTGCGACTTGTCGGTCCCAGTGGCGAGCAGGTGGGCATCGTCCCCCTGGCCAAGGCACTGGAGCTTGCGCAGGAGTACGACCTGGACCTGGTCGAGGTCGCGGCGAACGCCCGTCCGCCCGTGTGCAAGCTCATGGACTACGGGAAGTTCAAGTACGAGTCGGCCATGAAGGCCCGTGAGGCGCGCAAGAACC
The DNA here is from genome assembly GCF_053611185.1 of Streptomyces sp. NPDC054834. Lineage (NCBI taxonomy): Bacteria > Bacillati > Actinomycetota > Actinomycetes > Kitasatosporales > Streptomycetaceae > Streptomyces > Streptomyces sp. NPDC054834. The sequence goes on along the minus strand of NZ_JBSGZV010000002.1, from coordinate 264,644 downwards.
AGGCGCACACGGTCATCAAGGAGATGAAGCTCCGGCCGAAGATCGACCCGCACGACTATGACACCAAGAAGGGTCACGTCGTTCGGTTCCTCAAGCAGGGCGACAAGGTCAAGATCACGATCATGTTCCGTGGTCGCGAGCAGTCCCGGCCCGAGCTGGGCTACCGACTGCTACAGCGTCTCGCGGAGGACGTCCAGGACCTCGGTTTCGTCGAGTCGAACCCGAAGCAGGACGGCCGAAACATGATCATGGTTCTCGGTCCGCACAAGAAGAAGACCGAGGCGATGGCCGAGGCCAGGCAGGCGCAGGAAGCCCGCAAGGCGGATGCGAAGGCCAACCCCGGTCGGTCGCAGAACCCTGCCGAGGCCGATGCCGAGGCCGATGTCGAGGCCGATGTCGAGGCCGAGGCCGAGGCCGAGGTCGAGGCGCCGTCCGAGGCACCTGCCGAGGCGTGATCCCGGGGGACGCGAGTCCCCAGGATGTAACCGAAACTAGAGCGACGCTCCACCGTGCCCGGTTTTTCGCAACCGGGCATCGGAGCGCCACCGACGAGGAGAGAACGGCGCTATGCCGAAGAACAAGTCGCACAGCGGTGCCAGCAAGCGCTTCAAGGTCACCGGCTCCGGCAAGGTGCTCCGTGAGCGCGCCGGCAAGCGCCACCTGCTCGAGCACAAGTCGTCCCGCGTGACGCGTCGCCTCACCGGCAACGCCGAGATGGCCCCGGGCGACGCCGCGAAGATCAAGAAGCTTCTCGGCAAGTGACGCGGCGGCGCCGACCGAGCGCCGTACGTCTCGACCGGGACCCAATCGTTTCCGGGTCGTGTGAGTACCCCCACGGCCCCGCTACAAGGAGTTAACAAGTGGCACGCGTCAAGCGGGCAGTCAACGCCCACAAGAAGCGCCGGGCGATCCTCGAGCAGGCTTCCGGCTACCGCGGTCAGCGTTCGCGTCTGTACCGCAAGGCCAAGGAGCAGGTCACCCACTCGCTGGTCTACAACTACAACGACCGCAAGAAGCGCAAGGGTGACTTCCGTCAGCTGTGGATCCAGCGCATCAACGCCGCTGCCCGCGCCAACGGCATCACGTACAACCGCTTCATCCAGGGTCTGAAGGCCGCGAACGTCGAGGTCGACCGCAAGATCCTGGCCGAGCTGGCCGTCAACGACGCGAACGCGTTCGCCGCGCTCGTCGAGGTCGCGCAGAAGGCGCTGCCGTCGGACGTCAACGCGCCGAAGGCCGCGTGACGCTGCGCCGACTTCAGCAGTCGTGACTACAGGACCCGCAGGCTGACGCCTGCGGGTCCTCCTGTTGCCCGGCAGCGGCACCCCGCCTGCCGCGGTCGTGGCTGAGCGCCGCCGCGGCGGAGAAGAGGCGCCGCAGCAGACCGACACCGACCCGTACTCACGAACATCCGAAGGTGACCCCATGCCCCCCGCAACCCCCGAGCTGATCTCACCCCGTTCCGCACGTGTGGCCGCCGCTCGGCGGCTGGGCAAGCGGAACTTCCGGGGGAAGGACCGGCTGTTCCTCGCGGAGGGGCCGCAGGCCGTGCGGGAGGCGGCCGGGCATCGGGCCGGCGGGCAGGCGACGCTCGTCGAGCTGTTCGCCACCGTCGAGGCCGCGGAGCGGTACGCCGACATCATCGGCGAGGCCCGAGCCGCGCACGCCCGCGTCCACCTCGCCTCCGAAGAGGTCATCGCCGACATCTCCACCACCGTCACCCCGCAGGGCCTCGTCGGTGTCTGCCGGTTCCTCGACACTCCGTTCGAGGACATCCTCGCCACCCGCCCCGAACTGGTCGCCGTCCTCGCGCACGTCCGCGACCCGGGCAACGCCGGCACCGTACTGCGCTGCGCCGACGCCGCCGGCGCCGAGGCCGTCGTACTGACCGACGCCTCCGTGGACCTGTACAACCCGAAGGCGGTCCGCGCCTCCGTCGGGTCCCTGTTCCATCTGCCCGTGGCTGTCGGCGTGCCCGTCGAGGAGGCCGTGGCAGGGCTCAAGAGCGCCGGCGTACGCATCCTCGCCGCCGACGGCGCCGGCGACCGCGACCTCGACGACGAGCTCGACAAGGGCACGATGGGCGGCCCCACCGCATGGGTGTTCGGAAACGAGGCCTGGGGGCTCCCGGAGGAGACCCGCGCGCTCGCGGACGCCGTCGTACGCGTCCCGATCCACGGAAAGGCCGAGAGTCTGAACCTCGCCACGGCCGCCGCCGTATGTCTCTACGCGTCAGCCCGTGCGCAGCGCGCCTCCGGAGGGTGCCGCTCCGTCACCCACAGCTAGTAGGGTGACCAGCTCGGGGCCCTGCGCCGTCTGAGAGGTGGGGTACGGGGATGAGTGTCGTCGGCACCAGCACGGCGCCGGAAGGGCGGGACGTGCGACGCACACCCGCGTCCCGGCACGCCGACCTCACCGAGCTCGGCATAGACCCGGACGACCTGCCCGACGGTCTCGTCGTCGCCGACGAGGACGGCCGGGTCATCTGCTTCAACACCGCCGCCGAACGCATCACCGCGGTCCGCGCCGCCGACGCCCTCGGGCAGCGCCTGGAGAAGGCCCTGCCCTTAGAGGACCTGGAGGGACGGCGCTGGTGGCAGCTCACCGACCCCTACGGCGGGCTCGCCATCCGGGTCCGGCAGCCCGAGCGCAACCTCCTGCTCCCCGGTGTCCGGGAGGTCCTCGTCTCCGTCCGCTACGTGCGCGCCGAGCCCACCGGACCCGTCCGCCGCGTCGTCGTCACCCTCCGCGACACCGAGGCCCGCCGCCGCACCGAACGCAGCCACGCCGAGCTGATCGCCACCGTCGCCCACGAGCTGCGCTCTCCGCTCACCTCCGTCAAAGGCTTCACCGCCACCCTGCTCGCCAAGTGGGAGCGGTTCACCGACGACCAGAAACGGCTGATGCTGGAGACCGTCGACGCGGACGCCGACCGCGTCACCCGGCTCATCGCCGAGCTGCTCGACATCTCCCGCATCGACTCGGGGCGCCTGGAGGTCCGCCGCCAGCTGGTGGACATAGGCGCCGCCGTCGGACGGCACATCCAGGCCTACGTCGCCGCCGGACAGCCCGCCGACCGCTTCCTGCTCCGCATCGAGCAGCCGCTGCCCGCCCTCTGGGCCGACCCCGACAAGGTCGACCAGGTGCTCAGCAACCTCATCGAAAATGCCGTGCGGCACGGCGAGGGAACCGTCACCATTGACGTGACGCCCTCGGCATCCCCGCGCGAGGGCGAGGAAACCGGCACGTCGGTCACGGTGAGCGACGAGGGGCCAGGCATCCCGGAGGAGTCCATGAACCGCGTCTTCACCCGCTTCTGGCGGGGCAGCAAGCGCGGCGGCACCGGCCTCGGGCTCTACATCGTCAAGGGCATCGTCGAGGCCCACGGCGGCACCATCACGGTCGGCCGCGCCCCCGGCGGCGGCGCCGAGTTCCGATTTACGTTGCCCGTGGGCGCGCCGGCGTTTGAATTCGAGCTGCCACGCAGTGTCGGATAGAGCGGTGGTGGGCGACGGGAGGGCCTGAGCCGCCCGCGGGCGCATCCGCGTTCCCCGACCCCGTTAGACTCGGCCATTGGCACCTTTGTGTCCAAAACCAGAGACGGATCGTCCAGGCCCGGGTCCAGGTCAAGACGGGGCACACCAGCCAGCCAATCGGAAGCACGGGAAGAGATGTCGGCACCGAATAAGTCGTACGACCCTGTAGAGGTCGAGGCGTTGAAACCGGAAGAGATCGAGCGCATGCGGGACGAGGCGCTCGCCGCCTTCGCCGCCGCGGACTCCCTCGACGCGCTCCACGAGGCCAAGGTCGCCCACACCGGCCCCGCCTCCCCGCTGGCCCTCGCCAACCGCGAGATCGGCGCCCTGCCCCCGCACGCCAAGGCCGACGCCGGCAAGCGCGTCGGGATGGCCCGCGGCGCCGTCAACAAGGCGCTCGCCGGCCGCCAGACCGAGCTGGAGGCCGAGCGCGACGCACGGGTGCTCGTCGAGGAGGACGTCGACGTCACCCTGCCCTACGACCGCGTCCCGGCCGGCGCCCGCCACCCGCTGACCACGCTGTCGGAGCGGATCGAGGACATCTTCGTGGCCATGGGCTACGAGGTCGCCGAGGGCCCGCAGGTCGAGGCCGAGTGGTTCAACTTCGACGCCCTCAACATCGGCCCGGACCACCCGGCGCGCGGCGAGGCCGACACCTTCTTCGTGCAGGGGCCCGACGGCGGCACCGAGTCCGGCGTGGTACTGCGCACCCACACCTCGCCGGTCCAGATCCGTTCCCTGCTGGGCCGTGAACTGCCGGTCTACGTGATCTGCCCCGGCCGCGTCTACCGCACCGACGAGCTGGACGCCACGCACACGCCCGTCTTCCACCAGGTCGAGCTGCTCGCCGTCGACGAGGGCCTGACCATGGCCGACCTCAAGGGCACCCTGGACCACATGGTCCAGTCGCTGTTCGGTGAGGGCATGAAGACCCGGCTGCGGCCGAACTTCTTCCCGTTCACCGAGCCGAGCGCCGAGATGGACATGCTCTGCTACGTCTGCAAGGGCGAGTCCGTCGGCAACCCCGACCGGCCCTGCCGCACCTGCTCCAGCGAGGGCTGGATCGAGCTCGGCGGCTGCGGAATGGTCAACCCCAAGGTGCTGACCGCTTGCGGCGTCGACCCGGAGAAGTACAGCGGCTTCGCCTTCGGGTTCGGCATCGAGCGGATGCTGATGTTCCGCCACAACGTCGAGGACATGCGAGACATGGTCGAGGGTGACGTCCGGTTCACCCGGCCGTTCGGGATGGAGATCTGATGCGGGTCCCGCTTTCTTGGCTGCGGGAGTACGTCGACCTGCCGGCGACTCAGACCGGGCGCGACGTCCAGGCCAAGCTCATTTCGGCCGGTCTCGAGGTGGAGACCGTCGAGCAGCTCGGCGCCGACCTCAAGGGGCCGCTGGTCGTCGGCCAGGTGCTGACCATCGAGGAGCTGGAGGGCTTCAAGAAGCCGATCCGCTTCTGCACGGTCGACGTCGGCCAGGCCAACGGCACCGGCGAGCCCCAGGAGATCGTCTGCGGCGCCCGCAACTTCGCCGTCGGCGACAAGGTCGTCGTGGTCCTGCCGGGTGCCACCCTGCCCGGCGGCTTCTCCATCGCCGCCCGCAAGACGTACGGCAGGACGTCCCACGGCATGATCTGCTCGAGCGACGAGCTGGGCATGGGCGACGACGGCAACCACGGCATCATCGTGCTGCCGCCGGAGACCGAGGTCGGCAAGGACGCCATCGAGCTGCTGGAGCTGGTCGACGAGGTCCTCGACATCGCCGTCACCGCCAACCGCGGCGACTGCCTGTCCATCCGCGGTGTCGCACGCGAGACCGCCATCGCCTACGGCCTGCCGCTGCGCGACCCGGCGCTCATCGACGTACCCGGCCCGAACGCCTTCGGCTACCCGGTCCAGGTCTCCGACCCGCACGGCTGCGACCGCTTCACGGCCCGCACGGTCACCGGCCTGAGCCCCGAGGCGCGCTCCCCGATCTGGCTCCAGCGCCGGCTCCAGAAGGTCGGCATGCGCCCGATCTCGCTCGCCGTCGACGTCACCAACTACGTGATGATGGAGCTGGGCCAGCCCCTGCACGCCTACGACCGGCAGCTGGTCCAGGGCACGATCGGGGTGCGCCGGGCCGAGGAGGGCGAGAAGCTCGTCACCCTCGACGGCGTCGAGCGCAAGCTGCACGCCGAGGACCTGGTCATCACCGACGAGCGCGGTCCGATCGGCCTGGCCGGCGTCATGGGCGGCGCCAACACGGAGATCGCCGAATACGAGGCCCCCGAGAACGGCGCGAACGCCACGACCGACGTGGTCATCGAGGCGGCTCACTTCGACGCCGTCGCGATCGCGCGCACGGCCCGCCGCCACAAGCTGCTGTCGGAGGCGTCCCGTCGCTTCGAACGCGGCGTCGACCCGCAGGCCGCCGCTGCCGCCGCCCAGCGCACGGTCGATCTGCTGGTGCTGCTCGCGGGCGGCACCGCCGAGGCGGGCGTCACCGAGGTCGTCGCGCCGTCCGCGCCGCACACCATCACCGTCCCGGCCAACCACCCGGACAAGGTCGCGGGCGTCGACTACGGCCGCGAGACGGTCGTACGCCGCCTCCAGGACGTCGGCTGCGACGTCTACGGGCAGGACGAGCTGATCGTCAACGTCCCGTCCTGGCGTCCCGACCTCGCCGAGCCCAACGACCTGGCCGAAGAAGTCATCCGCCTCGAGGGCTACGAGAACCTGCCCTCCACGCTGCCCAAGCCTCCCTCGGGCCGCGGCCTGACGCGCCGCCAGCGGCTGCACCGCCGGGTCGGCCGGGCGCTGGCCGGCGTCGGCTACGTCGAGGCGCCGAACTACCCCTTCGTCGCCGAGCAGATCTTCGACCAGCTCGGACTGGAGGCCGACGACCCGGCCCGCCGCGTCGTCAAGCTGGTCAACCCGCTCAGCGACGAGGAGCCCGCACTCCGCACGACGCTGCTGCCGGGCCTGCTGGGCGCCCTGCGGCGCAACGACGGCCGGGGTTCGCACGACCTGGCGCTGTTCGAGACGGGCCTGGTCTTCCACCCGCGCGAGGAGCAGCGCGTCGCCGGGCACCTGCCCGTCGACCGGCGCCCCACCGATGAGGAGCTCGCGCAGCTCGACGCCGTGCTGCCCGAGCAGCCGCGGCACGTGGCCGTCGTCCTCGCCGGGGCCCGCGAGCAGGCCGGCTGGTGGGGCAAGGGCCGCCCCGCGGACTGGGCCGACGCCGTCGAGGCCGCCCGTGCCGTCGCCCGCGAGGCCGGTGCCGAGCTCATCGTCCGCAAGGGTCAGTACGGCCCCTGGCACCCGGGCCGCTGCGCCGAGCTCGCGGTCGTGGTGGACGGCACCGAGCGGGTCGTGGGCCACGCGGGTGAGCTGCACCCGCGCGTGCTGAAGGCTCTGGGCCTGCCCGAGCGCAGCTCCGCCATGGAGATCGACCTGGACGCCCTGGAGACGGTCGGCGACGGCACCCCGCAGGCGCCGCGCATCTCGACCTTCCCGGTCGCCACGCAGGATGTCGCCCTGGTGGTCGACAAGCCCGTGCCGCACGCGGACGTCGAGGCCGCGCTGCGCGAGGGCGCCGGTGAACTCCTCGAGTACATCCGCCTGTTCGACGTGTACGAGAACGCCGAGCAGCTGGGCGAGGGCAAGAAGTCCCTGGCGTACGCGCTGCGGTTCCGCGCGGGTGACCGGACGCTGACCGTGGACGAGGCCTCCGCCGCCCGCGACGCCGCGGTCGCTCTCGCGGGCGAGCGCACGGGAGCGGTGCTGCGGAGCTAGCCGTGAAGCGCCCCCCACGGGGCGCTTCACCTGCATAAATGCAGGAGTCCGCTGAGTGCTCACTCATTCGGGTGAGAACTCCGGGCGATCCGGCCCTCTCGGGCCATGGCGTCGACAGAATCGGACCGGCCTCTCGGGGCCGGTCCGATCTGCTCCGTCAGGGCCTGCATGGGGGGCCACCGGCATGATCCGTATCAAGGCACGCGCACCCACCCGACAGGGGTACGCACGCCGACCCGACCGCCGGCGGCTGCGCCGCGCGCTGGCGCTGGCACTGCCGACGGGCCGGGGCGCCCTGGCGATCGGCTACAAACCGACCTGCCCGCCGGCCCAGCAGGACGGGCTCGGTGCCCGGATCGCCACCAGCGCCGTGCTCTTCGCGGTTGGCACCGGCCTGATCGTCCACGACCGCCGGACACTCCTGCGCGAGCTCAGACAGGCCCGCCGGGTCGCGGGTGCCGCGCAGAGCGTGCTGCTGCGGACACCGCCGCCGCGCGTGGACGGCCTGAGCGTCGCCGCCGCGCAGCTCTCCGCCGACCGCGGGGCGGCCATCGGCGGCGACCTCTACGAGGCGGTGGCCACCGAGCATGGCGTACGCGTGGTCATGGGCGATGTGCGCGGCCACGGCCTGTCCGCCATAGGCACCGTCGCCGCCGTCCTCGGCAGCTTCCGCGAGGCCGTCCACGACGAGCCCGCCCTCGACCAGGTCCTGCGGCGCCTGGACCGCACCCTGGCCCGTCATCTCCGCGCGCGGGCCCGGACCGAACACCCCTCGAGCGGCCTGGAGCCGGACGCACCCGTCGCCGAGGAGTTCGTCACCGTACTGCTCCTGGAAATCACCCACGACGGCGAGATCCACGCCCTGAACTGCGGCCATCCATGGCCGTACCTGCTCAGCGGGGCCCGGATCGAGCCCCTCGTGCGAGCGGATCCCCTCCCGCCGCTCGGCCCCTTCCCGCTCCCGTCCGATCTGCCCGCGCTCCACGGCGGCCGTCTGCTTCCCGACGAGACCCTGGTCCTCTTCACGGACGGCGCGGAGGACGCGCGCGACGCCCGGGGCCGGTTCTTCTCGCTGCCGACGGTGCTGGCGGAAGCCGCGGGCGGTCGCTCCGCGACGCCGCAGACGATCCTGCGCAAGGTCTTCACAGCCCTGCACCGCCACACGAACGGCACCCCGGCGGACGACGTCGCCCTGCTCGTACTGCGCAACGACCGCCAACCCCGTCCCTGGACCGCGGGTGCCGAAGCCGACGGCCAGGCCACCGCTTTTCGAGGGGGAGCCGGCGGCCCGGCCGGCCTCTTGCGAGGCAGTTAAGTCAAACCGGCCGGACACACTGAGCGACACCGTGCACACAGCCCGGATTCGCGCACTCCGTTCACACCCCGTGTGAAGACGGACCCACTACGCTGACGCTCACCGAGCCACCCGGGGGGCCTTGATGCAGCCCAACACTCTGCTCGACGCGATCCTCGACGAGGCCGGGATCTCGCACGCCGGTCTCGCCGCCCACGTCAACCAGGCGGGCCGGGCGCGTGGTCTCGCGCTCCGGTACGAACACACCGCCGTCGCACGGTGGTTGAAGGGGCAACGGCCACGCGGCCAAGTGCCCGACCTGATCTGCGAGGTGCTCGCCGCCCGGCTGCAACGGCCCGTCACCCTCGACGACATCGGCCTCGGCGTGCCCGGCGAACCGGGCGTCCCGCACGGCACCTCGCTCTCCGGCTTCGTCGAACGCGCCACCGCCCTGTGGCGCTCCGACGAACAGCAGCGCCCGCACATCCTCGGCGCCCCCGCGGTCACCGGCACGCCCGCCGTGATGCCGGTGTGGGAGTGGGAGAACCCGCCCGAGGACGTGGACGTGTCCCGCGGCGGCCGGCACCGGGTCACCCCGGCCGACCTCGAGATGCTGCGCGCCGCCCGCGCCCATTACGAGCAGATGTACCGCAAGGCCGGCGGCATAGCGACCCGCACCCGCATCGTCGGCTTCCTGAACGCCGAGGCGGCCCCGCTGCTGCGCGGCAGCTACACCGACGCCACCGGCCGCCAACTGCACCGGGCCACCGGCGGGTTGGTGGCGATCGCCGGCATCTGCGCGTACGACTCCGACGCGCACGGGCTCGCTCAGCGCTACTTCCACCAGGCGCTCAGGCTGGCGAAGGCCAGCGGTGACCGGGGACTTGGCGCCTACGTGATCGCGCTGCTGGTCAACCAGGCGCTGTTCATGCGGGAGTACCGGCAGGCCGTCGCCTTCGCGGAGGCCGCGCTGCGCGCCGCCGGCCGGCACATCACCCCCGCCCTCGCCTCCGACCTGTACGCGATGCAGGCGAAGGCGTACGCCCACCTCGGCGACGGTACGAGCGCCCTGTCCTGCATCCGGCGGGCGGAGACGGCCGCCGAACGCATCCGGCGCGGGTACGAGCCCGACGAGACCGGCTATGTCCAGCCGGGCCTGGTCAACGTGCAGGTGGCCGAGGCGCTGCTCAGCCTCGGAGAGCTCGCCGCCGCCCGGGAGCACGCGGCGGCGGCCGTGGACAACCCGGCCCACGACCGGGGGCGGGTGCACCGGCTCGCCATGCTCAGCACCATCGAAGTCCGCCAGGGCAACGCGGACAAGGCGGTGGCCACGGCCGTGCAGATGGCCGAGCAGGCCCGGGGCATGGAATCCCAGCGGCTGCGGGACAGACTGCGCGCGGTACGCGAACACCTCGTGCGCAGTGGCGGTGCGGGCACCGCCGAGGCCGCCGAACTCATCGACGGGGCACTGCGCGTACCGCTGTAGGTTCAGGAGACACGCTGCTGCGATATTGCCACTTACTCGGCGGAAGGTGGCAGAACCGTGCAGTGGACGAAACAGAACGAACAAACTGTGTACGAAAACCGCTGGTTCAGCGTCAATCTCGCAGATGTCGAGCTGCCGGACGGCCGGCACCTCGACCACTTCCTCATACGGCTGCGGCCCGTGGCCGTGGCCACGGTGGTCAACGAGGCCAACGAGGTACTCCTGCTGTGGCGCCACCGCTTCATCACGGACAGCTGGGGGTGGGAACTGGCCGCGGGGGTGGTCGAGGACGGCGAGGACATCGCGTGCGCGGCCGCCAGGGAACTCGAGGAGGAGACCGGCTGGCGGCCGGGACCCCTGCACCACCTCATGAGCGTGGAGCCGTCCAACGGCCTCACGGACGCCCGGCACCACATCTACTGGGCCGACGAGGGCGAGTACGTCGGACATCCCGTGGACGACTTCGAGTCGGACCGCAGGGAATGGGTCCCCCTCAAGCTCGTTCCCGACATGGTCGCCCGGGGGGAGGTCCCGGCCGCCAACATGGCGGCCGCGTTACTGCTGCTGCATCACCTCAGGCTCGCCGATGACTAGGGCCTGACCGGGCGGGCCAGGGCGCAGGGAAGTAGCGGTGCCTCACCAGCACGGGTGAGCGGGGTCCGGCGCGTCCAGGTGCAAGGCGGAGGAGGGAGGCGACGCGATGGGGTCCCCCCGCGCGAGCGCAGTCGAGCGTGGGAGAGTCGGCGAGTGACGACAAAGCCGGTGGGGGCACCGCCCGCTCGAGCGAAGCCGGGAGTGGGGGGAGGGCGCGCCAGACCCCGCGTCTGCGTCCTGGCCGGCCGGACAGGTCCTAGTGGGCCAGCGCCTGCCAGATCGTCACGACGAGCGCTCCCAGTGCCGTGAGCGCCGCGACCGAGGGCAGTGGCCAGCGTGCGTGTTCCAGCGAGATCATGCGGGTGTTCAGCTCGTCCAGTTCCTTGGCGGTCTCCTCGGTGCGGTGACTGAGCAGGGCAAGCCCGCCCTCCACACGGGCGTAGGCCACGTCCAGGCGGCGACGTAACTCTGCGAGTTCTCCATGGACCACGGGATGCTCCGGGTCGGCGGTCACGGATCCACTCCTTTCCGTAGTCGAACGTGGTTCTTCCGCATCCCTTGCATGCGCATGATGAGTGAACTCGCCTGGTGGGCGCGTGGGGAGAGTGTGCGACGGGCATATGCGTGCCCGGCGCGCACACGGGGAGTGAAACAGATGGGCCCGGCACCCCATCCGGTGCCGGGCCCACGGGGCATCGCTCGTCGTCATCAGCGGTACGGGATCAGCCGTACGTGTAGAAGCCGGACCCCGTCTTCCGGCCCAGCCGGCCCGCCTCGACCATGCGCTGGAGCAGCGGGGGAGCGGCGTACAGCGGCTCCTTGTACTCCGTGTACATCGAATGGGCGATGGAGACGATGGTGTCCAGGCCGATCAGGTCGGACAGCTTCAGCGGGCCCATCGGATGGGCGCAGCCCATCTCCATGCCGTTGTCGATGTCCTCGCGGCTCGCGATGCCCGACTCGAACATGCGGATCGCGGACAGCAGATAGGGCACCAGCAGCGCGTTGACGACGAACCCGGAGCGGTCCTGGGCGCGGATGGAGTGCTTGCCGAGCACCTTCTCGGCGAAGAGCTGGGCCCGGCCGAGGGTCCCCTCGGAGGTGGTCAGCGCCGGGATCACCTCGACGAGCTGCTGCACCGGGGCCGGGTTGAAGAAGTGGATGCCGATGACGTGGTCCGGGCGCGAGGTGGCGACCGCGAGCTTCACGAGCGGGATGGAGGAGGTGTTGGAGGCGAGGATCGCGTCCGGCCGGGTCACCACCTGGTCGAGCACCTGGAAGATCTCGGTCTTCACCTGCTCGTTCTCGACGACGGCCTCGATCACCAGGTCCCGGTCGGCGAACTCGCCGAGGTCGGTGGTGAAGCTCAGCCGCGCCTGCGTGGCGTCCCGCTCCTCCTCGCTGATCTTGCCGCGCTCGGCGGCCTTGGTCAGGGAGTTGAACAGCCGGGTGCGGCCGATCTCCAGGGCCTCGCCGGTGGTCTCGGCGACCTTCACGTCCAGTCCGGCGCGGGCGCACACCTCGGCGATGCCCGCTCCCATCTGGCCGCAGCCCACCACCCCGACCCGCGCAATGTCTCCGGCGATGTCCGTCACGTCGTCCCCTTCGCTGCTCAACGGCTGAGGCAGGTGCTCCGGGTTCCGCTCCTGCTCCGATCGTGCACGTTACTCCCAAGTATCGATGATCGATCGCCCGGGTAGGGGCATCCTTGGGCCCGAGACGATCCGTGACGGAGCGGATCCGCAGCGTATGGGGGTACCTCCATGGGGTCCATGAGGCAGGTGTCACGGCGCGCGTTCGCGCTGGCGGCGCTGTCCACGCTGACGATGGCGCAGGGCGCGTCGGCCGCACCGCGCCGCCGTCACGCGGCCACCGAGATGCGGGGCGTGTGGCTGGCGACGGTCAGCAACCGCGACTGGCCCTCGCGCCCGGGCCTCACGGCGGCCGAACAGCGCACGGAGCTGATCGCCCACCTCGACCGGGCCGTCCGCGACCGCCTCAACACCGTGGTCTTCCAGGTGCGGCCCACCGCGGACGCCCTGTGGCCCTCGCCCTACGAGCCGTGGGCGCAGTACCTGACCGGCACGCAGGGCAAGGCGCCCGGCTGGGACCCGCTGGGCACCGCCGTCGCCGAGGCGCACGCGCGGGGGCTGGAGCTGCACGCCTGGTTCAATCCGTACCGGATCGCCAACCACACCGACCCGACGAAGCTCGCCGCCTCGCACCCCGCCCGCCGGCACCCGGACTGGGTCGTGCCGTACGGCGGCAAGCTCTACTACAACCCGGGCCTGCCCCAGGTGCGTGCCTTCGTCGAGGACGCGATGCTGGACGCGGTCGCGAAGTACCCGGTCGACGCCGTCCACTTCGACGACTACTTCTATCCCTATCCGGTCGCCGGGCAGACCTTCGACGACGACGCCGCGTACGACGCGTACGGCGGGGACTTCGACAACCGGGCCGCCTGGCGCCGCGACAACATCGACCGGCTGGTGCGGGAGACCGCGGCCCGGATCAAGGAGCGGCCCGGCACCCGGTTCGGGATCAGCCCCTTCGGGGTGTGGCGCAACGCCACGACCGACGAGCGGGGCTCGGACACCCGGGCGGGCGTGCAGACCTACGACGACCTGCACGCGGACACCCGCAAGTGGGTCCGCGAGCACTGGATCGACTACATCGTGCCGCAGCTCTACTGGAACATCGGCTTCGCCGCCGCCGACTACGCCAAGCTCGTCGCCTGGTGGGCGGACGTCGCCAAGGGCACGAAGACACACCTCTACCTCGGCGAGGCGCTGTACAAGGCGGGTGCCGCCGGGCAGCCCTCGGCCTGGCAGGACCCGGTCGAGCTGTCCCGGCACCTGACCCTCGCCGCCCAGTACGCGAAGGTGCGCGGCCACGTCTTCTTCGCCGCGCAGGACATCGCGAAGGACCCGATCGGGGCGATGGCACGGGTGGTCGCCGACCACTACGGGCAGCCGGCGAAGCCACCGCGCTGAATCCCTACTGCCGTGTCTGGTGTTCCTGTTCCCGGTGCCGGACCTGGCAGTCCGGGCCGGGGGACATCACGGCCTCGTGACCGTCCGGGAAGCGGACGCGGTACGGCGGGGTGCCCTCCGTACCCATCACCTCGACGACTATCGAAATCTGGTCGTGCTGGCCAACCACCCTGCCGTGCTGGACAAGCTGGTCGCCCACGGATGCGCGCATCTGCAGGTCCTCCTCACGATCGCGACCGTTGGGTGACGGCGATGCACACGAGCACGGCGGCGGCCGTCAGCGGAGCGGCCGCCGTAAGGTGCTCGCCCAGCAGCAGCACCGACCACACCAGTGTGAGCAGCGGCTGCGCCAACTGCAACTGGCTGGCCCGCGGGATCCCGATGGCCGCCATGCCCCGGTACCAGACGACCAGCCCGAGGAACTGCGAACCCGCCGCCACCCACAGCACCCCGGCCACGCCGTGCGCGGTCAGGCGCACCGGTTCGTACGACAGCGCCAGCGCGGCGGCCGGGACGGTGAGCGGCAGGCAGAACACCAGCGCCCAGCCGATCACCTGCCAGCCCGGCATCACCCGGGCCAGCCGGCCGCCCTCGGTGTAGCCGGCCGCGCACACCAGCAGCGCGGCGGCCAGGTAGCCGTCGGCTGTCGTCAGCGCGCCGCCGCTCTGCTGCACGGTGAAGGCGAGGACCGCGCCCGCGCCCGCGAGGGCCGCTGCCCAGAACGTACGGGAGGGCCGGGTGCCCATGCGCAGGGCGGAGAAGAGCGCGGTGGTCAGCGGGAGCAGGCCGACGACCACGGCGGCGTGCGCGGTGGTGGAGGTCTGAAGGGCGAGGGTGGTCAGCAGGGGGAAGCCGAGCACCACTCCGGCGGCGACGACGGCGAGACCCGGCCAGTGCCGGCGGGCGGGCGGGGGTACGCGCAGGGCCAGCAGGCAGGTGCCCGCGATGGCGGCCGCGAGAACGCTGCGCACCGCCACCAGCGACCAGGGCCCGAACCCCTCCAGGCCCCAGGCGGTGGCCGGGAAGGTGAGGGAGAAGGCGAGCACACCGAGGGCGGCCTGGAGGGTGCCGCCGAGACCGGGACCGGGACGCTGCCGACGAGTGGTGACCGCTATCGTTGGTCCGGCAGTAGCGCTACTCTGTACTCTCATGCAGCAGCGTAACAGCGTCGTCGAGCTGGCGAATCAACTGAGACGGGAGCTCGACCGCTACCCACCAGATGGAAAGCTCCCGTCGAGCCGGGCTCTGGTAGAGCGATACCGGGTGAGCCCGGTGACCGTCTCGCGGGCGCTGGCACAGCTGGTCGCCGAGGGACTGGTCGTCACCCGGCCCGGTGCCGGAGCCTTCCGCGCCCACTCGCGCGCTGCGCCCCCGGCCACCGGGGACACCTCCTGGCAGGAGGTCGCGCTCAGCGCCGACGGCGCCGCCGAACTCGTCCCGCGCACCGTCGACGCCTCGGGGGTCACGGTCTCCCTGGCCGCCCCGCCGCCGGGCGTGCTGGAGTTCAGCGGTGGCTATCTGCACCCGTCGCTCCAGCCGGAGCGGGCGATGGCCGAGGCCCTGGCCCGCGCCGGGCGGCGCCCCGGCGCCTGGGGCCGCCCGCCGCTGGAGGGGTTGCCGGAACTGCGGGAGTGGTTCGCGCGCGGCATCGGCGGGGCCGTCACCGCCGCCGAGGTGCTGATCGCGGCGGGCGGTCAGTCCGCGCTGGCCACCGCGCTGCGCGCGCTCGCCCCGCCCGGCGCGCCGGTACTCGTCGAGTCGCCCACCTACCCCGGCATGCTGGCCATCGCCCGTGCCGCCGGACTGCGCCCGGTGCCCGTACCGGTGGACCCCGACGGGGTGCGGCCGGAACTGCTCGCCCGCGCGTTCCGGGCGAGCGGCGCCCGGGTGTTCGTCTGCCAGCCCCTGTTCCAGAACCCCACCGGAGCCGTGCTCGCCCCGGAGCGGCGCGCAGAGGTGCTCGGCATCGCCCGGGAGGCGGGCGCCTTCGTGGTCGAGGACGACTTCGTACGGCGCCTGGTGCACGCGGACGCGGGCCCGCTGCCGCGCCCGCTGGCCGCCGACGACCCCGACGGCGTCGTCGTGCACGTCGGCTCGCTGACCAAGGTGACCTCGCCCAGCTTCCGGGTCTGCGCCCTGGCCGCCCGGGGGCCGGTGCTGGAACGCCTGCGCGCGATCCAGGTCGTCGACTCCTTCTTCGTGCCCCGCCCGTTGCAGGAGGCGGCCCTGGAACTCGTCGGCTCGCCCGCCTGGCCCCGCCATCTGCGCACCGTCGCGACCGAGCTGAAGGCCCGCCGGGACGCGATGACCACCGCCCTGCGCCGCGACCTGCCCGAACTGGCCCTGCCGCACATCCCCTCGGGCGGCTACCACCTCTGGCTCCGCCTCCCCGACGGCACCGAAGAGTCCGCCCTCACGTCCGCCGCCCTGCGCGCGGGCGTGGCGATCACCCCCGGCCGCCCGTACTTCAGCGCCGAGCCCCCGGCGGCCCACCTCCGGTTGAGCTTCGCGGCGGTCGCCGGGACGGGGGAGATCGCGGAGGGGGTACGGCGACTGCGGACGGCGTGCGACGAGGTGCTCCAGGGCACGGTCACGCTCCCGGAGACGACCTCCAGCGACTCGAACAGCTCGGGTGTCGGACGGACGCCGGTCATCCGGTGAGCGAGGGCGCCGCATCCGCACGCCCGCATCTGCGTGAGGCCCGCGTTGATGTTGCGGAAGTGCGAGACCACCGTACGACCGGCGCAGACCGGGAGCATCACCTCGCGCCTGACACCGACATAGCCGTTGGACAAGTACTCCGGCCTGATGGAGGCGTACTGTGCCACGCTCGTCAGGGGACTCAGTGCTCGTCGAGCCACGCGTAACCGGCGGCCGTCGTGGTGTCGGTCTTGGGTGCAGCATCGCAGCCGCCGCTGACAACGCCCCCGCACCCAGGGGCGAATCCGTTCGACACCGGCGCTCCCGCCCTGCGAGTCTCCCGGCATGACCGACACACCCGCCCTCCCCGAAGGCTACGAGTTCTCCGCCGACTCCGGCCGCGTCGACGTCGACCGCGTCCACGGCTGGCTGTCCACCGACGCGTACTGGGCGATCGGCCGTCCCCGCGAGAAGCAGGAGCGCGCGATGGCCGCCTCGCTGAACTTCGGGGTGTACGACACGGCCTCGGGAGAGCAGGTGGCGTACGCGCGCGTGGTGACCGACGAGGCCCTGTTCGGCTGGCTCGCGGACGTGTACGTCGACCCGTCGGTGCGGGGCAAGGGCGTCGGGACGGCGATGGTCGGCGCCATCCGCGAGCACCTGCGGCCGTACGGGCTGCGCCGCCTCGTGCTCGCCACCGACGACGCCCACGGCGTCTACGAGAAGCTGGGGTTCCGGCCGCTGGACCGTCCGGACCAGTGGATGGTGCACAGCTTCGGGCAAGGTCCCGCATGCCCTCGGTAACTCCCGGGTAACGCCCTCTTGACCTGCTTACTTACGCGGCTCACCATCACCGCATGCAACTTCGGGTCACGTTCGTCGCCACAGCACGCAGCGCCCCGCTGCTCGCCGAGCGCTTCGAGGACGACCGGCCGCTGGACCAGGCCGGCTGGGACGAGGTGCAGCGGGTCGCGGGGGAGCTGCTGCCGCTCGCGGCGGCCGAGCTGCGCTACTGCTCGCCGACGCCGCGCAGCCGCGCCACCGGCGACGCGCTGGGGTACGCCCCGCTGGTGCAGCTCGCCCTGCGGGACTGCGACATGGGCCGCTGGCGCGGGCTCACCCTGGGGGAGGCGATGGCCCGGGAGCCGGAGGCGGTGGACGCCTGGCTCGCCGATCCGCGCTCCACTCCGCACGGCGGCGAGTCCCTGCTGGCCTTCATCTCCCGCGTCGGCGGCTGGCTGGACACCCGCCCCGCCGACGACGGCGGCCGCATAGTCGCCGTCGCCGAGCCCGCGGTGATCCGCGCCGCCCTGGTCTACGCCCTGAAGGCACCGCCCTCGACCTTCTGGAACATCGACGTCCGCCCCCTGTCCACCACCACCGTCATAGGCCACGCCGGCCGCTGGAACCTCCGCTTCGACGGCATACCACCCCAACGCACCCGCACGTGAGGAGCACGGCCGGGCCATGAGCCCGTCGTATTCGGCGCGGAGCGCTGGAATCCCTCGTCGACGGGGCGCAAGCGCAGCGCCGCGCACGAGGTCGCTCGGCGGGATCGCCCGTCTGCCCGGGGCAAGCGCGACCCGTGGGCGAACCGCGGGTCCGCCGTGTCCGGCGCCGGCCGCGGCAACCGCCGGTTCGACGGCATATCGGCGCAATGCACGCACGCACGCGCGCGTGGGCAGCGCAGCCCACCTGCGGGCCCTGGCCATGAGTCCGGAGCGGCTCAGCGCACGCGCGCGTAGTCCGTGGTGAGGACGAGGTCCTTCGCGGGACCGCCCACCCGCCACACCGTCCGCCAATGGTCTGCGTCCCGGACCGTGAACTCGCCACGGTAGAGGTCCGCCGCGCACGGATGCCCGGCGACGTAGCGTCCGGACCTGAGGTCCAGCTCGTGGAAGGGCCGCCCGTCGGCGAACCGCACGTCGGCCGTGCCCGGCTCCGCGCCCCGCAGGAACCGCAGCGTGCGCTCGGCCGGCCGCGGGACACCCTGCCAGGTGAAGGTGCCGGCTTCCTCGTGCAGCAGGCCGCCGCCCTCCAGCGGGCCGAAGAGAGCGATCCCCCGGAACAGCCCCTCGTCACCGCTCGCCAGATCCCGCACGGTGCGCTCCACATGCCACCGCCCGGCCAGATGCCCGAGCACGTCCGCCACGGGCCAGAACTCGCCCATCGTCATCCCCGCTTCGGCCGGCGGCGCCACCCGTCCGGGGAATCGGCCGGCGCCTTGCGGTCGGCCTGGGACTGGATCTCGTAGTGCGAGGCGTGACTGGTCGTGCGGAAGGCCTCCTCGTACGCCGCCAGGGCCGCGCCCACGCCCGCCCCCGCGGCCCCCCGACGCCGGATCAGCCGGGCCGGCCAGGTGAAGAAACCCAGGACCGCGGTGAGACCGGCGAGCAGGACCAGGTACGGCAACAGCGCATCCATGCCGTCGACGATACGTTCCCGCCCCATTGACGCGCTCATGCCTCCTGCCTATCTTGCGTTCGAAGTGCTGACCGCCGTCCGATATTTCGACCGTCCGTCAACGGCTGCAACGACTGCATCGACCGCAACGACCCAGAGCCGCGGAGTATCCATGTCACGCACCACCCGCAATCGCCTCAGACTCGGCCTAGGGGCAAGCGCTTTCCTCCTGGCCGTCGGCCTCGTCCCCGCCCCCGCGCACGCCGAGGACGTCACCGACTACGCGATCACCGTCGACCCGAGCGCCAAGGGCGCCGAGATCGACGACACGATGTACGGCGTCTTCTTCGAGGACATCAACCGTGCCGCCGACGGCGGCCTGTACGCCGAACTCGTCCAGAACCGGTCCTTCGAGTACTCCACCGACGACAACAAGTCGTACACCCCCCTGACCGCCTGGACGGTCGCCGGCACCGCGCAGGTCGTGAACGACTCCGGCCGGCTCGACGAGCGCAACCGCACCTACCTCTCTCTGGGCGCCGGTTCCTCGGTCACCAACTCCGGATACAACACCGGCATCGCCGTCGAACGGGGCGAGAAGTACGACTTCTCGGTGTGGGCCCGCGCGGCGAGCGGCACCGCCCTCACCGTCGCCCTCCAGGACGCCGACGGCACGCTGGCGACCTCCCGCAGGGTGGCCGTGAAGGGCGGCTGGGCCCAGTACAAGGTCACCTTCACCGCGACCCGCACCAGCACCACCGGCCGCCTGACCGTCGCCGCCTCCGACGCGGCGGCCCTCGACATGGTGTCCCTGTTCCCGCGCGACACCTACAAGCACGAGCCGAACGGCCTGCGCAAGGACCTCGCCGAGAAGATCGCCGCCCTGCACCCCGGCTTCGTGCGCTTCCCCGGCGGCTGCCTGGTCAACACCGGCTCCATGCAGGACTACAGCGAGGCCTCCGGCTGGCAGCGCAAGCGCTCCTACCAGTGGAAGGACACCATCGGCCCGGTCGAGACGCGTGCCACCAACTCCAACGTCTGGGGCTACAACCAGAGTTACGGCCTCGGCTATTACGAGTACTTCCGCTTCGCCGAGGACATCGGTGCCATGCCCCTGCCCGTCGTTCCCGCCCTGGTGACCGGCTGCGGCCAGAACAAGGCCGTCGACGACGACGCGCTGCTCAAGCGGCACATCCAGGACACCCTCGACCTCATCGAGTTCGCCAACGGCCCGGTGACCTCCACCTGGGGCAAGAAGCGCGCGCAGATGGGCCACCCCAAGTCCTTCCGCCTCACCCACATCGAGGTCGGCAACGAGGAGAACCTCCCGAACGAGTTCTTCGCCCGCTTCAAGCAGTTCCGCGCCGCCATCCAGGCGAAGTACCCGTACATGAAGGTGATCTCCAACGCGGGCCCGGACGACTCCGGTTCCACCTTCGACACGGCCTGGCAGCTCAACAAGGACGCCAAGGTCGACATGGTCGACGAGCACTACTACAACAGCCCGCAGTGGTTCCTCCAGAACAACGACCGCTACGACTCCTACGACCGCAGCGGCCCCAAGGTCTTCCTCGGCGAGTACGCCTCCGGCGGCAACGCCTTCAAGAACGGCCTCGCCGAAGCCGCGTACATGACCGGCCTGGAGCGCAACGCGGACGTCGTCGAACTCGCCTCCTACGCCCCGCTGTTCGCCAACGAGGACTACGTCCAGTGGAGCCCGGACATGGTGTGGTTCAACAACCACGCCTCCTGGGGCTCCGCCGACTACGAGGTCCAGAAGCTCTTCATGAACAACGTGGGCGACCGGGTGGTGCCCTCGACGGCGACGGGCACACCGTCGCTGCTCGCCCCCATCACCGGCGCGATGGGCCTGTCCACGTGGAACACCAGTGCCGCCTACGACGACGTCAAGGTGACCGACGCCGACGGCAACACGCTGCTCACCGACGACTTCTCCGGCGACGCCGCGAAGTGGACGCACACCGGAACCGGCAGCTGGAGCGTCCAGGACGGGAGTTACGTCCAGACGGACACCGCCGCCGAGAACACCATGGTCTCCGCCGGCGACACCGCCTGGCACGACTACGACCTGCGTGTGAAGGCCACCAAGAAGTCCGGCAAGGAGGGCTTCCTCGTCGCCTTCGGCGTCAAGGACACCGGCAACTACTACTGGTGGAACCTGGGCGGCTGGAACAACACCCAGAGCGCCGTCGAACAGGCCGTGGACGGCGGCAAGTCCACGCTGATCTCCAAGGCGGGGTCGGTGGAGACGGGCCGTACCTACGACGTCGACGTGAAGGTGCGCGGCCGTCAGGTCACCCTCTACCTCGACGGCCAGGAGTGGGGCAGCTTCACCGACGACAAGCCGGCCGAGCCCTTCCGGCAGGTCGTGACCCGGGACGCGAAGACCGGTGACCTGATCGTCAAGGTGGTCAACGCCCAGTCCTCGGCGGCGCGTACGGCCATCGACCTGGGCGGCGCCAAGGTGTCCTCCAAGGCTCGCGTGACCACGCTGGCCGCCGCGCCCGACGCGGTGAACACGGAGACGGCCACCCCGGTCATCCCGGTCAAGTCCACCTGCTCGGGGATCGCCGGCAAGTTCACGTACACCTTCCCGGCGAACTCCGTCACCTTCCTGCGGATCAAGCAGAGGTAGCCGCGCTCCCACCCGCGGGCTGCTGTCCCAGTGGCAGCAGCCCGCGCTCGGCGAAGACCTTCTTCGCGGCGAAGGTCGCGTTCAGCGCCCGCGGCATGCCGCAGTACACGGCCGAGTGCAGCAGCGCCTCGACTATCTGCTCGGGCGTGAGACCCACATTGAGGGCCGCGTTGACGTGCACGTCCAGCTGGGCCTCGCAGCCGCCGAGCGCGGTGAGCGCGCCCAGGGTCACCAACTGGCGGTCGCGCGGGGCGAGTCCGGGGCGGTCGTAGATCTCCCCGAAGGCCCAGGTGACGACCTGGTGGCCCAGTTCGGGGCTGATGTCGGCGAGTGAGTCGACGACCCGCTGGCCGGCCTCGCCGTCGACCCTCTTCAGGACCTCCAGGCCGTGGGCGAAACGCTCTTCACGGGTGGTGCTCTCGCTCATGTCGGGTCTTCCGTTCCCGGCTGCCCGGGCTCCTGGCTCAGCAGCCGTTCGTAGGTTTCGATCTTGTCGTCCAGCGCCGCCGCATTGCGCCTGAGCACCCGGATCCGCTCCATCAGACCGGCCCGGTGCTCGCGGAGCATCGCCAGCCGGTCGGCGACGGTCTCCTCGCCCCTCGACCGCAGCCGTGCGTAGCGCTGCATGTCCGCGATCGGCATGCCCGTCTCGCGCAGCCGAAGCAAGAACTCAAGCCAGGCCAGGTCGGCCGTGTCGTACCGGCGCTGGTTGCCGGTGCTGCGGCCGACCCGCTCGATCAGGCCGGCCTTCTCGTAGTAGCGCAGCGTGTCGTGCGAGAGGCCGGTGCGCTCGGCGACCTGCGCGATGGTCAGAGAGGTCTCCCGGTCCCGCGGGAGAGGCTGTCCGCTGGTCATGGCAAGAACGGTAGAACCTGGAGCGCGCTCCAGGTCAAGCGGCGCTGCCGTCGGCGCTTCGGCCGCGCCCGTCAACCGGCCGGTAATTTACTGGACATCTCTTATTCAGCTGAAAGTCGGAAATCCGTTCCGTGAAGCCTCGGTTCGCATATTCGGAATTCCCTCACTCACTTTTCGGTGATGACACAACCGTTCTCAAATACGGCCCGTCTAAGGGGATGGATCGACGAATTCAGCTGGGGGGCTTTCCGAGAATGCGACGCACCATCCTGCCCGGGGGCGGCGGCAATGTCCGGCGGGCCGCCTCCCTGCTCGCGGCGGCCCTCACCGTCACCGCGTTGTGCGCCGGCGACGCCATCGCCCGCAGCTACCCTTTCGGCCCCCGGACCCGGAGCGTCAACGACCTGGGCAACCAGTACGTGCCCTTCCACGCACACCTGTGGGACCTGCTGCACGGACGCGCCGACGGCGGGCTCCTCGTCAACTGGCAGTCGGGCTTCGGCTCCAGTTTCCTGCCCGACTTCGGCACCTACCTCAGCAGCCCGTTCGCCTTGCTGGTGGCGGTGTTCCCGCGGGACCGGATCGACCTCGCGGTGTACGTGATCACCGTGCTGAAGACGGGGTGCGCGGCCGCCGCCATGGCCTTTCTGCTGCTCACCCTGCGCCCGGGCCGCTGGTGGGCCGCGGGACTGCTGGGCGCGTCCTACGCCCTGTGCGGCTGGAGCGTGGCAGCCGCCTCGTACAACCCGATGTGGCTCGACGGACTCATCGCCCTGCCACTGCTGTGCCTGGCCGGCGAATGGACGCTGACCGGACGGCGTCCGCTGCTCGGTGTGCTGGTCGTCGCGGCCGCCTGGATCGCCAACTTCTACACCGCCTACATGGCCACCGTCGGCGCCGGGCTGGTGCTGCTGCTCCGGCTGCTGCTCGCCGGCCTGCCGCGCCGGCGGGCGCTCGCGGCGGCGGGCCGCGCCGGCCTCACCTTCGCGCTCGGTGTGGGCCTGGCCGCACCGCTGGCGACGGTGGTGTACTTCGGCTCCAAGCACGCCTCCCCGGGCAGATTCCAGGAGTTCGTCCCGGCGACGGGGGAGGACCTGGCGGCCCGTCTGCTGCCGACGACGTACAGCTTCGGCACGCCGGCCGTCTACGTGGGCATCACGGCGCTGCTGCTCGCCCTGGCCCTGCCGTTCCACCGGGCGGTGCCCCCGGCGGTGCGCACGGGGTGGACACTGCTGGTGGTCGCGGTGACGCTGTCGATGCAGTGGAACCCGACCCATCTCGCCTGGCACGCCTTCACCGCACCGCAGGGCAGTCCGTACCGCCAGGCCTTCGTCCTGTGCGCGCTGCTGGTGATCGCCGCGTGGCACTCACTCTCGTACGGTCCGCCCGACCGGCGCGCACTGCTCACCGCGAGCGCCCTGCTCGTACTGATCGTGGCCGTCGCGAGCCGGAGCCATCTGGTACGCCCGTACGCCTGGCCGGTGCTCCTGCTCGCCGCCGTGGGCGCGCTGGGCGGGCTGGCCCTGCTCGCCGGCGCGCACGGCGGGCGGCTCGCCGGCGGCACGCGCCGCACCGTGCTGACCGGGCTGACCGTCGCGCTGCTCGTCGGTGCGCAGTTCGGGGAGGCCACCGCCAACTCCGCCGCGACCACCCGGCAGCGGTACGCGAGCATGGACGACTACGCCCCTTGGGGAGAACGGCAGCGGCAGCAGTCGGAGGCGATCGCCAGGGCCGACGGCTGGCCCCGCTACCGTACGGACCCGGGCCGGGAACAGACCGTCGGCAACGACCCGTTGCTGGTGGGCGGCCAGGGCGCCCAGTACTACAGCAGCCACACCTCCGACGTCCTCTTCCGCACGCTCACCGCCCTCGGGGCCGGCTGGACCTCGGGCGGCCGGAGCCCGCAGAGCCTGGACAACGCCGTCACGGACGTGATCTTCTCCATCGGCGCGCGGGTGCACTCCCCGCCGGACCCGCATCAGAAGTGGCCACCCCAGGACGGCAGGCGGCTGACTCTGTCCCGGCGGGACGTACCGCCCCTGGTCACGGTGCGACCGTCCGGCACCGCCGCACACCGGCCCACAGGGGTCTCCGCCTTCGGGCCGTCGCCGTACCGCAATCAGGAACTGCTGCTCGGCACCCACGTCTACACCGTGCCCCGCCTCACGGTGCGGACCGCCACCGGCAAGCCCCCGCACGGCGGCGATGCCGGGCATCCCGGACTGCTCGTCAGTGCCCCGGCCCCCGGGACAGTGCGGAAGCCGACGATCACGGCCCGGTGTCCGGCCGGCAGCGAGGTGTTCCTGTGGGCGCCGCGCTTCTCGGGCACGGCGCGGCTGGCCGGTGACTTGACCGGCCGGCCGGCCGCACGGTTCAGGTCCGAGCCCTCCGGCGCCAGGATCGCCGCCATGCAGCCGCTCGGCAGGGTCCCGTCCTCCGGACGCCTTCGCGTCGAACTGGCACCCGAGCGGGCCGGCCGCATACCGAACGGCGCGGTCGGCTGCCTGGACACCGCCCGGCTGCACAACGCCGTCGCACGGCTCTCGACCACCGGCGCCACCCGGGTGCGCGCCTCCGACGGCACCATCCGGGCCGAACTTCCCGCGGGCAGCACGGGCACCGCGGTCGTGGCGGTCCCCCGGACAGCGGGCTGGCGCTGTGCCGCGGGGGACGCCGCCGCGGCACCGGCCAGGGAGTACTACGGTCTGATCGGGGTCCCTCTCGACGGCTCCTCGACCAGCATCACGTGCACGTTCCGCCCACCCGGGCTGCGGCTCGGCACGACCGTCGGGGCCGCCTCGCTCCTCACCCTGATCCTGTTCGGCGTCCTCGGCGCCGTCCGCAGGCGGCGGCGTGCCACGGAACCGGCGGTGCCGATATCCACGACCGCTCGGCCACGGGAGCGGATGACCGGCGTCGGCTGACCGCGGCATCGGTGATTTCCTGCTGAATTTACTTGGGTGCCCTTTTCCGCAATGCGGGTTTCGCCCGGCAATTGGAATTCTTCGAGTACGGTGACGTACCGGGGGCGTACCGGGGTAATTACTGAGGCGGACTGACCGCCATGGAGGACGAGATCACCCGCCTCGCAGAGCTGCCCGAACGGGTTACGCGCGGGAGCCGCCGCGATCAGCGGCTCCAGTACGCCCGGACCCCAGGGCGGTCAGCGCGGGCTGACGTCCCCGAGGTCGTCCTCCCGGTGCGGTCGGCCGCGCTCAGGCGGCCGGGCGGGGTGCTGAACGGCCTCTGGCCGGTGGGGCACCTGGCCGAGGTGATCCGCGATCTCGCCGACCACGGGCAGGCGGTGCTGTCGGCCGCCGTGGCGCCGGTGGCCCCGGCGTCGACTGGGACGTCGACCGCGGCCGCCCCTGGCCCGAGATCGTCACCATTGCCGTGACTGGACACTCCTGACCGCCGAGGCCGTGGCGATGGCACCGGACCGGGTGGCGACGATCAGCTGGATCGACGTGGCGGATCTGTGAACACGGGGTGAAATGTCATCGATTCGCCGTTTCATCCCGTTTAGCATGCTGACTGCTCACGGGTTCCGCGGACAGGACGGGGTTGGCGAGGTGCCTTTCGCGGAGTCGGCCGGTGGCGGCGAACCGGGACCCCCGAGGACGGCCCCGACGGCCCCGGCGGCCGCACGGCGCTCCGTGGCACCCCTGCTCGCCGTGTGCGCCGGATACTTCATGGTCATCCTGGACGTCACGATCATCAACGTCGCCGTGCCCGTGGTGGGCCGGGACCTGTCGGCCTCGCTCACCGGCATCCAGTGGATCACGGACGGGTACACCCTGGTCTTCGCCGGGTTCCTGATGACCGGTGGCGCGCTGGGTGACCGGCTGGGCAACCGGCGCGTCTTCTGCTCGGGCGTGGTGGTGTTCACGGTGGCCTCGGCCGCGTGCGCGTTCGCGCCGAACGCCCCCTTCCTCGTCGGGGCCCGCCTGGTGGAGGGGCTCGGCGCGGCGCTGATCGTCCCCGGCTCCCTCGCCCTGCTCCAGGAGGCCTATCCGGCGCCGTCGGCCCGCTCACGTGCCTTCGGTCTGTGGGGGTCGATGGCGGGCATCGCGGCCTCCGCCGGGCCGCTGCTGGGCGGGCTGCTGGTGTCCACGGTGGGCTGGCGGTGGGTGTTCGTCATCAACCTGCCGGTCGGCGTGGCCTGCCTGCTGCTGACGTCGCGGTACGTCGCTCCCTCGCCGCGGAACCCCGACCGGTCCCTGGACTGGCCCGCGCAGTGCGCCGTGGTGGCGGGCGTGGCCCTGCTGACCGCCGCGCTGAACGAGGCCGGACGTCGCGGCTGGTCCGATCCCGCCGTTCTCGCCGGGCTGGGCCTGGCCGTACTGGCCGTCGCCGCGTTCGTGCTGCGCGAGCGGCTCGCCCGGTTTCCCGCCCTTCCGCTGCGACTGCTGCGCTCACGCACGATGAGCGGTGGGGCCGTCATCGGCCTGCTGTTCAACTTCGGCTTCTACGGCATGGTGTTCACCGCCAGCCTGGACTTCCAGCACCAGCGCGGCCTCAGCGCCCTCGAGACCGGACTGGCGCTGTTCCCGGCGGTGGCGATGACCACGTTCGCCTCCGTCCTGTCCGGGCGGATCACCCGGCGCACCGGTGACCGTCCGCTGGTGGTCTCCGGCATGCTCCTGGGTGCCCTCGGGCTGGCCGGCTGGGCCGCGGCGGGTCTGGACCCCGCCTATCCGCTGCTGGTGGCCCCGATGATGGCCACCGGCTTCGGTACGTCCTTCGCGCTCACCGGTTCGACCGCCACCGTGATGGCCGCCGCGCCCCCGGCGTACGCGGGGGCCGCCTCCGCCCTGTTCAACACCACCCGCCAGGTCGGCAGTGCCATGGGCGTGGCGCTCGGCGGCAGTCTGCTCGCCACCAGCACCGACTACGGGGCCGGACTGCGCACCAGCATGATCATCGGGGCCCTCGCCTACCTGACGGCCGCCGCTCTCGCGTGGCGGTGCGTGCCGGCCAAGGCCGACATTGCATAAACGTGCAGCGAAACGTATAGTCATGCCATCCAGAGGAGGGTGACATGGCGGTACGTGCGGCGGTGGCCGGAGCGAGCGGATACGCGGGCGGAGAAGTCCTGCGGCTGCTCCTCGCGCACCCCGAGGTCGAGATCGGTGCCCTGACCGGCAACTCCAACGCCGGGCAGCGGCTCGGCGCGCTCCAGCCACACCTGCTGCCGCTGGCCGACCGGGTGCTGACCGAGACCACACCCGAGGCCCTCGCGGGTCACGACGTCGTCTTCCTCGCCCTCCCGCACGGGCAGTCCGCCGCTGTCGCCGAGCAGCTGGGACCCGATGTGCTCGTGGTCGACATGGGCGCCGACTTCCGGCTGAAGGACCCGGCCGACTGGGAGCGGTTCTACGGCTCCCCGCACGCCGGAACCTGGCCCTACGGCCTCCCCGAACTGCCGGGTGCCCGCGCCGCGCTGGAGGGGTCCAAGCGCATCGCGGTACCCGGTTGCTACCCGACGGCCGTCTCCCTCGCGCTCTTCCCGGCCTACGCCGCCCACCTCGCCGAGACCGAGGCCGTGATCGTCGCCGCCTCCGGCACCTCTGGCGCGGGCAAGGCGCCCAAGCCGCACCTGCTGGGCAGCGAGGTGATGGGCTCCATGTCGCCGTACGGCGTCGGCGGCGGTCACCGGCACACCCCGGAGATGATCCAGAACCTCAGTGCGGCGGCGGGGGAGCGGGTCACCGTCTCCTTCACGCCCACGCTCGCGCCGATGCCCCGCGGGATCCTCGCCACGTGCAGTGCGAAGGCGGTCCCCGGCGTGACCGCCGAGTCCGTGCGGGCCGCGTACCAGAAGGCCTTCGCCGACGAGCCGTTCGTGCACCTCCTCCCCGAGGGGCAGTGGCCCGCGACCGCGTCCGTCCAGGGTTCCAACGCCGTTCAGGTGCAGGTCGCGTACGACGAGACGGCGGGGCGCATCATCGCGATCAGCGCCATCGACAACCTGACCAAGGGCACCGCGGGCGGTGCCGTGCAGAGCATGAACCTCGCCCTGGGGTTCGACGAGACCACCGGGCTTTCCACGATCGGAGTCGCACCGTGAGTGTCACGGCAGCCAAGGGATTCACGGCGGCTGGTATCGCCGCCGGGATCAAGGAGAACGGCAACCCGGACCTGGCCCTCGTGGTCAACACCGGGCCGCGCCGCGCCGCCGCGGGCGTCTTCACCTCCAACCGCGTCAGGGCGGCACCGGTGCTCTGGTCCGAGCAGGTGCTCAAGGCCGGGCAGGTGTCGGCGGTCGTCCTCAACTCCGGTGGCGCCAACGCCTGTACGGGACCGAAGGGCTTCCAGGACACCCACGCCACCGCCGAGAAGGCCGCCGAGGTCCTCGGCCGGGGCGCCATCGAGATCGCCGTCTGCTCCACCGGCCTCATCGGTGTGCTCCTGCCCATGGACAAGCTGCTGCCGGGCGTGGAGAAGGCCGCCGCGCAGCTCTCCGAGCACGGCGGTGAGAAGGCCGCCATCGCCATCAAGACCACCGACACCGTCCACAAGACGTCGGTCGTGACCAAGGACGGCTGGACCGTCGGCGGCATGGCCAAGGGCGCGGGCATGCTCGCCCCTGGCCTCGCCACCATGCTCGTCGTCCTCACCACCGACGCCGACCTGGACAACGCCGGCCTGGACAAGGCCCTGCGGGCCGCCACCAAGGTCACCTTCGACCGCGTCGACTCCGACGGCTGCATGTCCACCAACGACACCGTGCTGCTGCTCGCCTCCGGCGCCTCCGGAATCACCCCGGAGTACGAGGAGTTCGCCGCGGCGGTACGCGACGTCTGCGCCGACCTGGGCCGGCAGCTCATCGGCGACGCCGAGGGCGCCAGCAAGGACATCAAGGTCGAGGTGGTGGGCGCCGCGACCGAGGAGGACGCCGTCGAAGTGGGCCGTTCCATCGCCCGCAACAACCTCCTCAAGTGCGCCCTGCACGGCGAGGACCCCAACTGGGGCCGCGTCCTGTCCGCCATCGGCACGACGTCCGCCGCCTTCGAACCCGACCAGCTCAACGTCGCCATCAACGGCGTCTGGGTGTGCAAGAACGGTTCGGTGGGCGAGGACCGCGACCTCGTCGACATGCGCTACCGCGAGGTCCACATTGTGGCGGACCTCGCGGCAGGCAGTGAGTCCGCGACGATCTGGACCAACGACCTCACGGCCGACTATGTCCACGAGAACAGCGCGTATTCCTCGTGACGTGCCCGCTTGGCTGTCGCGGGGACCGCTCGTCCCGGACGAGTCCGGGATGAGTCTTACATCGCCTCCGCCCGCCCGGCGGCTGATCCGAGATCTTCCCGAAAGTCGGCTATGACGGTCAATCACCCAGAAGAGCGAAAGTCCGCGACCCGTAAGCACACCGCTCTGCCCAAGGCCCAGATCCTCATCGAGGCGCTGCCCTGGCTGGTCCGGCACAACGGCAAGACCGTCGTCATCAAGTTCGGCGGCAACGCCATGATCGACGACGAGCTGAAGGCCGCGTTCGCCCAGGACGTCGTGTTCCTGCACCATGCCGGCCTGAAGCCCGTCGTCGTGCACGGCGGCGGCCCGCAGATCAGCGCCGCCCTCGACAAGCACGGCATCGTCAGCGAGTTCAAGGCCGGGCTGCGCGTCACCACCGAGGACGCCATGGATGTCGTACGCATGGTGCTCGCCGGACAGGTGCAGCGCGAACTGGTCGGGCTGCTCAACCAGCACGGGCCGCTCGCCGTCGGCCTCACCGGCGAGGACGCGCACACCATCACCGCCACCAGGCACCAGCCCGAGATCGACGGGGAGTTGGTCGACATCGGGCGGGTGGGCGAGATCACCGAGATCGACACGGGCGCCATCGAGGCGCTGCTCGCCGACGGCCGCATCCCGGTCGTCTCGTCGATCGCCCGATCCCAGGACGACGGACATGTCTACAACGTCAATGCTGATACGGCGGCTGCGGCTCTCGCTGCGGCACTGGGCGCCGAAACCCTCATGGTCCTCACGGACGTCGAGGGCCTCTACGAGGACTGGCCGCACAGCGACGAGGTGATCAGCCGCCTCACCGCTTCCCAACTGGAGGAACTGCTGCCGGAGTTGTCCTCCGGCATGGTGCCGAAGATGGAGGGCTGCCTGCACGCCGTGCGGGGCGGCGTGCAGACCGCGCGCGTCATCGACGGCCGGGTCCAGCACTCGATCCTGCTGGAGATCTTCACCGACGAGGGCATCGGCACGATGGTCGTGCCCGACGAGCACGAGGGGGAGTCATGAGCAACGAGGAACTGACCGCACGGTGGCAGGGCGCGCTCATGAACAACTACGGCACGCCGCGACTGCCCCTCGTGCGCGGTGCGGGCGCGAAGCTGTGGGACGCCGACGGCAAGGAGTACGTCGACTTCGTCGGCGGCATCGCGGTCAACGCGCTCGGCCACGCCCACCCCGCCGTCGTCGAGGCCGTGAGCGGGCAGATCGCCTCCCTCGGTCACGTCTCCAACCTGTTCGTCGCCGAGCCGCCCGTCGCCCTCGCCGAGCGGCTGCTCCAGCTCTTCGGCCGGGACGGCAAGGTCTTCTTCTGCAACTCCGGCGCCGAGGCCAACGAGGGCGCCTTCAAGATCGGCCGGCTGACCGGGCGGACCCACATGGTCGCCACCCAGGGCGGCTTCCACGGCCGGACCATGGGCGCCCTCGCGCTCACCGGCCAGCCCGGCAAGCAGGAGCCCTTCCTGCCGCTGCCCGGCGACGTCACCCACGTGCCGTACGGCGACGCGCAGGCGCTGGCCGCCGCGGTCACCGAGGAGACGGCGCTCGTCGTCATCGAGCCGATCCAGGGCGAGAACGGGGTCGTGGTACCGCCCGCCGGGTACCTGAAGGCGGCCCGCGCGATCACCGCGGCCACCGGATCGCTGCTGGTCCTCGACGAGGTGCAGACCGGCGTCGGCCGTACCGGCAGCTGGTTCGAGTACCAGGCCCACGAGGGCGTCCTGCCGGACGTCGTGACCCTCGCCAAGGGGCTCGGCGGCGGACTGCCGCTCGGCGCCACCGTCGCCTTCGGCCGCGCCGCCGAACTGCTCCAGCCGGGCCAGCACGGGACGACCTTCGGGGGCAACCCGGTCGCCTGCGCCGCCGGACTCGCCGTTCTCGACACCATCGCCGGCGAAGGGCTGCTGGACAACGTCAAGCGGCAGAGCGAGAAGTTGCGGAGCGGAATCGAGGCACTGGGCCACTCGTTGATCGACCATGTCCGGGGTGCGGGCCTGCTCCTGGGTATCGTGCTCACCGAGCCACTCGCGCCCCAGGTGCAGCAGGCGGCTCAGGAGGCCGGTTTCCTGGTGAACGCGCCCGCCCCCGACGTCGTCCGGCTGATGCCGCCGCTGAACCTCGGCGACGACGAGGCGGACGCCCTTCTCCGGGCCCTGCCCGGCATCCTCGACGCAGGTCACGGGGACGGACGATCCGAAGAATGAGGCGACGATGAGTCAGGCGCAGGACCACGAGCAGCCCGGAGGGCCTGCCGTGCCGCAGACCCGAACCGCCCGCCACCGCCGGATCGTGGACATCCTCAACCGGCAGCCGGTGCGCTCGCAGAGCCAGCTGGCGAAGCTGCTCGCCGACGACGGGCTGAGCGTCACCCAGGCGACGCTCTCCCGGGACCTCGACGAGCTGAACGCGGTGAAGATCCGCAACACCGACGGCGACCTGATCTACGCGGTGCCGAGCGAGGGGGGTTTCCGCACGCCTCGCGCTCCGCTGGGAGAGTCGGCGAAGGAGGAGCGGATGCGGCGCCTGTCGCAGGAGCTGCTGATCTCCGCGGAGGCTTCGGCGAATCTGGTGGTCCTTCGCACCCCGCCCGGTGCGGCCCAGTTCCTCGCCTCGGCGATCGACCAGGCGGAGCTGCACGACATCCTCGGGACGATCGCGGGTGACGACACGTTGCTGCTCATCAGCCGGGAGCCGACGGGTGGGCAGGCCTTGGCGGACCACTTGCTGCGGCTGGCTCAGAACGGCCACTGAGTGGGGCGGCGGCTGTGGTCTGCCGACTGCGGGTGGGCGGGGGCTGATCGCGCCCACGCGACCGGAGCCGCACATCGGCACGGCCGCGCGCCCTTGAGGTGGGTGCAGTCGACGCCCGCCCAGTCGCTCGGCCTGCCCAGCTGCCGGGTAGTCGTGCCGTTGCTGAGGCTGAGGTGGTGGCGGCTGATCGCGTCCACGCGGCGGAGCCGCACATCGGCACGGCCCCGCGCCCCTGAGCGGCCGGAGCCGCACATCGGCACGGCCCCGCGCCTCTGAGGTGGGGACAGTCTTCCGTGCCGAGCCGCTCGCCCACCCAGGTGCGGGCAGTCGTGCTTCCCCCGGTGCCTCAAGGGCCTGGGGGCCCAGGCGGCACGGGTGGGCGGTGGGGGTCTTCCCGCTCGAGCGAAGCCGACGGTGGGGGAGGCACCCCGCCGACGCGGGCGAGTGACATCCCCGCCCGAGCAGCAACCCCGGTCGGCTGGGGGCCCCGTTCAGCCCAGACGCGCTGCCAGGCCCCCGGTACACCGCACTTCATCTCCCGCGGTGATCAGTAAAGCCTCCACACCCGGCAGGGACTCCAGCCAAGCCAGCCCCTCCCGCGAGCCCATCGCGAAGGCGGCTGTGGCCCAGCAGTCGGCCCAGGTCAGGCGGGGGCCGACCACGGTCACCGCGACCAGGTCGGTGACCGCCGACTTCCCGGTCCGCGGGTCCATGATGTGCGCGCCCCGCTCCGCCGTACCGGACGTGGCCACGGCCAGCTCCTCCACCCCGGTGGAGGAGATCACGGCCGCCAGACCACCGGGCCGCAGCGGGTCCGACACCCCGACCCGCCAGGGCCGGAGCGGCTCGGGCGCGCCGAGCATCTGGACGTCCCCGCCGCCGTTGACGCTGACGCCGGTCACCCCGGTCGCCTCCGCGATCCGCCGCGCGCAGCGCTCCGCGGCCCAGCCCTTGACGATCCCGGTCGGGTCCAGCCGGCCCCCGTACGTCATGCTGAACCAGCCGCCGCTCACCCGCTCCGCCTCGGCGCCCAGTTCGAGCACCTCGGCGACCTCCGGATCGCAGTCGGCCACGGTCACCTCGCCCCGCGCCAGCCGTGACACCTGGCTGTCCTCGCGGTAGGTGCTGAACACCTCGTCGACCCGGTGCAGCCCGGCGACCGCCTCGTCGAGGGCCGAGCGCACGGCATGCGGTTCCCCGCCGCGGACGTCGAAGGAGAAGACCGTCCCCATGACCTCCTCCGCGTGACGCACCGCGGCGGGAGCTTCGGGTGATTCCGCCACCGTGTCAGCCACCGGCCTGGTCCAGCGCGGACTGGAGGGACTGTTTGTAGCCGGTGCTGGTGTACGTCGCGCCCGACACCGAGTCGATGTTCGCGTTCCCGGCGGCCACCGCCTCCTGGTTGAGCTTGGGCACGGACAGCGCGGTCTTCTGGTCGCTGGTGCCGCCCTTGGGCGCCTGCACCGCCTCCGCCTTGGTCACCTTGCCGTTCGCGACGGTGATCCGGACCTGGACCGGCCCGTACTGGGTCTGGGCGACCTTGCCGGTGAGCGTACGGCTCGCCTGGGCCGCACCGCCGGAGGACGACGACCCGCCGCCGCTCTGCGAGGACGACGCCTTCACCTTGTCCAGCGCCGACTGGAGCGACTTCTTGTACCCGGTGCTGGTGTACGTCGCCCCGGACACCGAGTCGATGTTCGCGTTCCCGGCCGCCACCGCCTCCTGGTTGAGCTTGGGCACGGACAGCGCGGTCTTCTGGTCGCTGGTGCCGCCCTTGGGTGCCTGCACCGCCTCCGCCTTGGTCACCTTGCCGTTCGCGACGGTGAGGCGGACCTGGACCGGGCCGTACTGGGTCTGGGCCACGTCACCGGTGACGGTGCCGGTCCCGGCGGCCGCCGCGCCTCCCTGCGGGGACTCCTGTCCCGCCGCGGTCTGCTGCGGGGCCGCACCGGCCGCCGACGCGGAGGCCGGGTCCGAGGCCGGCTTCAGCGACAGCAGCAGTACGACGCCGGACACGGTGGCGGCGGTGGCGAGCACGACGCGCCGAATGGGGTGGCTCTTCCTCATCGTTCCTGAGCTCCTGATTTCCCGTGGGTTTCCCGACGATTCCCGTCGCTCACATCTCGAACGACTCGTGATGGATGCGGCGGGCGGGAACCCCCGCGCCGCGCAGTGCTTCGTACACTCCCTGCGCGAACCCGGGCGGGCCGCACATGAAGACGTCGTGGTTCTCGACGTCCGGGATCTTCCGCTGGAGGTTCTCCGCGGAGATGTCCGGCCGCTCGCCCTCGGGGCTGTTGACCGCGTACATGAGCCGGGCGCCGCGTTCCTTGGCGATGGTGGCCAGCTCGTCCCACAGGGCGAGGTCCTGGGTGGTGTTGGCGCGGTAGAGGAGCGTGATGTCCCCGGCGCCGCCCGGCAGCGTCTCGAACAGGGTGCGCATCGGTGTGATGCCGACCCCGCCCGCGACCAGCAGCACCTTGCCGCGGCTGCGGCGCTGGGCGGTCATCGCGCCGTACGGGCCCTCGGCCCACACCCGGGTGCCTGGCGTCAGCTCGCGCAGCCGGGCGGTGTGGTCGCCGATCGCCTTCACGGTGATCCGCAGCATGTCCGGGCGGGGCGGCGCGGACAGCGAGTACGGGTGGGAGCTGAACCGCATGCCCGGCGCCAGGAACCGCCACCGGAAGAACTGCCCGGCCTGGGCGCCCATCCGGTGCAGCTTCCGCCCGCTGATCAGCACCGACACGATGCCCGGGGTCTCCTCGATGACCGCCTGCACGCGCATGCGGTGACGGAGGTTCAGCCGGATCGGGATGAGGATCCGGTACCAGATCACCAGCGCGGTGACCGTGCCGTACAGGCCGTACCAGAAGGTCTTCGCGGTGGGCTCGAGGGCGAAGTCGTTGCCGGTGGTGATCTGGTGCCAGAACGTCAGGTACACCGCCGCGTACGTGAGCAGGTGCACGTGGTACCAGCCGTCGTACGGCAGCCTGCGGCGGACCACGCCGACCGAGGTCAGCCCGATGACCACGAACAGGCCCGTGCCGATGGCGGCCTTGCCCATGTCCGGCAGCTGGTTGATGGAGTCGATGGTCTGCTGGACGATGTCGCCGAGCGACTTGCCCGCCTGGAGCGCGTAGCCCCACATGATCAGGAAGACGTGGGCGAAGACGAGGCAGAGCGTGTAGCGTCCGCTCATCGCGTGCCAGCGAGCCACCCGGTCGGACCCCACCCGCCGCTCCAGCGCGGGTACCCGGGCCATCTGGAGCACCACCAGGGCCATCAGGTAGCCGGCGAGCATACCGGTGATCCGGCCGGCGTTGAGGATCTTGCTGTTGTCGTCGGCGATGGACGGCGTGTTGTGCCACCACAGCCACAGCACGCCCGCCGCGCCCGCCCAGACGGCGAGCAGCAGCGGGACGGCCGGGGAGCGGCGCGGACGGATGCGGCGCATCGTCTGGCGGCGGGCGGCACGCCCGCCTGCGATCGTGGTGGTCACGGTTCCTCCGTGGGGACTTGACCCTTGGCGCCCACAGATACGTGCCGTGACGCGGGAGTGTTCAGAAACCCGCCGAGTCCAGTGCGGACTGGAGTGACTGGCGGTAGCCGTCGCTGGTGTACGTGGCTCCCGAGACGGTGTCGATGTCGGCGCTCTGCGCGGCCAGCGCCTCGCGCCGCAGCTGGGGTATGGCGTAGCTGTTGATCTCCTGGTCGCGCGGGTTCTCCGTCGGGTAGGTGACCGCGGTCACCTCGGTGAGCTTGCCGGCCTTCACCGTGATCCGGACCTGGACGGGGCCCCAACGGGTCTGGATCGTGTCGCCCGTGGCGGTCTTGGTGCCGGTGGAGCTCGATCCGCTGGACCCGCTGGACCCGCTGGAGCCGCCGGGGGACGAGCTCGCGCTGCTCGACGGCGCCGGGGCCGACGCGCTCACGGCGATGCCGGGGCTCTCGTGCGGCTTCAGCGACAGCAGCAGCACCATCCCGGAGACGGTGGCGGCACTGGCCAGCACGATGCGGCGCAGGGGGCGGTTCTTCTTCAATGCGTGCACTTCTACTGCCTCACAGCTCTTCCGGCTCTCACAGTTCGAACGACTCGTGGTGGATGCGGCGGTCCGGCACCCCGGCGGCGCGCAGCTCCCGGTACAGCTCCTGGGCGAAGCCGTGCGGCCCGCAGATGTAGACGTCGTGCTCGGCGAGACCGGGGACCGTGGCGGCCAGCGCCGCGGCCGTGAACCTCGGGCGCT
The DNA here is from genome assembly GCF_053611185.1 of Streptomyces sp. NPDC054834. Lineage (NCBI taxonomy): Bacteria > Bacillati > Actinomycetota > Actinomycetes > Kitasatosporales > Streptomycetaceae > Streptomyces > Streptomyces sp. NPDC054834. The sequence continues at coordinate 228,162 of NZ_JBSGZV010000002.1, read as the reverse complement.
CTCCCTGCGGCCCGTTGAGCGCGTACAGCACCTTCGCCCCGCGCCAGTTCGCGATCGCCTCGAGCTCGCCGCCGAGGGCGAGGTCCTCGGCCGTACGGGCCCGGTAGAGGAGGGTGACGTCGCCGGGCAGCGTCTCGAACAGCGTCCGCAGCGGGGTGATGCCGACGCCGCCCGCGATCAGCAGCGACCGGTGGGTGGTCGCCCGGTCGGCGGTCAGGGAGCCGTACGGGCCCTCCGCCCACACCCGGGTGCCCGGACGCAGCAGGGGGACGGCCGCGCTGTGGTCGCCCAGCGCCTTGACCGTGATCCGCATCAGGTCCGGGCGGGGCGGCGCGGACAGCGAGTACGGCGTCGACGCCCAGCCCATGCCCTCGCCGAGGAACCGCCACCGGAAGAACTGCCCCGGCCGCGCGCCCAGCTCGTCCAGCCGTCGCCCGCGCACGACGACCGAGTACACGCCCGGCGCCTCCTTGTGCACCGACTCCACCCGCAGCCGGTGCCGCCGGTTCAGCCGCACCGGCGCGAGGATCCGGTACCAGACCACCAGCGCGGCCACGCCCAGGTACAGGGCGTACCAGGCGGCCGTGGACACCGGCTTGCCGTTGAAGTCGTTGCCCAGCGACAGCTGGTGGAAGAAGGCCAGGAAGACGGCGGCGTACGTGAGCAGGTGCACGTAGTACCAGAACTCGTAACTGGTCCGGCGGCGCACGGCCCGTGCGGAGGTGATGCCGACCGCGAACAGGATCACCGTGCCGGCCGTCGCCATCAGCATGTCCGGATAGTCCAGGATCACGGTGAGCGCCTCGTGCACGATGGAGGCGCGGTCCTGGGCGGCGTACCCGGTCAGGATCAGCACGACGTGCGCGAGCAGCAGGCAGATCGTGTACCGGCCCGCCATCGCGTGCCAGCGGGCCACCCGGTCCGAGCCGATCCGCCGCTCCAGCAGCGGCACCCGGGCCATCAGCCCGACCAGCACCGCGCAGGAGTACCCGCACAGCAGCCCGGCGATCCGCCCGGCCCCGGTCAGCCAGCCCTCGGTGCCGACCACCGAGCCGGTGTCCGTCCACCACAGGACCAGCACGGCCGCCGCCCCCGCCCAGAGCAGGGCGAGCAGCGGGCCCGCGGGGGAACTGCGGGGAGCGGGCAGCACGGGCGGTGCCGTCCGCTGCTCGTACACGGTGGTCATGAGTGGGGTCCTTTCTGCCGTTCGGTACGCAACTGTGCGCGGCGGACCTCTGAGACAGCTCTGAATGGGCCCGCTCCCAGCCCACTCAGAGGAAACTCAGAGCTTCGGCGGACCTCGGGCACCCTGGGCAGGGGTGATCCTGGAAGGGCGATGAACACGACCCGCTCCGGCCGCCCGGCCCTCACCCGACCCGACGGCACCCCGCTGCGCGTCCTCGTCGTCGACGACGACCCCGACCTCGCCGAGGTGCTCACCGGCGCCCTGCGCTACGAGGGCTGGGAGGTGCGCGCGGCCGGGGACGGCACATCGGCGCTCACCACCGCGCGCGAGCTGCTGCCCGACGCCGTCGTCCTCGACGTGATGCTCCCGGACACCGACGGCTTCGCCGTGCTGCGCAGCCTGCACCGGGTGAAGCCCGACGTCTGTGTGCTCTTCCTCACCGCCCGGGACGCGGTGGAGGACCGCATCGCGGGCATCACGGCGGGCGGCGACGACTACGTCACCAAGCCGTTCAGCCTGGAGGAGGTCGTCGCCCGGGTGCGCGGCCTGCTGCGCCGCGCCGGAATGGCCCGGCAACTGGACGAGGGACCGCGGCTGATCGTGGGTGATCTGGTCATGGACGAGGAGTCCCACGAGGTGACCCGGGGTGGGGAGCTGATCGAGCTGTCCCCGACCGAGTTCGAGCTGCTGCGCTTCCTGATGCGCAACCCGCGCCGCGTGCTCAGCAAGGCGCAGATCCTCGACCGGGTGTGGTCGTACGACTTCGGCGGGCGGGCCCACGTCGTCGAGCTGTACATCTCCTACCTGCGCAAGAAGGTGGACGCGGGCCGCGAGCCCATGATCCACACGGTGCGCGGGGCGGGCTATGTGCTCAAGCCGGTGATCACGTGAGGTTTCTCCGCCGACCGCTCCGACCGCTCCGCGTGCCGCGTCCCCGCACCCTGCGGGCCCGGCTCACCGTCGGACTTGTGGTGCTGCTGGCGGTCAGCTGCGCCGCCGTCGGGCTGGCCGCGGTGGTCGAGCTGAACGGCTTCCTCACCCAGCGCCTCGACGAGCAGCTCGACCAGGTCGGCACCCGGTTCCCGGCGAGCCTCGAGCACGGCGGCAGGCTGCCGGACGACCACGACGGCGACGAGCACGGCGACGACCGCCGGCAGGCGACCGGCACGTTCGGCGCACGCCTGGTGAACGGGAAGGTCACCAACGCGGCGGTCGTGCGCCCCGGCGGCATCGAGAACGTGCTCGGCAAACTGACCGAAAGGGACGGCAAGCGGCTCGCGGCGGTCGGCACCGACGGCAGGGGGCACACCGTCGAGCTCTCCGTGCTGGACGACTACCGGGTCGTCGCCGCCCCGGGCTTCGACGGCGACGTCCTGATCTCCGGGCTGCCCTTGGAGCCCGTGCAGGCCACCGTCCACCGGCTGGAACTGGTCGCCGGGATCGTCTTCGGGCTCGCCCTGGCCGCCACCGGCGTGATCGGCGCGCTCTGGGTGCGCTGGTCGCTCAGGCCGCTGAGCCGGGTCGCGGCGACCGCCGCCCGGGTCAGCGAACTCCCGCTCGCCAGCGGGGAGGTCACGCTGCCGCCGCGCGCTCCCGAGTCCGACCCGCGCAGCGAGGTGGGCCGGGTGGCGGCGGCCTTCAACCGCATGCTGGGCCACGTCGAGGACGCCCTGACCAAACGGCACGCCAGCGAGGAGCGGCTGCGGAGTTTCGCGGCCGACGCCAGCCACGAGCTGCGCACCCCGGTCGCCTCGGTGCGCGGCCACGCGGAACTGGCCCTGCTGCACCCCGTGCCGGTGCCGGCTGAGGTCAACCGGGCCCTGGTGCGCATCGCCGCCGAGTCCTCCCGCATGGGCGAGATGGTCGACGACCTGCTCCTGCTCGCCCGCCTGGACGCCGGCCGCCCGCTGGAACGCCGCCCCGTCGACCTCACCCACCTCGTCCTCGACGCCGTCACCGACGCCCGCGCGGCCGGTCCGGGCCACCGCTGGACCATGGAGCTCCCCGAGGACCCGGTGACCGTGACCGGCGACGCCCACCGCCTCCACCAGGTGCTGGCCAACCTGCTGGCCAACGCCCGGCTGCACACCCCCGCCGGCACCAAGGTGTCGGTGTCCCTGGAGACCGACGGCGCGGTGGCCCGCCTGGAGGTCCACGACGACGGCCCCGGCGTCCCTGAAGAGGTGCAGCCCGGCGTCTTCGAACGCTTCACCCGAGCCGAACACCGCCGCCGCACGGACGCCTCCGGCGGCGGAGCGGGGCTGGGCCTGGCGATCGTCGCGGCGGTGGTGGAGGCGCACGGAGGCACCGTGGGGCTGGAGAGCCGACCGGGGAGCACGACGTTCACGGTGCGGTTGCCGCTGGGTGACGTCAGTACCGGGTGAGAGCCAGCTCCCCGCTCCCCGTGCCCGTGGCGATGTGCGGCCCGCGCGCGGGATCCACCCACTGGAGAATCCGCCGCATGGCGTCCTGAGGCACCGACACACAACCGGCCGTCGCCCCGGCGCCGTCGACGTGCAGGAAGATGCCGGCGCCGCGGCCCCGCTCGGGGTGCTCGTAGTTGAAGCCGATGACGAGGGCGTGCGCGTACTGCGTTCCGTAGTCGACGAGGTGCTCGGACTCGGTGGCCCGGCAGTCGGCGGGCAGGGGCTCGGTCCAGCGGTTGTAGGCGCTGGAGTCGTTGTCCTGGCACCACCAGGAGTCCGCGTGGACCGGGCGGTAGGGCATCCTCGTCCCGTCCGGCGCCGCCTTGGTGCCGAAGGCGAACGGCAGGTCGTAGAGCCCGGTGGGCGTCGTGTTCGTGCCCTGGGTCCGGGTGGCTCCCTCGACGAGTCCGCGGGCGCCGAAACGCGCCGGTGCGGAACCCACCTGCTCCCAGCGCCCGTCCCGCAGATCCCACCAGAGCAGCCTGCCCGTCGTGGAGTCGGCGCCCGGCGCCTGAGCCGTGATCAGCTGGGTGCCGCCGCCGGTGTCCGCCATCCGGGCGGGCAGCGGGTCCGGGTCACCGCGGGGCGCGGCACCGAGCAGAAGGAGGGACACGGACGCGAGGGCGACGGCACCGGGGCGCATGGCTCAGACGGTAGGGCCTGTCCGGTGGATCAGGGCGTAGGACACGGGCGGTGCCTCATCGGTGTGGGCGTGCCAAGCCCCGCGTCTGCGGCATGATCCGCCGGACGGGCCCTACGAGGGCGGCAGCGGCAACGGCAGCCCGGGCAGGCCGTCCAGGCTGCTGGCCACGTGGTCCTTCTTCCGGAAGTACTCGCTCAGCGAGGTGTCGTCCTCGCGCGCGAAGCGCTTTCCGTGCAGGTCGCGATCCGTCTCGTAGGCCATGAAGGGCACCGCGTACCCGCAGGTGTCCCGGACGAGCTCGGCGTGCACGACGATGATCGCGCGCAGGCCGTGCGGGGTCGGGTCGATGTCCGGGAAGTGGGTGAGCAGTTCCCGGAAGCGGGGGTCGTCGCGGAAGACCGGCTCGCCCCGGCCGTGCACCCGCACGATGTTCGGCGGGCCCTGGAAGGCGCACCACATCAGGGTGATCCGCCCGTTCTCCCGCAGATGGGCGATGGTCTCCGCGTTGGACCCGGCGAAGTCGAGATATGCCACAGTGTGCTCGTCGAGCACCGCGAAGGAGCCCTTGAGGCCCTTGGGGGAGAGGTTGACCGTGCCGTCGCCGGAGAGGGGAGCGGTCGCGGTGAAGAAGAGGGGCTGTTCCTCGATGAACGTACGGAGCCTGCCGTCTATGCGCTCATAGGTCTTTCCCATGACTGGTGATTATCGGCGAATTCCTTTCGACTGTCTAAGGAATGCGCGGCTCGGCCGCGGCCGCCCCGGCCGGCGCTCACTCGGGGCGGCCACGGCTGCCTGTCACGTCACTTGGTGAGCGTGCAGGCGGCCAGGGAGTCGAGGCCGGTCGGCTTGGTCGACGTACGGCCGATGGCGATGGCGATGCGGTCGATCGTGGACTTCCGCTTGTCGGCCAGCGGGCCGAGGATCGCGTTCTGCACGAAGTTCGGGCCGCCCTGGCCGACGGAGTTCGCGAGCCGCTTGTTGGCCTCGTCGATCTGCGTCTGGAGCAGGGTGATGTTGCGGTCCACCTCGGCCTGCGCGGAGGCCGGGACCGCCGGGAGCTGCGACTTCACGTCGGGGCAGGTGATGGTGCCCGCGGCACTGGAGCCGGTGCTGCCGGTCTCGCCGCCCGCCTGCTGGGTGGCCGCCGCGGAGGCCGTGGCCGTGGCCGCGCTGCTCGCGGCGCTCGACGCGGAGCCGTTCGCGTTGCCGCCGGCCGCGTTGGTGCCGCCCGCGTTCAGCGTGCACGGCGCGAGAGCGTCGAGGCCGGCCGGCTTGGCCGCGGTGCGCCCGATCGCGGTGGCGATGCGGTTGATGGTGGAGACGCGCTTGTCCTTCAGGGGGCCGAGGATGGCGTTGTTCACGAAGTTGGGTCCGCCCTGGCCCACCGTGTCCACCAGCCGCTTGTCGGCCTCGTCGATCTGCGTCTGGAGCAGGGTGATGTTGCGGTCCACCTCGGCCTTCGCGGACGCCGGGATCGCGGGCAGCTTCGAGGCGACGTCCGGGCAGGTGATGGTGCCGGGGCTGGCGAGGGTGCGCGCGTTCGTGACGTCGTTGCTCTTGTCGGGGGTCCCGGCGAGGGCGGAGCCCGCGATCACCGCGCCGGACAGCACGACGGCGGCAGCGCCGCCGATGACCGCCACGCGACGCTTGTTGTACTTCGGAAGAGCCCTGGACATGCGGATGCCTCACTTGGGTCAGAGGTGGGTTTAACCAACGCGGGGTTTACAAACGCGGCGCCAGCGTTCGGTGATCAGTACGAGAAAGCGGTTTCGTCTGTTCAACGCGCTCGCAGAAGTCTCCGAGATTGACGAATCATGCAGAGTGCTGCATACTCATGCATGTCAGCGAATGCACTGTGAGGAGAAACCCGTGACCGAGCGCGTCGTACTCGCCTACTCAGGCGGTCTGGACACCTCCGTCGCCATCGGCTGGATCGCCGAGGAGACGGGCGCCGAGGTCATCGCCGTTGCGGTCGACGTCGGCCAGGGCGGCGAGGACCTGGACGTCATCCGCAAGCGCGCGCTCGCCTGCGGTGCGGTCGAGGCCGAGGTCGCCGACGCCAAGGACGAGTTCGCCGACGAGTACTGCCTCCCGGCGATCAAGGCCAACGCCCTCTACATGGACCGCTATCCGCTGGTCTCCGCCCTCTCCCGGCCGACGATCGTCAAGCACCTCGTCGCCGCCGCCAAGAAGCACGGCGCCACCACGGTCGCCCACGGCTGCACCGGCAAGGGCAACGACCAGGTCCGCTTCGAAGCCGGCATCGTCGCCCTCGCCCCCGACCTCAAGTGCATCGCCCCGGTCCGCGACTACGCGATGACCCGGGACAAGGCGATCGCCTTCTGCGAGGACAAGCAGCTCCCGATCGCCACCACCAAGAAGTCCCCCTACTCCATCGACCAGAACGTCTTCGGACGCGCGGTCGAGACGGGCTTCCTGGAGGACATCTGGAACGCCCCGATCGAGGACATCTACGAGTACACCTCCAACCCGGCCACCCCGCGCGAGGCCGACGAGGTGATCATCACCTTCAAGGAGGGCGTCCCGGTCGCCATCGACGGCAAGCCCGTCACCGTCCTCCAGGCCATCCAGCAGCTCAACGAGCGCGCCGGCGCCCAGGGCATCGGCCGGATCGACATGGTCGAGGACCGCCTCGTCGGCATCAAGTCCCGCGAGGTGTACGAGGCTCCCGGCGCGATCGCCCTGATCACCGCCCACCAGGAGCTGGAGAACGTCACCGTCGAGCGCGAACTCGCCCGCTACAAGCGGCAGGTCGAGCAGCGCTGGGGCGAACTGGTCTACGACGGCCAGTGGTTCTCCCCGCTCAAGCGCGCCCTCGACGGCTTCATCGACGAGGCCAACCAGCACGTCTCCGGCGACGTCCGGCTGACCCTGCACGGCGGTCGCGCGGTCGTCACCGGCCGGCGCTCCGAGTCGTCCCTGTACGACTTCAACCTCGCCACCTACGACACCGGCGACACCTTCGACCAGGCCGCGGCCAAGGGCTTCATCGACATCTACAGCCTGTCGTCGAAGATCGCCGCGCGGCGTGATCTGGCAGGCGGAGCCTGACGTGGGCCTCGCGTAACGCCGGTCGAGCGCGGCTTCGCGCAACGCCATCGGCCACCTCGCACGCACTAGCCTGACAACCGCCTCCCCATTCACGTCGTGGGGAGGCGGTGGCACATCCACACCTCCGAGGAGCAACCCAAGTGAGCAGCAACAGCGGTGACGTACGGCTCTGGGGCGGCCGTTTCGCCGACGGTCCCGCCGAGGCCCTGGCGAAGCTGTCCGCGTCCGTCCACTTCGACTGGCGGCTCGCGTCCTACGACATCGCCGGTTCCCGCGCCCACGCGCGCGTGCTGCACAAGGCGGGGCTGCTCACCGAGGACGAGCTGACCCGGATGCTCGCCGGGCTCGACCGGCTCGAGGCGGACGTGGTGTCGGGCGACTTCGTGGGCACCATCGCCGACGAGGACGTCCACACCGCCCTGGAACGCGGCCTGCTGGAGCGCCTCGGCCCCGACCTCGGCGGCAAGCTGCGCGCGGGCCGTTCCCGGAACGACCAGGTGGCGACCCTCTTCCGGATGTACCTGCGTGACCACGCCCGCGTGATCGGCGGCCTGATCGCCGACCTCCAGGACGCCCTGATCGGCCTCGCCGAGGCCCACCCGGACGTGGCGATGCCCGGCCGCACCCACCTCCAGCACGCCCAGCCCGTGCTCTTCGCCCACCACGTCCTGGCCCATGTGCAGTCCCTGTCCCGGGACGCCGAGCGGCTGCGCCAGTGGGACGAGCGCACGGCGGTGTCACCGTACGGCTCCGGCGCCCTGGCGGGCAGCAGCCTCGGCCTGGACCCGGAGGCGGTCGCCAAGGACCTCGGCTTCGAGCACGGCAGCGCCGGCAACTCCATCGACGGCACGGCCTCCCGGGACTTCGTCGCCGAGTTTGCCTTCATCACGGCGATGATCGGGGTCAACCTGTCCCGAATCTCCGAGGAGATCATCATCTGGAACACGAAGGAGTTCTCCTTCGTGACCCTGCACGACGCGTTCTCCACGGGCTCGTCGATCATGCCGCAGAAGAAGAACCCCGACATCGCGGAGCTGGCGCGCGGCAAGAGCGGCCGTCTGATCGGCAACCTCACCGGACTCCTGGCCACCCTCAAGGCCCTGCCCCTCGCCTACAACCGCGACCTCCAGGAGGACAAGGAGCCGGTCTTCGACTCCTGCGACCAGCTGGAGGTGCTGCTCCCCGCGTTCACCGGCATGATCGCCACCCTCACCGTCAACCGCGAGCGCATGGAGGAGCTGGCCCCAGCCGGCTTCTCGCTCGCCACCGACATCGCGGAATGGCTGGTCAAGCAGGGGGTACCGTTCCGTGTTGCGCACGAGGTGGCCGGCGAGTGCGTGAAGGTCGCCGAGGCCGAGGGCAAGGAGCTGGACGAGCTGACGGACGAGCAGTTCGCCAAGATCAGCGCCCACCTCACCCCCGAGGTCCGCACGGTTCTCAACGTCCCCGGCGCCCTCGCCTCCCGCAACGGCCGTGGTGGTACGGCACCCAGCGCGGTCGCCGTCCAGCTGGCCGAGGTCAAGGCGGACGTGGCGGCGCAGCACGCGTGGGCGGACGCCAAGAAGTAGCAGGTCGTCACGCATACCCGGGGCATCGCGGGTTAGGTTGGTCCGGAGCCGGATGGAGCCGACCGAACGGAGCCCGCGATGCCCTTCGCGCGACTGGCCTCAGCAACGACTCCCACCTGCCACATCGGCCTGGGCCTCGCCGCCGTCGGCCGGCCCGGCTACATCAACCTCGGCCGTGAGCAGGACCTCCCCGCGGACCGGACCGTCGAGGCCCTGCGCGAGCGCACCCACGAGCTCCTGGACGCCGCCTACGCCCAGGGCGTCCGCTACTTCGACGTGGCCCGCTCCTACGGCCGTTCCGAGGAGTTCCTCGCCGGCTGGCTGAGTGCCCGGCCGGACGTCGCCGACGTCGTCGTCGGCAGCAAATGGGGCTACACCTACACCGCGGGCTGGTCCACCGACGCCGAACGACACGAGGTCAAGGATCACGGCCTCGCCACCTATGAGCGGCAGCGCGCCGAGACCGACGAGCTGCTCGGCGACCGGCTCGACCTCTACCAGATCCACTCGGTGACCCCGGACAGCCCAGCCCTCACCGACAAGGAACTGCACGCCAGGCTCGCCGAGGCCGCCGCGCAGGGACTCACCGTCGGCTTCTCCACCAGTGGCCCGGCCCAGGCCGACGCCATCCGCGCCGCCCTCGCCGTGACCGTCGACGGCGAGCCCCTCTTCCGTACCGTCCAGTCGACGTACAACGCGCTGGAGACCTCCGCCGACCCCGCCCTCGCCGAGGCGCACGAGGCCGGGCTCACCGTGATCGTCAAGGAGGGTATGGCCAACGGCCGGCTCGCCGAACCGCATGCGCCCGAGGAGCTGAAGGCCGTGGCCGCGGAGACCGGTCTGGGCTGCGACGCGGTCGCCCTGGCGCTGATCCTCCGCCGGCCGTGGGCCGGGGTGGTCCTCTCCGGCGCGGCCACCCTGAACCAGCTCGCCTCCAACCTGCACGCCGCCGCCGTGGACCTCGACGAGGACCAGCTCACCCGTCTCGCGACTCTCGTCGAGGAGCCGCGGGCGTACTGGGAGCGGCGCGGAGAGCTGCCCTGGCACTGATCGAATCGCCTGCCTGACCGGCGGTGATGAGAAGCCGCCGTGAGGCGTTCATGCCTCTTGTGAGACATCAACGTCTCATATGGGGTATGTTTGTCTCATGGCTGTCGATCGTGCCCACGTGCTGCGCAACGCAGCCGCGCTGCTGACCCGCAGATCCACCGCGACCATGGACGAGGTCGCCAAGGCCGCCGGGATCAGCCGTGCCACCCTGCACCGCCACTTCGCCGGGCGCGACGCGCTCGTACGGGCACTGGAGGCACTCGGCATCGAGGAGTGCGACGCCGCGCTGGACAGCGCACGGCTCGACGAGGGGCCGGCCCAGGACGCCCTGCGCAGGTTCGTGAAGGAGATCGAACCGGCCGCCGGACTGCTCGCCTTCCTCTACACCGAGAACCACCTCTTCGAGGGCGAGGAGCAGAACGAGGGCTGGTCCCGGCTCGACGACCGCGTCTCCGCCCTGTTCCGGCGCGGCCAGCTCAGCGGTGAGTTCCGCATCGACCTCACCCCCGCCTGGCTGACCGAGGCGCTCTTCGGGCTGCTGGCCTCCGGCGTCTGGGTCGTACAGAGCGGCAAGGGCGCCCCCAAGGACTTCCACCACATGATCGTCGAGCTGTTGCTCGGCGGTGCGCTACGGAGAGAGGAATCATGACGGGCACCCTGCGGCCGGCGTCCATGACGCGGGAGGCGGAGAAGCGCCCGGGCCGCTGGCTCGCGCTCTCGGTCCTCGTGCTCGCCGTGCTGCTCGTGGCCGTGGACGCGACCGTCCTCGGCCTCGCCACCCCGTACATCAGCGAGGACCTCGAGCCGACCGGCACGCAGCTGCTGTGGATCGGCGACGTCTACTCCTTCGTCATCGCCGGGCTGCTGGTCTCCATGGGCAGCCTCGGCGACCGCATCGGCCGCAAGCGGATCCTGCTCGGCGGCGCGACCGTGTTCGGCGCGATATCCGTCCTCAACGCCTACGCCACGACGCCGGAGCTGCTGATCCTGGCGCGGGCGCTGCTCGGCGTCGCCGGTGCCACCCTGATGCCCGCCACACTGGCCCTGATCCGCAACCTCTTCCACGACCCGCGCGAGCGGAGCCTCGCCGTCGGCATCTGGGGCGCCACCGCCTCCGCCGGCACGGCGGTCGGCCCCATCGTGGGCGGTTTCCTGCTCGAGCACTTCTGGTGGGGCTCGGTCTTCCTGATCAACCTGCCCGTGATGGCGGTCCTGGTCCTGGTCGGCATCCGGACGCTCCCCGAGTCCCGCAACCCCGACCCCGGCCCCTGGGACCTGATCAGCGTCGTCCTGTCCCTGGTCGGCATGATCGCCCTGGTGTACGCGGTGAAGGAGGCCGCCACCCACGGCTTCACAGGTGCGACGCTCGGCGCGGGCCTGCTGGGCGCGGCGGCCCTGTACGGGTTCGTACGCCGCCAGCTCACGCTCCCGGCCCCGCTGCTGGACATGCGCCTCTTCCGCAACCGGGACCTCAGCGGCGCGGTCCTGGCCGACCTGCTCACCATCCTCGGCCTGTCCGGGCTGGTGTTCTTCCTCTCCCAGTACCTGCAACTCGTACAGGGCAGACACCCGTTCGAGGCGGGCCTCGCGGAACTGCCCGCCGCCGTCGGCGCGGTGGCGGCCGGCCTGGTCGCGGGCCGCGCGGCCCGGCGCTTCTCGGTCCGGTCCGTGGTCTCCGGCGGCCTCGCGGCCATGGGCCTCGCCCTGGCCGCGCTGACGACGCTGAGCCAGTCGACCGGCTACCCGGTCCTCGGCGCCGCGCTCCTGGTCGTCGGCGTCGGCGCGGGCTTCTCCTTCACCGTCACCGCCGACGTCATCCTCGCCGGAGTCCCCAAGGAACAGGCGGGCGCCGCCTCCGCGGTCTCCGAAACGGCCTACGAACTCGGCGCCGCCCTCGGTATCGCCCTGCTCGGCTCGATCATGACAGCCGCGTACCGCGACTTCACCGGCCCGGCCGGCACCCCCGAGGGGGCGCACGAGTCACTGGGCGCGGCGGTGGAGGCGGCGACGACCATGCCCCCGCACCCGGGGGAGGCCCTGCTCGACGCGGCCCGCGACTCCTTCGTCCACGGCCTGCACCTCGCCTCGGGCACGGGCGCGGTGGTCCTGCTGGCGACAGCGGTGGGCGCGTGGTTCCTGCTGAAGGGGCAGCGACTGGAAAACGCGGGGTGACAGGAGCGCCCCACAAGGGGCGCGGGGAACTGCGCGATCAGCCCCCACGCGTCCGCACCTGACGACTGCCGAACCGCCGGAGGCGTCAGGCGGCCTTCGCCTTGGTGGCATACATGTCCACGTACTCCTGCCCCGACAGCAGCATGACCTCGGTCATCACGGAGTCGGTCACGGCGCGCAGCACGTACCGGTCCCGGTCCATCCCCTCGTACCGGGAGAACTCCATCGCCTCACCGAAGCGAACGGTGACCCGGCCCGGCCGCGGAATACCCCGGCCCCCCGGCTGAAGCTTGTCCGTGCCGATCATCGCGAACGGCACCACCGGCGCCCCCGTCATGAGCGTGAGCCGGGCGATACCCGTCCGCCCCCGGTAAAGGCGTCCGTCGGGTGAGCGCGTGCCCTCCGGGTAGATCCCGAAGATCTTCCCCTCCTCCAGGATCCGCCGCCCGGTCATCAGCGCGGCCACGCCCCCACTCGCGCCGTCCCGGTCCACCGGGATCATGCCGACGCCGGTGAAGAACCAGGCCATCAGCCGGCCCTTGAGGCCCTTGCCGGTGACGTACTCGTCCTTGCCGATGAAGAACACCTGCCGCTTGGTCACCAGCGGCAGCACGATCGAGTCGATGAACGTGAGGTGGTTGCCGGCCAGGATGACCGGGCCGTCGCCCGGGATGTGCTCCACGCCCTCCACCTGTGGGCGGAACATCAGGCGCATGATCGGTCCGAGCACTGCCTTGATGAGCGCGAAGCGGGACAACGGGTCCTCCGATGTCAAGGGGTCGGTATGTGTATGTGCAGGTGAGGACGATACTCGCGGCTCGCTGCGAAGCGCACATCGGGAGCGTCCGGTTCACCGATGTCTTACGCACTGTTGACGCGGGTTTACCTGCGGCACCGCACCGACGGCTGCCCGTAACGCCACCGCGACGATGTGACGGACCTCGCTCCAGGGCCTTGTTTCGGCGGGTACCCGGGGCCCGCCGGCCGAAGCCGACGGATCGTCACATCTTGCCCTCGATACGCCATCTGGCGTCACCCACCTGTTCGGACCAGTGTCTCCCGCGGGCCATGTCCACGCACCTACCATCGGCCCGCACCTACGGCGCACGGCAGGAGGGCCCTCATGGAAACCCGGGACTCGAACGGTCAGGTCTCGAACGAGCGGGACGCGAACGCGCGGCCGCACGGCACCGGACGGCGGGCACTGCTCGGCGCCGCGGTGCTCGGCGCGGGCGGAGCGGTCCTCGGGCTGCCCGGCGCGGCCAGAGCCACGGAGGCGAAGGCGAGCGGGGGCAGGGGCCTCAAGAGCCTGCCCGTGCCGACGATCATCGGACACCGGGGCGCCAGCGGCTACCGGCCCGAGCACACCTTCGGCTCGTACCAGCTGGCCCTGGACCTCGGCGCGGACGTCGTCGAGGCGGGCGACCTGGTGCCCACCAAGGACGGTCACCTCGTCTGCCGCCACGAGCCGGAGATCGGCGGCACCACGGACGTCGCCTCCCACCCGGAGTTCGCCGACCGCAAGACCACCAAGGTCCTCGACGGGGTCTCCACCACCGGCTGGTTCACCGAGGACTTCACGCTCGCCGAGCTGAAGACGCTGCGCGCGGTCGAGCGCATCCCGGCCAACCGCCCGCACAACACCCTCTACAACGGACGCTGGGAGATCCCCACCTTCGAAGAGGTCCTGAAGTGGCAGGACGAGCAGACCCGCAAGCGCGGCAAGCAGGTGTGGATCTACCCCGAGACCAAGCACCCCACCTACTTCCGGCGGCTCGGCCTCGGCCTCGAGGAGCGGGTGGCCAAGCTGCTGCGCAAGCACGGCAAGGACAAGCGGACCTCGCCGGTCATCCTCCAGTCCTTCGAGCCGAGCAGTATCCAGCGCCTGAACACGCTGGTGGACAACCCTCTCGTCGTCCTCCTCTCCACGGCGGACAGCCGCCCCTGGGACTTCGTCGCGACGGGCGACCCGCGCACGGTCGCCGACCTCATCACGCCGAAGGGACTCAGGGAGATCGCCGGTTACGCGCAGGGCATCGGCCCGACCCTGGACCTGGTCATCCCCAAGGACGCGAGCGGCAAGCTCACCACGCCGACCACGCTCGTCAAGGACGCCCACGCGGTGGGTCTGATCCTGCACCCGTACACCATGCGAAACGAGAACCCCTTCCTGCCGGCCGAGTTCCGCAAGGGCACCGACGCGGACGCCTACGGCGACTCCTTCGGCGCGTTCAAGACGTACTTCGCGACCGGCATAGACGGTGTGTTCACCGACAACGCGGACACCGGTGTGCTCGCTCGCGCGGACTTCGTCAACGGCTGACCCGCCCGGCACCCCGTTCGAGGGGACTCGCGGCCGTCCCGGCAACCTGCCCCGGGGCGGCCGCGTCGCACTGCATATGACGCACGACCTGGTTGCCTCCCTGCGCCCGCTCCTGACCGCCGAGGCCTCCGCCGAGGCATATGCCGCCGGGACCGAAGCGGGAGACCTGGAGCAGGCGGTCTGGCTCCGCCTGCTGGAGCGGCTGGAGTCCGACGGGCCGCCGCTCGATCCGCAGGACTGGCTGCGCAAGGCCGTCCGCGCCGAGGCGCGCCGCAGCCGTCGTACGACCCGTCACGAGCGGCCGTACGACGGTGATCCCGCCGACGACCGCGACCCGGAGCAGCTGGCCCTCGCCGCCGCCCGGCGCCGCGCCCTGCGCGACGCGGTGCGCCGGCTGCCGGGCCGCTGTCCGCGGCTGATGGCGGCCCTGCTGTCGTCGCGGGACCTCACCTACCGGGAGATCGCGGGGGAGTTGGGTATCTCACAGGGCAGCCTCGGTCCGGAACGTTCCAGATGCCTGGGATGTCTTCGACGATTGCTGACGCCGGAGGTTGCGGCCCGCGAAGTGCGGGGATAGGAGTGAGGAACGACTGGTGATCAGGTGAGCGGGAGGCGTGCGCGCATGGGCATGAGCGTGACCATCTCGGTGGCGACCGAGCAGGATGCAGAGCAGATCTTCAAGCTCCAGTACCTGTCTTTCCAGAGCGAAGCCGCGCTGTACGGCAACTACCGCATCGACCCGCTCGTCCAGACCCTCGAATCGGTCCGCCAGGAGGTCGCCTCCGACTGCGTCTTCGTCGCTCGGCTCGGCGAGGAGGTGGTCGGCTCGGTGCGCGGCCGGATCACCGAGGACGGCGCGGCCTGCATCGGCAGGCTCTGTGTCCACCCGCGCCTCCAGGGTCACGGCATCGGTGCCCGTCTGCTGCGCGCGGCGGAGGAGGCCCTGGCGCAGGAGCGCGGTGTCAAGAGGTTCCGCCTGCACACCGGACACCGCAGCGAGGGCAACCTCCGTCTGTACCGTCGGGTCGGCTACCAGACGGTGGGCACGTCCAGGGGCGCCGACGGCGTGGAGATGATCGTCCTGGAGAAGTCGGCCGGGACGTACGCGGCTACTGCGTGACCGTGCGCGACTTCCGCAGCCAGTAGATGGCGGAGAGCGGCAGCAGCACCGGAATGAACACGTAGCCCATGCCGTAGTCGGACCAGACGGTCGCGTCCGGGAAGGCCGACGGCTCGACCAGGGTCCAGGTACCCACGACCAGTACACCTGCCAGCTCGGCGGCACAGCACACCAGTGCCGCCCTGCGGGCGGTCTCCCCGCCGCGCACCAGCGTGTACGTGATGAAGCCGTAGACCACGCCCGCCACCGCCGACAGCGAGTAGGCGAGCGGCGCCCGGCCGAAGTCCGTCGCGATCTGGTAGGCGGAACGGGACACGGCCCCGACGACCATCACGCCGTAGAACCAGACGAGCAGCATCCCCGGCCCGCTGATGAGCCGCGTCCGCGCCGGCTTGTCCTCCACGGTGGCCATTGTCACCTTCCCCAGATGTCATAGAGCCGCACCTCGAGCACGGCCAGCACCACACCGCCGGCCGCGACCGTCACCGAGCCCCAGCGGGTCCGCTCGGCCAGCGACATGAACCCCGCCGCCGGCACGCACGCGAACGCGCCCAGCAGATAGGCCACGAAGATCGTCGTACCCTGCTCCGGCTTCTCGCCCCGCGCCAGCTGCACGATCCCGATCACCAGCTGCGCCACGGCCAGCAGGGAGACCACGGCCATCCCGATGAAGTGCCAGTCCTTGGTCGGCTGGTCCCGGTAGGCGGCCCACCCGCACCAGGCGGCGAGCAGCAGCGCGGCGACGCCGGTCACCAGCGTCAGGGCATTGAGCATGCGGTGACCCTATTACGGACCAAACGGCCCGATGCGCGCGGGCCCACCCGTCGGCCGGGGCGTGCGGGGCCCATAGGGTCCGGACCATGATGATCGACGCGCAAGCCCTCCTGTTCGACAACGACGGCACTCTGGTCTCCTCCCTCGACTCCGTGGAACGCTGCTGGACGCGGTGGGCCCGGGAGTACGGGATCACGGCCGAGGCGTTCGGGCGGGTCGAGCTGCACGGGCGGCCCGCGGTGGAGATCGTCGCCGACCTGCTGCCCGCCGGTCTCGTGCCGGAGGCCGTCGCGCGGGTCGAGCAGCTGGAGGTCGAGGACGTACCGAACGGCGGTGTCCACCTGCTGCCCGGCACCGAGGACTTCCTCGGCTCGCTGCCCGCCGACTCGTGGGCCGTCGTCACCTCCGCCACCCGTCGGCTCGCGGAGGCCAGGCTGGACGCCGTCGGTATCCGGCCCAAGACGCTGGTCGCCGCCGACGACATCACACGCGGCAAGCCCGACCCCGAGCCCTACCTGCTCGCCGCCCGCCGCCTGGGCGTGGACCCGGCCCGCTGCGTCGTCTTCGAGGACGCCCCCGCGGGCCTCCAGGCGGGCCGCGCCGCCGGGATGACCACCGTGGCATTGACCACAACACACCAGGCCCACGAACTGGTCGCCGACCTGGTGGTCGAGAACCTGTCGGCCCTGTCCGCACTGGTCACCGACGGGGGAATCCGGATATCCGCCCGCGGCTGACCCCGCACCGGCCCCTGTCCGCGGCTGTCCGGCATGCGGACAGCCGCGGCCTGTCAGGACCGTACGTCTGGTTTACTGATCGCATGACCACGACGAGCTGCCGCACCCCTGCGACCGAGGCGACCATGCCGCCCGGTGCTCGTTGTATGTGTCGCATGTGCCGAATGTGCGCCTTCTAGAGGGCCCCCGCACCACCCCCGAGCTCGCGCCCCGAAGCGAGCCGCCGTGGCACGTTCGTACGCCGTGAGCCGTACGTGACCTGAGCCGCGCCCCGCGCACATGTTCTCCCCCGGTTCCATCGCCACCGCGAGAACCGTGCCGCGTCCCTGAACGAACGCACCCGTGCCCGGGCACATCCACGCCCGCGCACTCGACAGTGACGGAAACCCACGTGATCACCACATCGGGCCTCACCAAGGTCTACCGATCCCGCGGCCGCGAGGTCACCGCCCTCGACGGCGTCGACCTGCACGTCCGCGAAGGCGAGGTGTACGGCGTCATCGGACAGTCCGGCGCCGGCAAGTCCTCGCTGATCCGCTGCGTCAACCTGCTGGAGCGTCCCACCGCGGGCACGGTGACCGTCGCCGGGCAGGACCTCACCGCCCTCGCCGGGCGCGGACCGCGCGCCGGCAAGGAGCTGCGCCAGGCCCGCAGCCGGATCGGCATGGTCTTCCAGCACTTCAACCTGCTGTCCTCGAGGACCGTCCAGGACAACGTCGAGCTGCCGCTCGAGATCCTCGGCAAGTCGGGGAAGGAACGTTCCCGCAAGGCGCTGGAGCTGCTCGACCTGGTGGGCCTCGCCGACAAGGCCAAGGCCTACCCGGCCCAGCTCTCCGGCGGCCAGAAGCAGCGCGTCGGCATCGCCCGCGCCCTGGCCGGAGACCCCAAGGTGCTGCTGTCCGACGAGGCCACCAGCGCCCTCGACCCGGAGACCACCCGCTCGATCCTGGCGCTGCTGCGCGACCTCAACCGGCAGCTCGGCCTGACCGTCCTGCTCATCACCCACGAGATGGACGTCGTGAAGTCGATCTGCGACTCCGCCGCGCTCATGGAGAAGGGCCGCGTCGTCGAGTCCGGCACGGTCAGCGAACTCCTGGCCACCCCGGGCTCCGAACTCGCCGCCGCGCTGTTCCCGGTGGGCGGCGAGGCCGCCGGCGCCGACCGCACCGTCGTGGACGTCACCTTCCAGGGCGAGGCCGCCACCCAGCCGGTCATCTCCCAGCTCGCGCGTACCTACAACATCGACATATCGATCCTCGGCGCCGCCATCGACACCGTCGGCGGCCTCCAGATCGGCCGCATGCGCATCGAACTGCCCGGCCGCTACGAGGACAACGTCGTGCCGATCGGCTTCCTGCGCGAGCAGGGACTCCAGATCGACGTCGTCGGCAACGAGGGCCAGGAGCCCGCACTTGTGAAGGAAGGTGCCAAGTGACCTGGTCTGCGATGCAGCCCCTGCTGTCCCAGGCGTGTTGGGACACGCTCTACATGGTCGGCTGGTCCACGCTGATCGCCGTCGTCGGCGGGCTTCCGCTCGGCATCCTGCTCGTCCTCACGGACGGGGGCGGACTGCTCCAGAACGTCGTCGCGAACAAGGTCATCGGGCAGATCGTGAACGTCGCCCGCTCCATGCCGTTCATCATCCTGATGGTCGCGCTGATGAACTTCACGCGCTCGATCACCGGAACGACCATCGGCCGTGAGGCCGCCATCGTGCCGCTCGCCATCGGCGCCATCCCCTTCTTCGCGCGCCTGGTCGAGACGGCTGTCCGGGAAGTGGACGGCGGGCTCGTCGAGGCCGTGCAGTCGATGGGCGGCAACACCTGGACGATCGTCCGCAAGGTGCTCGTACCGGAGTCCCTGCCCTCCCTGATCTCCAGCACCACCACCACGATCGTCGCGCTCATCGGCTACTCCGCCATGGCCGGCACCGTCGGCGCCGGGGGCCTCGGCGACATCGCCATCCGCTACGGCTACCAGCGCTTCGAGACCCAGATGATGTGGATCACCGTGGCGATCCTCGCCGTCGTCATCTCCCTCATCCAGTTCGCCGGCGACTACGCGGCCCGCTCCCTGCACCACCGGGGCGGCCGCTCCGGCCCCGCGCCGAAGCTCCGCCTGCTGAAGGCCAGGGAGCCCGCGGCCGCCGACGTCAGCAAGGTCGCCTGAACACCCCTCTGGGACTCCCCGCACGTCCACCCGTCACCAGACCACCACCCCTCAACGACGGCGCTTCACGCCGCCACCCCTTGATCCAAGGGGTCGCACCACCATAGGAAAGGCACTTTTCGTGCGTAACACCGCCAAGATCACCACCGCCGTACTCGCCGCCGGAGCCCTCACCTTCGGGCTCACCGCCTGCGGCTCGGACAAGGACTCCTCCGCCGCCGACTACAGCGGCCCGCTGGTCGTCGCCGCCAGCCCCACCCCGCACGCCGAGATCCTGAACTTCGTCAAGGACCACCTGGCGAAGAAGGCGGGCCTCGACCTCCAGGTCAAGGAGTTCCAGGACTACATCGTGCCGAACACGGCGACCGAGGACGGCTCGGTCGACGCCAACTACTTCCAGAACCAGCCCTACCTGGACGACTTCAACAAGAAGCGCGGCACCCACATCGTGCCCGTCGTCACGGTGCACCTGGAGCCGCTCGGCCTGTACTCCCACAAGATCAAGAAGGCCGACGCGCTCAAGAGCGGTGCGACCATCGCCGTCCCGAACGACGCCGTGAACGAGGCGCGCGCCCTGAAGTTGCTCGCCGCCAACGGGCTCATCACGCTCAAGGACGGCGCGGGCAACGAAGCGACCCCGCAGGACATCTCCAAGAACCCCAAGAACCTCAAGTTCAAGGAGGTCGAGGCGGCCCAGACGGTGCGCTCCCTGGACGACGTGGACGCCGCCGTCGTCAACGGCAACTACGCCATCTCCGCCGGGATCAAGCCCGCCAAGGAGGCCCTCGTCCTGGAGTCCGCGAAGAACAGCCCGTACGGCAACTTCCTCGCGGTGAAGAAGGGCAACGAGAAGGACCCGCGCGTGAAGAAGCTCGCGAAGCTCCTGACCTCGCCCGAGGTGAAGAAGTTCATCGAGGACAAGTACCAGGGTTCGGTCATCGCGTCGTTCTGATCCCATATCGCCACGCACGGGGTCCACTCCCTCACAACGAGTCGACCCCGTTGTGCTGTTCGGTGCTTTCATGCTGCATGCTGGGCAGTTCAGCAGGCCCTCAAGGTTTTCCGAAGGTTACGGAGCGGCGCATGACTAGCACCTTCCCCAACATCTCCATCAGCACGGAGCGGTTGGTGCTGCGGCCCCTCGACGAGGACGACGTGGCTGCCCTGGCCGAGATGATGAACGACGAGCAGGTCGGGGCCTGGACCGATGTGCCCCAGCCCTACACCGAGGACCAGGCCCGCCGCTGGATCACCCGGTACGCCCCCGCCGAGCGCGCCGCGGGGCGCGGTCTCGACCTCGCGGTCACCGAGTTCCTCACCCAGCGACTGGTGGGCATCGTCCAGTTGACCAAGACCAACTGGCACGTACGGTCCACCGAACTGTCGTACATCATCGCCCCCTGGGCCCGTGGCGAGGGCTACGCCTCCGAGGCCGCCCTCGCCACCGCCCAATGGCTGCTCGGCGACCAGAAGTTCGAGCGCATCGAACTGCGCACCGCCGCCGACAACACCGCCTCCCAGCAGGTCGCACAGAAGATCGGCTGCATCAGCGAGGGCGTCCTGCGCAACGCCTGCATAGCCCACGTCCGCGCCGAGGACGGCACCTGGACCGACGTCCGCACCGACTTCATAGTGTGGAGCCTGCTCCCGGAGGACCTGGAGGGCGCGGGCGAACAGCTCGCCGACACCAGTGGTTTCACGTCGTTCTCCGACTGGAACTGACGGGAACAGACCGGACGGGCCCCACGGCGACACCGCCCACCGCGCGCCCGACAGCTCCACCAGGTACTCTCACGGGACCCGCCTGTGGGCACCCGTACGCTGACGACCTGCGAAGACCTGGAGACTGACGACGATGGCCGACCGGGTCACGGTGATCGGCTGGGACGGCTCGCCGCTGACCGCCGCGGCACGTTCCGCGCTCGGCGCCGCCTCTCTCGTGGCGGGCGCGGCCCACCATCTGGCGCTCCCCGAGGTCCCCCGCACCGCCGAGCGCGTCCGCCTCGGCAGCGTGGCCCTGGCCGCCCGCCGCATCGCGGCCCACCGCGGCACCGCGGTCGTGCTCGCCGACGGCGATCCCGGGTTCTTCGGCGTCGTACGGACCCTGCGCGCACCGGAGTTCGGCCTCGAGGTCGAGGTCGTGCCCGCCGTCTCGTCCGTGGCCGCCGCCTTCGCCCGCGCGGGCATGCCCTGGGACGACGCCCAGGTGGTCGTCGCACACCGGCGCACCCTGCGACGCGCGGTGAACGTGTGCCGCGCCTACACCAAGGTCGCCGTCCTCACCTCACCCGGCGCCGGCCCCGCCGAACTCGGTCTGCTCCTCGAGGGCGTCCACCGCACCTTCGTCGTCTGCGAGGAACTGGGCACCGAACGCGAGCAGGTCTCGGTCGTCACCTCCGACAACGCCGCCGACCACACCTGGCGGGACCCCAACGTCGTCATCGTCATCGGCGGCCCGGCGGGTCCCGCCGCCCCGGGTGACGGCTGGATCGCCGGCCGTGGACCGGGCACCGGCCCGCGAGGCTGGGTGCTGCCCGACGAGGCGTACGGCGGCGGGCTCGGCGAGGGAGAGACGGATCTGCTCCGCGCCGCCCAACTCGCCCGTCTGGGACCGCGCGTCGGCGACCTGGTGTGGGACATCGGCTGCGGCAGCGGCGCGTTCGCCACGGAGGCCGGGCGCGCCGGCGCCGCCGTCATCGCCGTCGACCGGAACCCGGAGGCCTGCGCCCGCACCGAGGCGGCCGGACGGAGCTTCGGGGTGCAGCTCCAGATCGTGCGCGGCACCGCCCCGCACGTCCTGGAGAACCTGCCCGAACCGGACGTCGTCCGCGTCGGCGGCGGGGGAGCGGCCGTGGTCTCCGCGGTCGCCGACCGCCGGCCGCAGCGCATCGTCACGCACGCCGCGACCCGCGACGCGGCCGAACTCATCGGCCGCGACCTGACCGAGCACGGCTACCGGGTCGAGTGCGCCCTCATGCAGTCCGTCGAACTCGACACGAGGGCCTGGACGGAGACGGAACGGAGTGTCGCGTTCCTGCTCAGCGGGGTACTGCCCGATCGCGCCCCGTGATCCGCTCGTCGTACCACGCGCGGTAGGCTGGCCGATCGTTGTACCGCACCAGGTGGCCCGGAAATTCGTTCGTCAATGTCCGGAAAACTCGCCCGGTTTGGGGTGGGTGTGGTACGGCAGAACCGGAGGACGCGCAACGTGGCGCAGTCCACAGCGGCCTGTCGCGGATCAAGCTGTCACGACGGCGGCATGCCCGCGACAATGGCCACTGAATGGCTTTGTCGCCTTTTCCGGGCGGGCCGTTCGTGCCGCTGGGCACGCACGCTCGTTCTTCACTACGGGGCGGTCGGTGCGCCGTTCCGGGTGAGCTGGTCGTAGGAGCACTAACCGATGGGCGAGGGGTACGCATGACGGACACCGGCCAGGTCCCGGCCGAGGGACTGCCGGAGAGCGCAGGCATGGTGGAGCAGCCGGGCGCCCCCGCGCACGGCGCGTACACCTACCTCTCCGAGACCACCGCCGAGGACGAAGACCTGCTGCTGCCCGGTGCCCAGGGCGCGTGGGGCAACGAGGTGCCGCCGCCTCCTCCGGAGCCGGTCTTGGAGACCGTCCACGAGCCGGGCCCGCACGAGACGGACGGGCGCGACAGCGGCTCCGTCGACCTCGGCGGCGTCCGCCCGCTCGACTCGGGGCCCGTGTCCGTCCCGCCGTCCCCGATCCTCTCGGTGCCGCACGACCCCGCGGCGGCCCCGGCGACCCCGCGACGCCCGTTGCACCTCGGGCCGCCGATCCCCGACGCCTCCGCCAGCCCGGTCCGCTCCCTCGCCGACCGCGGCCCCGCCGGCGCGCCGGTACGGCAACCCGGGCCGCCGGCCCCCGGCCCCGAGTACCTCGACGCGCAACCGCTGCGCGACCTCGCTCCGCAGGGCGCGGTGCCGTGGGGGGCGGCGCAGGGGGCACCCGGCGCTCAGGTGAGCGCACAGGCCCCGGCTGCCGAAACGGTTGTTCCAGAGCCCGAGCCGGCGGCGCCCGAGCCGCCCACCGGCCCCGCCGACGCGGCCCAGGCCGCCGTGGCCCGGCTCGCCACGCAGGCCGCCATGGCAGGTGCCACGACGGAGGTCGTCGCCGCCGCCGCTGCCGCCGCCCAGGTGGCGGCGCAGGAAGTGGCCGCCGGGGTCGTCGCTCAGGGGCCGGACACGGCGCAGGACGTCCCGGGGCATGACCCGGCGTACGCCGTGGCCGAGGAACAGGACGGCGAGGCCGCCGTCGCCCCGGAGGCCGCGCAGGGCCCCGAGAGCGTCCCGGTCCCGGAAGGCGCGCAGGCCCCCGACGGCGTGCCGGACTCCGCGACCCCGGAGGCTCCGGAGACTGTGGCCGCCCCGCAGGCTGACCATGAGCCGCAGGCGGCCCAGGCCCCGGAGGCCGTGCCGGGCCCCGAGGCCGCGGAGGCGTCCGGCGAGGCAGTCGTGGAGGTCCAGGAGGCCGTGCACGAGGAGGCCGCGCACGCCCCGGCGACCGCTCCGGCGCCGACGGAGGCGCGGATGCAGGTGGCTCGGGCCCAGTCCCCGGAGACCGAGCAGGCCGCCGAGCCCGCCGAGCCCGCCGAGCCCGCGGTCCAGCAGACCGCCGAGGTCGGCGAAGGCGCCGACGTCGCGCAGACCGCCGACGGCCCCCGGGCCCCGGAGGGTGTTCAGCCGCTCGAGGGCACGGAGTTGCCCGAGGCGGGTCGGGCCCAGGCCGCCCCGCTGGTCGAGGAGGCCCCGCAGGCCCCCGTCGACACCCCGGCAGGCGAGCCCGCCACGGAACCGGCCGAACCGACCGGTCCCGGCGCTGTTCCCGTCCCGGAGTCGCCGCAGGCCGAGTCCGTCCCCGCCGCTCCGGAGGGCGCACCGGCCGAGCCCACCGGCGCCGACATCCCCGCGCAGGTCCAGGGCCCGCAGCTCGGCCACCCCCAGGCCGGCGATCAGGCGCAGCCCGCCACACTCGTACCGGAGCAGCCGCAGGCCGTCGAGGCGGAGCAGCAGCCCGACCAGCGCCCGGACGCGCAGCCGCAGGAGCTCCAGGCCCCGGAGGCGACCCCGGCGGAGCCGGGTACCCCCGACGCCATCACCGAGGACACCGCCCACGCCGAGGACACCGCCCACGCCGAGGACACCGCCCACGCCGAGGACACCGCCCACGCCGAGGACGGCACCGGCCCGGAGACGGCACCCGCCCAGCCGGTGGCCGACCCCGCCGCCCCGCCCGTCCAGGCGCCCGAGCCCGTCGCCGAGCCCCTGACCCCGGCCGCCGAGCAGGCCCCGGCCCCCGGCGACCCCGCCGCCGCGCCGTCCGGCAGCGTGCCGGCGCAGGCGCAGGCGCAGCCGGACCAGCCGCTGGGCCGGTTCGTGCCAGTGCAGGGCTCGGTGCCCACCACCCCGCACCTCGCCCCGACCCCACCGCACCCCCTCGTCCTCCCGCAGGACGGGCCGCCGGCGGCTGAGCCCGTCGCCACGGTCCCCGCACCCCGAGAGGCCGACTCCGCGCCGGCCCACCCGGGCGAGGCGCCCGACCCCGAAGTCGTACAGCACGCGGAGGACCTGGACACCAGGGCCGCCGACCAGGAAGAGAGCACGGCCGAAGTGGCAGAAGCACGACAGTCCACCGGCCCGGCCGCGCCCGGCTACGAGGACGCCGAGCGCGAGGCCGTGCTCAGGGTGATGCGCGAGCGCCGCGACATCCGCAACGGCTTCCGCAACGACCCGATCCCGCACGAGGTGCTGCTCCGCGTCCTGGAGGCGGCCCACACCGCGCCCTCCGTGGGCCACTCGCAGCCCTGGGACTTCGTCGTCATCCGGTCCGCCGAGACCCGGCGCAGCATGCACGAACTGGCCATGCGCCAGCGCGACGCCTACGCCAAGTCCCTCCCGAAGGGCCGGGCGAAGCAGTTCAAGGAACTGAAGATCGAGGCCATCCTCGACACGCCGGTGAACATCGTCGTCACCGCCGACCCGACCCGCGGCGGCCGCCACACCCTCGGCCGGCACACCCAGCCGCAGATGGCGCCGTACTCCGCGGCGCTCGCCGTCGAGAACCTCTGGCTCGCCGCCCGCGCCGAAGGCCTCGGCGTCGGCTGGGTCAGCTTCTTCGACGAGCGCGAGATGGTCCGCGCCCTCGGCCTGCCCGAGCACCTGGAGGTCATCGCCTACCTGTGCGTCGGGTACGTCGACGAGTTCCCGGACGAGCCCGAGCTGATGCAGGCCGGCTGGTCCAAGCGGCGCCCGCTGTCCTGGGTCGTGCACGAGGAGACGTACGGCCGTCGCGCGCTGCCCGGCGAGGACCCGCACGACCTGCTCGCCGAGACCGTCTCGCAGATCCGCCCGCTGGACGCCAAGGCGCTCGGCGAGGCCTGGGAGCGGCAGAAGCGCATGACCAAGCCGGCCGGCGCGCTCGGCATGCTGGAGATCATCTCCGCTCAGCTGTCCGGCCTGTCCCGGCAGTGTCCGCCGCCGATCCCCGAGCCCGCCGCCGTCGCGATCTTCGCCGGTGACCACGGCGTGCACGCCCAGGGCGTCACCCCCTGGCCGCAGGAGGTCACCGCGCAGATGGTGGCGAACTTCCTCGGCGGGGGAGCGGTCTGCAACGCCTTCGCCGGCCAGGTGGGCGCCGAGGTCTGCGTCATCGACGTGGGCGTGGCCGCCGACCTGCCCGCCACGCCCGGCCTGCTGCCCCGCAAGGTCCGCGCGGGCACCTCGGACATGACCACCGGGCCCGCGATGACCCGCGAGGAGGTCAAGCAGGCCATCGAGGTGGGCATCGAGACGGCCCGCGACCTGGTGGCGGCCGGCAACAAGGCGCTGCTCACCGGCGAGATGGGCATCGCGAACACCACCGCGTCCGCCGCGCTGATCTCCGTCTACACGGGCGCCGACCCGTCCGAGGTGACGGGCCGGGGCACCGGCATCAACGACGAGACGCTGGCCCGCAAGACCGAGGTGGTCCGCCGCGCCCTCGACCTGCACAAGCCGGACCCGGCCGACCCCATCGGCGTCCTCGCCGCGATCGGCGGCTTCGAGCACGCGGCCATGGTCGGCCTGCTCCTCGGCGGCGCCTCCCTGCGTACGCCGGTGATCCTGGACGGCGTCAGCGCCGGTGCCGCCGCGCTGGTCGCCCGCGCGATCGCCCCCGAGGTCCTCGCCGCCTGCATCGCCGGCCACCGCAGCGCCGAGCCCGGCCATGTGGCCGCCCTCAACAAGCTGGGCCTGCGCCCCCTGGTCGACCTCGACCTGCGTCTGGGCGAGGGCACGGGCGCGCTGCTCGCTCTGCCGCTGGTGCAGAGCACGGCACGGGCGATGCACGAGGTGGCGACGTTCGATTCGGCGGGGGTAACGGAGAAGTAGGGGCCACAGCAGAGGTGGTCCGGTGTTCAGCTGCCGGACCACCCAAGCCGTCTGACCCGCCCGCACCTTAAAATCCGCACGTCAGGGCCGCTCCAATGGCGCAGCGCCCACTGCACGCCCGTACGAGGAGCCGCAGCCTCATGGCCGAACACCCCGCCTACCCCGTAGGCCTCCTTCTCTCCGGCCGCCGCGTGGTCGTCCTCGGCGGCGGCCAGGTCGCCCAACGCCGCCTGCCGGCCCTCATCGCGGCGGGCGCGGACGTCCTCCTCGTCTCCCCGGCGGCCACCCCTTCGGTCGAGGCCATGGCGGACGCGGGTGAGATCACCTGGGAGCGGCGCCCCTACGCCGAAGGCGACCTCGCCGACGCCTGGTACGCCCTGATCGCCACCAGTGACCCCGGGGCCAACACCGCCGCCTCCGCCGAGGCGGAGCGCCACCGCGTCTGGTGCGTCCGCTCCGACGACGCCGACGCGGCGACCGCCTGGACCCCGGCCACCGGCCACAGCGAGGGCGTCACCGTCGCCGTGCTCACCACGGACGCCCGCGGCCGCGACCCCCGCCGCACCGCCGCGATCCGCGACGCGGTCGTCGAGGGCCTGCGCGACGGCACCCTGGTCGCCCCACACCACCGCACCCGCACCCCGGGCGTCGCCCTGGTCGGCGGCGGCCCCGGCGACCCGGACCTGATCACCGTGCGCGGCCGCCGTCTCCTCGCCGAGGCCGACGTCGTGATCGCCGACCGGCTCGGCCCGCGCGATCTGCTCGCCGAACTCCCGCCGCACGTCGAGGTGATCGACGCGGCGAAGATCCCGTACGGCCGTTTCATGGCACAGGAGGCCATCAACAACGCGCTGATCGAGCACGCCAAGCAGGGCAAGTCCGTCGTCCGGCTCAAGGGCGGCGACCCCTACGTCTTCGGCCGGGGCATGGAGGAGGTGCAGGCGCTCGCCGAGGCCGGGATCACGTGCACGGTCGTGCCTGGCATCTCCAGCTCGATCTCGGTGCCGGGAGCGGCGGGCATCCCCGTCACCCACCGGGGGGTCGCCCACGAGTTCACGGTGGTCAGCGGCCATGTCGCCCCTGACGACGAGCGTTCCCTGGTCGACTGGCCGTCGCTCGCCAAGCTGACCGGCACCCTTGTGATCCTGATGGGCGTCGACAAGATCGGGAAGATCGCCGAGACGCTCGTCGCCCACGGCAAGTCCCCCGAGACGCCCGTCGCCCTGGTCCAGGAAGGCACGACCGCCGCTCAACGCCGCGTGGACGCGACGCTCGTGACGGTCGCCGACACCGTCCGCGCGCAGGACGTGAAGCCCCCGGCGGTCATCGTCATCGGCGAGGTCGTCGCCGTGGGCCCGGCCCCCTCCGCACCCCCCTCCAAGTAACCGCCGGTAACACAACCCGTTCCGAGCCGTTGGCACCGCACCCAGGACAAGGCAGTATCACCCTGTGGCCGATCTCATCACCGTTGAGGACCCCGCCGACCCGCGCCTGCGCGACTACACGGGCCTGACCGACGTCGAGTTGCGGCGCAGACGAGAACCGGCCGAGGGCCTGTTCATCGCCGAGGGCGAGAAGGTCATCCGGCGGGCCAAGGAGGCCGGCTACGAGATGCGCTCGATGCTGCTCTCGGCCAAGTGGATCGACGTCATGCGCGACGTCATCGACGAACTCCCGGCACCCGTGTACGCGGTCAGCCCCGAACTCGCCGAACAGGTCACCGGCTACCACGTGCACCGCGGCGCCCTCGCCTCCATGCAGCGCCGACCGCTGCCGACGGCGGCCGAACTGCTCCGCAGCGCTCGCCGGGTCGTGGTCATGGAATCCGTCAACGACCACACCAACATCGGCGCGATCTTCCGCTCGGCCGCGGCCCTCGGCATGGACGCGGTGCTCCTCTCCCCGGACTGCGCCGACCCGCTCTACCGCCGCAGCGTGAAGGTCTCGATGGGCGCCGTCTTCTCCGTGCCGTACGCCCGTCTGGACACCTGGCCCAAGGGCCTGGACTCGGTCCGCGAGGCCGGTTTCACCCTCCTCGCGCTCACCCCGGACGAGAAGGCGAAGAGTCTGGACGAGGCGGCCCCGCACCGGATGGACCGCGTCGCGCTCATGCTCGGCGCCGAGGGCGACGGCCTGTCCACCCAGGCACTGGTCGCCGCCGACGAATGGGTGCGCATCCCCATGTCCCACGGCGTCGACTCCCTCAACGTGGGCGCGGCGGCCGCGGTCGCCTTCTACGCGGTGGCCACCGGCCGCCCGGACGCGTAGGAGCGAACGTGCGGGACGCGCTCGTCGCCGTACTCCGGCGTGGCCCGGCGGCCGCGCGTCGGGGACTCGCCGGAGGGGCTGCGCGATCTCCAGCCCGTCCGGCGTGTGAGGACGAGGCCCGTTCAGCGCCGAAGCGGGGGCCTGTGGGCGCAGCCCCCAGGGCGGGGTCGAAGGGGCGGCAGCCCTTGGAGACGGGAAGGGTAGAGGCGGCGGGGGGCGAAAAACGCCACCGCCCACCCACCGTCACCCGATGACCGTCCGCTACTCCCTGACGTCCGGCGGCGCCAGAGGCACGCGCGCGTGTTGTGCGTGTACGACGCTCCCGGTGCCGCCGAGCCCGTGGGCGGGCCCCTGACAGCCCTGGGCCGCCGCGATGCCGAGCGCGACCAGCAGGGTCACCACCACGAACACGAACAGCCGCTGCCGCAGCAACCGCGGGTTGGCGGGCCGCAGCCCGGTCCCCGTGGGACGCTGCCGCTGCTGTCCGGCCCCGCCCCGCGGAACGGGACGGCCCCCGCCGCCGGGCCGGGGCGTGTTGCGCGAGGCCGGGGTCGTCCGGGCGCCGCCGGTCCGCGCACCGCCCGTGCGTGCCGTGTCCGGCCGCGGCACACCGCCGGCCCGCGGGGCACCGCCACCGCGGACCGGCGTGGCGCCCCGCACGGGAGTCCCGCCGCGCGACGCCGGAGCGCCCGGCGAGGACTGCGGACGCCGCTGGGCGCGCTGCTGATCCGGATAGGTCTCGGTGAGCCGCCCGGTGGGCCGGTCCGCCTCGGCGGCGCGCGGCGCGGGCGGCCGGACGTCGGCCAGGCCCTGGGCCTCGCGCGCCGCGATCTCC
The DNA here is from genome assembly GCF_053611185.1 of Streptomyces sp. NPDC054834. Classification (NCBI taxonomy): domain Bacteria; kingdom Bacillati; phylum Actinomycetota; class Actinomycetes; order Kitasatosporales; family Streptomycetaceae; genus Streptomyces; species Streptomyces sp. NPDC054834. The sequence goes on along the minus strand of NZ_JBSGZV010000002.1, from coordinate 198,430 downwards.
TTCAGCCGCAGCGACAGCTGGAGCGTGCTCGGCCGGTCCTCGGGGTCCTTCGCCAGACAGGCCCGGACGAGCGGCGCGAGCGCGTCCGGGACACCGTGCAGGTGCGGCTCCTCGTGCACCACCCGGTACAGCATGACCTCGGAACTGCCGTGTCCGAAGGGGGAGTCACCGGCCGAGGCGTACGCCAGCGTCGCCCCGAGCGAGAACACGTCCGTGGCCGGGGTGACCGCGGCACCGCGCACCTGCTCGGGCGCGAGGAAGCCGGGGGAGCCGACCGCCGTGCCGACGTGGGTCAGCGTCGAGGCCCCCGTGGACCAGGCGATACCGAAGTCGATGATCCGCGGCCCCTTCGGGGACAGCAGGATGTTGGAGGGCTTCAGATCACGGTGCACCACGCCGGCCTCGTGCACGGCGACCAGTCCCTCGGACAGGGCGGCGCCGATCGAGGCCGCCTGCGCCGCGCCGAGCGGGCCCTCGTCGGCGACCTTGTCGTGCAGGGAGGGCCCGGGTACGTACTGCGTGGCGAACCACGGCCGGTCCGCCTCCAGGTCCGCCGCCACCAGCCGGGCCGTACACCCGCCCCTGATCCGCCGGGCCGCCGAGACCTCACGCGCGAACCGGGACCGGAATTCCTGGTCCTCCGCCAGGTCCGGCCGGATGACCTTCAGGGCGACCCGCTGTCCCTTCTTGTCCGAGCCCAGATAGACAACGCCCATCCCGCCCGCGCCGAGCCGTCTGTGAAGCCTGAACGAGCCGACGACGCGCGGGTCCTCGCGCCTCAGGCGCATCATCGCCATGTTCATCCCCGCTGCCCGGTCCGTGTGACGTGGCACAGCTTACGTTTCCACGGCCCGCTGCGCGCAGAGGCCGCGCCCTCTCGCCCCGATGGATTGTCAGTGCCGGACGGGAGACTTGAGGAGGGGTCAGGGGGGCGTCGGGTTTTGCTCCCTTGACCGCACAGTGACCTCAACCATCCATCCCGGAAGGGGGATTGGACGCGTCAACGGTGACCGCGTGGAGATAGTCGTGGACGCGGGGGACGCGACGCGGACGTACGAGGTGGTGGCCGGCCGGGCGGGCCGCCGTGTGGAGACGGCGGTACGACGAGGCGTGGTCGACGTGAGCGAAGTCACTCGGTGGGGGTCCTCCCACGCCCTCTTCAGGCAGTGGGGGAGGGGACTGCGGCCCGCACGGCCCGCTTCATGGCCAACCGGGTCCTGGCCCTGGTCGAGCAGCCGGTGCCGCGCGAGGACAGCTCGGAAAAGCGGGGGCACTCCGGGCACCCCCTCCGGGAAGACCCCGAGACCTAGGACCGCTTCTCCACCCAGGGGAGTACATCGCAGGTCATGGCTCATCCTCCGGGAGGCCCGTCATTCGGTACGAAGGCATGACGCCCGCCGCCCGCCCGCCCGCCTAGATTTGAGGTCAAGCGGCGGGTGCAGCACTCGTCCCCCGAGGTCAAGACACCCGCCGCTGCCAACGACAACTGAAACGGTCAGGAGAGGGACCATGGCCCACACGGCTCCGCGGACATTCATCCGCACACAGGCACGCACCGCGCGCTCCCGCCGTACCGGCCGTCGCCACCCCTTGGTGGCGACCGCGATGGTCCTCCCCCTGGCGGCCCTGCTCGTGTACGCCTTCGGCGGCTGGGAAGCAGTGGTCACACAGGCGTCGTCCGTGGGCGTGATGCTGGGGCGCTGAGCGGCGACCCCAGGCCCGGAAGAGCGGTCCGGGCGGGGACATCCACCCATGAAACCCCGTGGGGACGGGGGTGCGGCGGACGGCACAAATGCCGGCGCAGCTGGGGAGCTGCGCCGGCATTGCTGTGTCCGGGCCCCGAACCGGCCGCTCGACCACAGCTGCCGTCGGCAGCCGCCGTGGCTGCGGGCAGTCGTGCCGCAGCGGCACCCCGTCAGCGCCGGGTTGCGCGACCCTCGCCCCGGCGGCAATCCCGGGCACAGGCCGCCGCCGGCCCACCGCACGCGCGTACCCTCGCCGAAGCACCCGCCCCCGCCGGAAGGACCTCGTGACCGCAGACGTACTGCTGCCGCAGCTGACCGCGAAGGCCGGAGCTGTCGCCCACCCGGACGGAGAACCCTGCGGATGCGGAACCGCGTCCGCCACCCTCGCCGACCGCCCCGACGCCACCGTCGTCCGCCACGCCGGCACCGTCGCGAAGGCCCACGCCCCGGACACGGACCCCGCCGAGCTGGCCCTGCGCCTCGAGACGGCCGCCCGCCTCGCGGACGTACTCCTCGCGCCGATCGTCCGGACCCCGGTCACCGTCGACGACCGGCTCGTCACCTTCTGGCCGTACGGCACCCCCGTGGACCGGGACGACCCGGACGCCGCCCCCTGGGAAGCCGCCGCCACCCTCCTCGCCCGTCTGCACCGCGCGCCCGCCCCCGCCTCCGCACCCCTGATGCGCGGCCCCGCCAAGGCCGTCCGCGCGCTGGCCCGTCTGCGGCGGGCCCTGGCCGGGGAGGACCACCCGGCCGCGGGCCCCGTCCTGCGCGCCTGGGCCGCCCTCCCCGCCTGGGCCCGCGCCGAGGCCCCCATGCCCGGCACCAGCACCCTCTGCCACGGCGACCTCCACCTCGGCCAGCTCGTCCGCCACCCCGCCCCGGACGGTCCGTGGCGGCTCATCGACGTCGACGACCTCGGCGTGGGCGTCCCGGCCTGGGACCTGGCCCGCCCCGCCGCCTGGTACGCCTGCGGGCTCCTCCCCCCCGACGAGTGGCTGCGCTTCCTCACCGCCTACCGCACGGCAGGCGGTCCGGCCGTGCCCCCGGACGGCGACCCCTGGCCCGCGCTGGACGTCCCTGCCCGCGCCCTCACCGTCCAGACCGCCGCCCTGGCGATCGCCAAGGCCCGCGCCGCGGACCGTCCCCTGGACGAGGTGGAGCAGTCCGTCGTCGACGCCTGCGCACGGATGGGTTCCGTACCGCCCGAGTTGTCGCACGGATTCCCGAAGTAAGGTGCAACCGACCAGGGCCGCACGGAGTCTGTCCTGGGGAAACGCGAAGCAGGATTGACCGGCGAGGAGTTGAGCCGACCCATGCAGTGTCCTAAGTGCCATGCGCCGATGCACACGTACAACCGCAACGGCGTCCAGATCGAGCAGTGCAGCGGTTGCCGTGGCATCTTCCTCGACTACGGCGAACTGGAGGCTCTCACCCGCCTCGAGTCCCAGTGGTCCCAGCCCGCCCCACCGCCCCCGGCCGCCCCGCAGGCCTACCCGGCGCCGCCCGCCCCCGCCTGGGGCGCCCCGCACGGCGGCGGACACGGCGGCGGCCACTACGGCGGACACGGCGGCCATCACCGCCACAAGAGCTTCGGCCACATGCTGTTCTCCAGCTGAGCCCACTGGGTCCACCGGGCCCACCGGACCCACGACGAAGCCCCCGGCCGTACGAGACGGCCGGGGGCTTCGGTGTGCGTGGACGATACTGGGATTGAACCAGTGACCTCTTCCGTGTCAGGGAAGCGCTCTCCCGCTGAGCTAATCGTCCGGGGGTGCTACGTGCGCGATACTGGGATTGAACCAGTGACCTCTTCCGTGTCAGGGAAGCGCTCTCCCGCTGAGCTAATCGCGCTGGGGCGGATCTTGCCGTAGGAGCTGGAAGATCCAGTGGACGATACTGGGATTGAACCAGTGACCTCTTCCGTGTCAGGGAAGCGCTCTCCCGCTGAGCTAATCGTCCTTGGAGGTGGAGACGGGATTTGAACCCGTGTAGACGGCTTTGCAGGCCGTTGCCTCGCCTCTCGGCCACTCCACCAGGAGTGTAAGGGGACCGGGAAGACCCCTCTCCTTCGAGCGGACGACGAGGCTCGAACTCGCGACCTCAACCTTGGCAAGGTTGCGCTCTACCAACTGAGCTACGTCCGCCTGTCGTTTCGGACCGCTTCCGCGGCCCGGCGACGTGTTGAACTCTAGCGGATTCCCGGGCCAGTACAAAAACGCGTTTGCGCAGCGTGCTGCGCTGCGCCCGGCGGGCGCCATGGTCAGGGCACCTGCGAGGACACGCCCGGGTCACCCGTCCGGGACCCGCCATAGACTCGGCTGCGTGCTCCACCTGCCTCCTCTCGCCCGTTTCGGCGACCGTCTCGCCACCGGCCTCCTCGACGTCACCAGTGATCCGGCGGCCCTGGACTCCACCGGTTTCTGGGCCGTCTGCGCCGACTTCGAGGGCCGTCTGACCTGCGCCCGCTTCGCGGACGTACGCGAGCACCCGGTGCCCGCGCCGGTGCCGGGGAGGTGGCGGGGCCCCGCCGTGGGCGCTTGGACCTCGTCGCTCGACCGTGCCGCGTACACGGAGGCGGTACGCCGGATACGCGCGTACATCGCGGCGGGTGAGGTGTACCAGGCCAACCTCTGCCGCGTCCTCACCGCGCCTGCCGCGCCCGACGCCGACGTGGACGCCCTGACCGCCCTGCTGGCGCGCGGCAACCCGGCACCGTATGCAGGAACGATTCGGCTGCCCGGGCACGGCGTCGAGATCGCCACCGCCTCGCCCGAACTGTTCCTGCGCCGGAACGGGCGGACCGTGGAGTCCGGACCGATCAAGGGCACCGGGCGCACCGAGGCCGACCTCCTGGAGAAGGACTACGCCGAGAACGTGATGATCGTGGACCTGGTCCGCAACGACATCGGGCAGGTCTGCGCCACCGGCAGCGTCACCGTCCCCGACCTCTGCGCCGTGGAGAAGCACCCCGGCCTGGTCCACCTCGTCTCCACGGTCCGCGGCGAGCTGCGCGACGGAGCCGGCTGGCCGGAGCTGCTCGACGCCGCCTTCCCGCCCGGCTCGGTCACCGGCGCGCCCAAGTCGAGCGCCCTGAGGATCATCGACACCCTGGAGACGGCACCCCGCGGCCCGTACTGCGGCGGGATCGGCTGGGTCGACGCCGACCGGGGCGTCGGAGAGCTGGCCGTGGGCATCCGCACCTTCTGGATCGACCGCGCGGAGGGTGTCCTGAGATTCGGCACCGGCGCCGGCATCACCTGGGGTTCCGATCCCGAGGGGGAGTGGCGGGAGACCGAGCTGAAGGCGTCCCGGCTGCTCGCGGTAGCGTCGGGGGCGTACGAGGAGAGTGGAGGGGCTGTTTCATGAGGATCTGGCTGGACGGCGGGCTACAGGACGTGGAGACCGCCCGTGTCTCCGTCTTCGACCACGGGCTGACCGTGGGCGACGGCATCTTCGAGACGGTGAAGGCGGTCCACGGCAAACCCTTCGCGCTCACCCGGCACCTCGACCGGCTGAGCCGCTCGGCCCGGGGCCTGGGCCTGCCCGACCCCGACCACGACGAGGTCCGCCGGGCCTGCGCGGCCGTCCTCGAGGCCAACCCGATGCCGCTCGGCCGGCTGCGCATCACCTACACCGGCGGCCACGGCCCGCTCGGCTCCGACCGCGGCGAGCACGGCCCGACCCTGGTGGTCGCCCTCGGCGAGACCGGCCGCCGCGCCGACTCCACCGCCGTGATCACCGTCCCCTGGACCCGCAACGAGCGGGGCGCCCTCACCGGCCTGAAGACCACCTCGTACGCCGAGAACGTCGTCGCCCTGGCCCGCGCCCACGAACAGGGCGCCTCCGAGGCGCTGTTCGCCAACACGGTCGGCCGGCTGTGCGAAGGTACGGGCTCCAACGTCTTCGTCGTACTGGACGGCGAGATCCACACCCCGCCGCTCGCCTCCGGCTGCCTCGCCGGCATCACCCGCGCCCTGACCGTGGAGTGGACCGGCGCGAAGGAGACCGACCTGCCGCTGGACGTCCTGGAACGGGCCGACGAGGTCTTCCTCACGTCCACGCTGCGGGACGTACAGGCCGTGCACCGGGTCGACGGCCGGGAACTGCCCGGCGCCCCAGGTCCGGTGACCGCCAAGGCGATGCGGGTCTTCGAGGAGCGGTCGGGGGCCGACCTCGATCCCTGACGGGCGCGAATATCCGGCTGATCCCTCGCCGCGGTCCGGGTAGAACAGGTGTGATGACCACGACTCTGCGGCCGACCGAGCCGCTCCAGCGCGCCGCCGACGGGGCGTTGTCCCGCCACTTCCGTGTGTGCGTGAACAGCCGTCCCGTCGGCGAGCTACGCCTGTGCACACACCCCACCTTTCCCTCCGTGGCCCAGATCCACGACCTGCGCATCGACGAACCGGACCGTCGGCGCGGCCGGGGCACGGTTGCCGCGCTGGCCGCCGAGGAGGTGGCGCGCGGCTGGGGCTGCGGGCAGACCGAGATGACGGTGCCCGCCGACGCCGAGGGCGCGCTGCGGCTCGCCACGGTGCTCGGCTACGTCCACCGGAACCGCGGCATGGTCAAGCCGCTCGGCGACACCCCGCCGGAGCTGCCCGCGGGCAGCCGGAGCAGGCCGATGACCGAGGCCGAGTACGTGCCGTGGCGCGAGCACGGCGAGGTGGGCTACATCCACGACTGGACCAGCCGCGGTGTGCCCGAGGACGAGGCCGTGGCCAAGGCGCGCGCCGACTATGCGCAACTGCTGCCGGACGGGCTCGCGACCGAGGCCGCGGTGCTGAGCGTCCTGGAGCACGAGGGCACCAGGGTCGGCGCCCTGTGGCTGTCGGTCTCCAGGGAGACCGCCTTCGTCTGCGACGTCGAGACCGACGAGGCCGTCCGCGGCCGGGGCCACGGACGCACCCTGATGCTGCTGGCGGAGCGGCAGTCGGTGGCCGCCGGCCGACGTGCCCTCGGCCTCAACGTGTTCGCCGGCAACACGCCGGCCGAGCGGCTGTACGACTCGCTCGGTTACCTGCCGGTGAGTCACACGATGTACAAGCCCCTGCTCTGAAATCAGGCCTCGCCGGCCTCGCCGGTCAGCAGCCGGTCCGCGATCTCCTCGACGCGCTCGCGCAGCCCCTCCTGGCTCTTGCCGCCGTCGAGGCGTTCGCCGCCGATGACGTAGGTCGGGGTGCCCGTGACACCGATGGCCTTGCCCTCGGCCTGGTCGGCGTCGACGATCAGGATGTGCCGGCCGTCGATCAGGGCGGTGTCGAACTCCTCGGCGTCCAGCCCCAGTTCCCGGGCGACCTCGACCAGGAAGGCTTCTCCCTCACGGTTCAGCTCCTCGACGCGGCCCAGCACCGCCTCGACGTACTCCCAGCCCCGCCCCTGCTCCAGCGCCTCCTCCGCGGCCTGGGCGGCGGCGAAGGCGTGCTTGTGCTTCTCCAGCGGGAAGTGCCGCAGCCGCAACTCCAGCCGGTCGCCGTAGCGGGCGCGCAGGGCGCGCAGGTCGTCGAGGGCGCTGCGGCAGTCCGGGCACTGGAGTTCGCACCAGACGTCCAGCACGGGCACGGCGGTGCCGGCGGGGGAGGAGTCGCTCATGCACACCAGTCTCCCAGGCCGGACCCCGCCGACCCAATCGGGACCGTAGGGCACGAGCGGCGCCTGAGGACGATCGCCACCTGCGGCACGATCGGCCGGACCGGCCGGACCGGCCTCAAGGAGGAGGGGACCCGGAGATGTCCCTGATGTCGGGCCGGGGCATGGCCCCGCGGGTCCGTGACGGTGCACGATAGAGGTGCAGAGGGACGTTGTGCCTTGGTGGCGCCGTGCCGCGGTACTGCAACGTTCCCCGCACCTGCCCCGCCCGACCCAGCCGCCTGGAGGACCGGATGATTGCCGAGACAGTCTGTTCCGCCGTGTCCGCGGCCGGCCTGGGCATCGCGGTGGTCACGGCCTACCGCAGGCGCTTCCTGGCCGCGGCCCGGATCGCCGCGTACTCGCTCGTGCCGGTGGGGCTGGTGATGACCGGCGTCGTCGGCTGGCTGGCCGACACCGCGTTCAGCCCGACCGCATGGGCGGGCTTCGGGGTGCTGGGCGTGGCCTGGGCCCTGTTCGCGACGACCCGGGTCGTGGAGCGCCGGCGCGGGGGCACCCGGGCCGAGCGCAAGGCGGCCAGGGCCGCGAGCCGCGAGGCGGTCGCGCCGGCGGCCTCGGCGCCCTCCCTCGGCCCTGCCACGCGTCCGGCCGCCCGTCCCGCCGCGGCACCCCGCGCCGGCGGCACCGCCGACGACTTCAGCGACATCGAGGCCATCCTCAAGAAGCACGGCATATGACCTGGCACGTAAGTCCCTGAGGGAACAGAGATCGTCCCCGGCCCGTCCGGAAACGATCACTGCCCGGCCGGAAGCGAACCGGACATCAAGATTTCGGCGAACTCCCGTTCATTCCGGGCGTGCTGATCGCGGACGGGGCGGCCTGTGGTCCATCATCGCCGCGAGATGCTGGACACGTCAGAGAGCGAGGCCGCGCCGCCGAAGGACGAGCCGCGCGGGTGCCTCTTCGCCCTTTCCCAGCCACCGTTGATGATCTTCCTTGCGGTGATCGGGTGTCTGCTCCTCATGGCTGCGCTGCACGATCTGCTGTTGCTGTGAGCCGTACACGCCCGTCCCCGGCGTCACCCGCCGGGGGCGGCGTCGGCATCGGACCGCGTCGGCATCGGACCGCGTCGGCATCGGACCACGCCGGAGCTCAGCCCGTCGCCTCTTTCCGCCGGGCCCGGTAGGCGGCCACATGCAGCCGGTTCCCGCAGGTGCGGCTGTCGCAGTAGCGGCGCGAGCGGTTGCGGGAGAGATCGACGAAGGCCCGCCGGCAGTCGGGCGCCTCGCAGCGTCGCAGCCGCTCCTGCTCCCCGGCCACCACGAAGAAGGCGAGCGCCATCCCGCAGTCCGCGGCGAGATGGTCGGCCACGGAGGCGCCGGGGGCGAAGTAGTGCACATGCCAGTCGTAGCCGTCGTGATCGGTCAGCCGGGGAGTGGTGCCCGCGGCGGCGACCAGATCGTTGATCATCCCGGCGGCTTTGCGGGCGTCCGGTGCGGCGAAGATCCCCGCGAACCGCCCGCGGACCTTGCGCACCGCGGAGAGGTCGAACTCCGAGAGCACCCCCACATCGCTGATTTCGTACTTTCGTACGAAATCGGCCAGAGCTGCGACGTCCGGCAGCCCGTCCGCCGCCGAGTCGTCCTCCGGCACGGTGTTCACCAGAGCCACCACGGTGTCGAGGGCGCACCGGGTGTCGTGGGTGATCAGCACGTTTCGCTCCCTGCCTGGGGGGTCGGGCGGACGCCCGCCGATGCTGGCCGATGGTAGCGACATCCACGGCCTCCGCACCGGGCCCCGCCCCACGTCGGCTGCCGAGAGAACGGCCGCGCGGCGGCGTGGGTTCCCGTCACGCCCGAAGGACAGACCGCTCGCCCCGCTCGACAGACCGCTCGACAGGCCGAGGGGACCGCAGGGCGGATGAGCGCGCACACCGACGCCGTCCCCGTGAACACGCACGGTGACGGCGCCGGTCATGCCGTATGCGGTTGTCCTGGCCCGAGAGCCGACCGAACCGTCTCCCCGAGTGGACGGCGCCGGCCGGCTTCGACCCGCGACCTAGCTTTCCGCCAGGATGTGCGAGAGCTCCTGATCCAGATCGAAGTGCCGGTGTTCCGTGCCGGGTGGCACGGCCGCGTCCGTCCGCTTCAGGAAGGACTCCAGGGCCCGCGCCGGGGCCTCGAGCAGGGCCTCCCCCTCCGGGGAGCTCAGGGCGATGCACACGACGCCCTGACCGTGGCTCCGGGACGGCCAGACGCGGACGTCGCCGGTGCCCGTGGGACGGTGAAGCCCCTCGGCGAGGAGGTCGCGGGCGAACACCCACTCGACGGTCTCCTCGGCTCCGGTGTGGAAGGTGGCGTGCACGGCGTAGGGGTCGGCCGTGTCGTACCGCAGGCCTGCGGGGACAGGCAGGGAGGACTCGCTCGACACAACGAGGCGCAGGTGCAGCTCGCAGCTGACCGTGGTGTTCATAAGCGCCAGGGCCTTTCGCTCAGTGTGCGCTCGGGGATTCGCACGTCGGCGAAATCGACATGCCACCTACGGTGCCGTTGTAAACCCCTCTGAGTGTTTTGCGTGTGTTTACGTAACTCTTCCGGCCGAGAACCAATCCGCGAGGTACGTCCATTCCGGTGACAGGTTTCACTCCGGTAGTGTTTGGTCGTATGAATACGGGGAGTAACGATCCGGGCGAAGTCGCCATGGCGGCGGACAAGGCGGAGGCGATGACGGACGGGGCGCGGGACGAGCGGGGACTCGGCTCGAAGGCGCCGGACTTCATCAAGGCTCGGCGCGCACTGCACCTGAGCTGGCAGGTCGGGGTCTTCGTCATCGGGCTGGCGGTCGTGGCGGCGGGGATCGTCATGCTGCCGCTCCCCGGGCCGGGCTGGGTCGTGATCTTCGCCGGCATGGCCATCTGGGCGACCGAGTTCGTCTGGGCCCAGCTGGTCCTCCGCTGGACCAAGCGCAAGGTCACCGAGGCGGCCCAGCGGGCGCTCGACCCCAGGGTGCGCCGTCGGAACATCATCCTGACCTCGGTCGGCCTGGCGATCGTGGGCGTCCTGGCCGGGATCTACCTGTGGAAGTTCGGCCCGGTGATGCCCTGGAAGATCAGGGACCAGTGATCCGTCCCGGGGCCCGGCCCTACCGCTCGCCCCGGCTGCCCATGGTCCGTCGCACCCCTGACATGGGGTAATGTTCTTCCTGCGCCCGGGCGATTAGCTCAGTGGGAGAGCGCTTCGTTCACACCGAAGAGGTCACTGGTTCGAACCCAGTATCGCCCACACCCGGAACCACGGCCCACCTGCGAGAGTGCAGGTGGGCCGTGGTCGTATGCGCCTCGGGCCCGCGGCGGACCCGCCGAGGCCGACGGCGCCGCAGTCTCAAGAAAATCCTGTCCGAATCATTGACGCACCCCGAGCCCCTCCGTACCTTGTGCCAGCAAGCGCTTACTTGAAACGATTCATGCACGCGGTGACGAGGCTGCGGGGAGGCCCAACAGTGATGATCGGCAGGAACTTCGAGAGGCGTACGATCCTGAAGGCGGCCGGGGCGGGGGCGGCCGCGCTCGGGCTGGGGGCGACGGCGGGGTGCGGGGGCGACAGCGGCTCCGGAGACGGCACGGTGACGCTCCGTTATGCATGGTGGGGCGGCGAGCCGCGCACCATCGCCATCAAGAAGACGATCACGCTCTTCGAGGAGAAGTACCCGAAGATCAAAATCAAGCCTGAATTCACCGACTACGAGGCGTTCTGGGAGAGGTTCCAGACCCAGGCCTCCGGTGGAAATCCCCCGGACGTTTTCCAGAATGCGGTCGGATTCCTGCGCAAGTACGACAAGCGCGGAGTTCTGATGGATCTCAAGACGCAGGCGGACGCGGGGAATCTGAGCCTGAAGAACTTCCGTAACGGCGTTCTGACGGTCGGCCAGGCCGACGGCAAGCAGCTCGGCGTTCCCGTCGGCGCCAACACGATGGCACTCGTCATCGACCTCAAGGCCTTCAAGAAGGCAGGTGTCGAGGCGAAGTTCGGCTGGACCTGGGACGACTACTTCGATGCGCTCCAGACGATCCAGGACAAGCTGAAGATCGCCGGTGACACCGGCTACTTCAGCATCATGTACCTCTACGACCTGTATCTGCGCCAGAACGGCAAGGCCTTCTTCACCGACAGCGCTCTCGGCTTCACCGAGGACGATCTGACGCAGTGGTGGGAGGACGGCTACAAGCGCGTGAAGTCCGGGCTCGTCGCCGACCCGAAGAAGATCGAGCAGGTCAAGCCCAAGTCAGGACTCTCCGCGGGCCTCGCCGCGTCCGAGTTCACCTGGGACAACTTCTCCATCCGCTACGAGGGCGAGGGCGATTCCGACTACGGACTGGCGCCGATCCCCACCGTGAACGGCAAGGACACCGGCCAGTACCTCGGCTCGCTGATGCTCAGCGCCTTCGCCGGGACCAAGCACCCCAAGGAAGCCGCCCAGTTCATCGACTTCATGGTTCACGACCCCCGGGTCGGGAAGATCATGGGCTACGACCGCGGCATCCTCGCCACGACCGAGCAGTACGACGCGTTCAAGCCCACCGATGCCGACAACAAGGGCGTCGCGGCGTACGAGGAGGTGGTCGCCAAGGCCGGTGTCCTCGGGAAGATCACCCCGCACCCGTCCGGTGCCGACATCGTCGAGGCGGCGTTCCTGCGGATCGGCGGCGAGGTCGCCCAGGGCAAGACCAAGCCGGCCGACGCCGCCAAGACGCTGTTCAGCGAGGCCAAGGCCGCGTTCGCGGGCTGAGGGGACGTACCACCATGACGCTCCTCAAGGAAGCGCCCGCGCGCCCGGCCGGGAAACGGTCCGCCGCTCCCGCCGCCGGGCGGCGCGGGCGGCGCCGCGAGAACATCGCCGGCTATCTCTTCATGTCGCCGTGGATCGCGGGGTTCCTGCTGCTCACGGCGGGGCCGATGATCGCGTCGCTGTACTACGCGTTCACCAGCTACAACCTGTTCACGCCGCCGAAGTGGGTCGGCCTCGACAACTTCACGACGATGTTCCACGACCCGCGCTGGCAGAAGTCGGTGCAGGTCACGTTGAAATACGTCATCGTGGCCACACCGCTGAAGCTGCTGCTCGCGCTCGGCGTCGCGCTGCTGCTCGCGCAGAAACGGCGGGGACAGGCGCTGTACCGGGCCGCGTTCTATCTGCCCTCGCTCATCGGCGCCAGCGTCTCCGTGGGTTTCGTGTGGCGGGCGCTGTTCTCGGACGACGCGATCGTGGACCGTACGCAGAAGATCTTCGGTCTCGACGTGGGCGGCTGGATCGGCAACCCGGACTACGTCATCTACGCCCTGGTCGCCCTGAGCATCTGGCAGTTCGGCGCGCCGATGGTGATCTTCCTGGCCGGTCTCAAGCAGGTCCCGCGGGAGCTGTACGAGGCCGCCGAGGTGGACGGGGCCGGTCCCTTCCGGCGGTTCTGGAACATCACGCTGCCGATGATCTCCCCCGTGCTGTTCTTCAACGTGCTGCTGGAGTCCATCCACGCGTTCCAGGTGTTCGGCTCCGCGTACGTCGTCTCGGACACCCGGTGCGGGCCCGCCGACGCCACGCTCGTCTACACCTGTTACCTCTACCAGAAGGGCTTCAAGGAGGCCCAGATGGGCTTCGCCGCCGCGATGGCCTGGACGTTGGTGGTCGCGGTCGCCCTCGTCACGGCGGTCCTGTTCTGGTCGCAGAAGAAGTGGGTGCACTACGAGGAGGCCGCCAAGTGACCACCGCCACCAGCCCTGCCGTGCGGACCACGAACGAGCGGCGGCGCGTCGGATCGATCGCCTGGCACATGGGCGCGCTCGTCGTCCTCGCCGTCGTCCTGTATCCCGTGATCTGGGTCGTCGGCGCCTCGTTCAAGCCGAGCAAGGACATCATCGCCAGCCTCGACCTGCTGCCGGCCAAGCCGGTCTGGGCGAACTTCTCCGGGCTCGCCGACGGTATCTCCGGCCTCTCCATCAGCGGCTTCTTCATGAACTCGCTGATGTACGCGGGCCTCGCCGTGGTCGGCGTGGTGCTGTCCAGCTCGCTGACCGCGTACGCCTTCGCCAAGATCCGGTTCGCCGGGCGGAACGTGCTGTTCACGCTGATGATCGGCACGCTGCTGCTGCCGTATCACGTTCTGCTCATCCCGCAGTACGTGATGTTCCGCAAGCTGGAACTCGTCGACACACTGGTGCCGCTCGTGGCAGGAAAGTTCCTGGCCACAGAGGCGTTCTTCGTCTTCCTGATGGTGCAGTTCATGCGCGGGCTGCCGCGCGAGCTGGACGAGGCCGCCAAGCTCGACGGCTGCGGGCACCTGAGGACCTACTGGTCCATCGTGCTGCCGCTGAGCCGCCCCGCCATCATCACCAGCGCCATTTTCACCTTCATCAATGCGTGGAACGACTTCATGGGGCCGTTGATCTACCTCAACACTCCCTCGAAATACACCGTTTCGCTCGGTCTGATGATGTTCCGCGACCAGGAGGGCATCTCCGACTACGGCAGCATGATCGCGATGTCGCTGGTGGCGCTGGTGCCGGTCATCGCCTTCTTCATGACCTTCCAGAGGTACCTGATCGACGGCATGGCGACCTCCGGACTGAAGGGCTGAGGGGGACGCCATGGCCGAGGCACGCGTCAAGGCACGCAAGAAGTCCGTGTTCTCCGAGCGGTTCGCGGTTTTCGCCGAGTGTCTGCTGACCGGGGTGTGGATCGCGGTCGCCTCGCTCGGAGTCGTCACGTACCCGGCCGCCTTCGCCGCCGGGGCCCGGCACCTGCGGCGCCGTGCGGCCCATCACGGCGGTGGCTGTCGTGAGTTCACCGTGGACCTCCAGACGGCGTTGCGCGGCGGCTGGGCCGTCGGGCTCGCCGGGTGGGCCGCGGCGGCCCTGGTGTGGGTGGATGTCCAGGCGGTGCGGGCCGGGCTGCCCGGTGGCCCGCTCGTCGGGGCGGTGGGGCTGTTCGCGCTGATCGGCACGGCCGTCGCCGGGATGCGTGCGGCGGCCGTCTGGGCTCCGGGCGACACCTGGCGGGCCCTGCTGGCCGCAGCCGGCCGGCGTACGGTCCTCGACCCCACCGGGTCCTTCCTGCTCGTCGGCGGCATCGTCCTCGTCGCCTGTTCCGCCCTGCTCATCGCGCCGCTTGCGGTCCCCGTGCTCGGGGCCGTCGCGGCGGCGGCGGTGGCCGTGGAGGAGCGGTACCGCCACCGCTGACCGGCGGCGCCCTCGATCGGGGTCGGCGCCCTGGGTGCCTCATGCCCCTGATCAGTCGCAAACCTCAAGACTTCCCGTACGGAAAGGACAGGTCGAACTCTCATGTCTCCCATCCCCCGCAGATCCCTCCTCAAGGCGGCCGCGGTCGCCGGAGCCGCCGCCCAGTTCAGCTGGGCGCTGGGGGCGAGCGACGCGCAGGCCGCGCCCGGAGCGGCAGCCGACGGCGCGGACCCGGTGACCCTCGACTGGCTGGAGGACGGCGGCCTCGGGGCCGCACCGGGCTCCACGGTCGGCGTGCCCTGGCCGATGGGCGCGTACCAGGAGGACCAGACCTTCGCGATCACGGACGCCGACGGCAAGGACGTCCCCGTACAGTCCTGGCCGCTCGCCCACTGGCCCGACGGCTCCCTCAAGTGGACCGCTCATGCGGTGAGTTCCGGCTCCGGCAAGCTCACCGTCAAGGCCGGTACGCCCGAGGCCCCCGCCAAGAAGGTCACCGTGGACAGGAGCGGCGGCACCATCGACGTGTCGACCGGCGTCATCACCGCGAAGATCGGCAAGAACGGCTCCACGATCGTCAAGTCCGTCACCCGGGGTTCGACGGAGATCGCGAGGAACGGGCGGCTGGTGCTCATCCGCCAGCCCGAGATCGAGGACGAGGACCAGGGCACCGTCAAGACCGAGCGCTTCGACGGCGCCATCTCCTCGGTCACGGTCGAGCAGGAGGGCCCGGTACGCGCCGTCGTCCGTATCGACGGCAAGCACCGCAAGGGCGACCGCGGCTGGCTGCCCTTCTCCATCCGCCTCTACTTCTACGCGGGCGCCGACTCCTTCCGGATGGTGCACACCATCACCTACGACGGCACGCTGGAGCCCGGCAAGGCCAGTGGTGACTTCATCCGCGGCCTCGGCGTCCGCTTCTCCGTGCCGATGCGGGACGCCGCCTACGACCGGCACATCCGCATCGGCGGCGAGGGCACCGGCCTGCTGCGCGAGGCCGTCCAGGGCATCACCGGCCTGCGCCGCGACCCCGGCGCCGCCGTCCAGGCCGCCCAGTACGCGGGCCAGAAGCTGCCCGACCCCTCCACCTGGGACCAGCGGGTCACGACCCGCCTCCAGTACATCCCGCACTGGGGCGACTACACCCTCTCCCAGCTCTCCGCCGACGGCTTCACCCTGCGCAAGCGCACCAAGAAGGGCTACGGCTGGATCGGCGCCGGCGGCGGCAAGCGGGCGTCCGGCTTCGGGTACGTCGGCGGCGCGAGCGGCGGACTCTCCTTCGGGCTGCGCGACTTCTGGGAGAAGTTCCCCGCCCAACTCGACATCCGCGACGCCCACACCGACGAGGCCACCGTCACCCTCTGGCTCTGGTCACCCGAGGCCCAGCCCATGGACCTGCGCTTCTACCACGACGGCATGGGCCAGGACACCTACGCCGAACAGCTCGAGGGCCTCAACATCACCTACGAGGACTACGAGCCGAAGTTCGGCACCCCCTACGGCATCGCCCGCACCTCCGAGCTCCTTTTCTGGGCCAACGACTCCACCCCGAGCGCCGACACCCTCGCCGGCCAGGTGAACGCCGTACGCGTACTGCCGCAGCTCGCCGCCCCGCCCAAGCAGCTCATCAAGGCCAAGGTCTTCGGCCCCGGCCTGTACTCCGAGCCCGACCGCTCCACCGCCGCCAAGGCGAAGATCGAGGACCACCTCGACTTCCTCTTCACCTACTACAAGGACCAGGTGGAGATGCGCCGTTGGTACGGCTTCTGGGACTACGGCGACATCATGCACACCTACGACACCGCACGGCACGTGTGGCGCTACGACATCGGCGGCTACGCCTGGGACAACTCCGAACTCTCGCCCGACCTCTGGCTCTGGTACGCGTACCTCAGAAGCGGCCGGTCCGACATCTTCCGCTTCGCCGAGGCCATGACCCGCCACACCGGCGAGGTGGACGTCTACCACCTCGGCGAATGGGCGGGCCTCGGCACCCGGCACGGTGTGCAGCACTTCGCCGACAGCGCCAAGCAGCAGCGCATCGCCAACACCACCTACCGCCGCTTCTACTACTTCCTCACCGCGGACGAACGGGTCGGCGACCTCATGCACGCCAACGTCGACTCCGACGAGACGTTCCTCGTCCTCGACCCGCAGCGCAAGGTCCGCACCGACCCCTACACGCCCGACCGGCACGCACTGTCGATCGGCTTCGGCACCGACTGGAGCGGCCTGGTGTCGGCCTGGCTGACGGAGTGGGAGCGCAAGGGCCCCAAGTGGGAGAAGGCCAAGGCGCGCGTACTGTCCACGATGGAGGGCATCGCCGCCCAGCCCAACGGCTTCGTGCAGGGCAGCGGCCTGTACGACCTCGACACCGGCAAGTTCGCCGTGGCCGGCGCACCGGTGGTCTCCGTCTCCCACCTGTCGGCCGTTTTCGGCCTGGGCGAACTGTGCGCCGAGCTCATCCACCTGGTCGACATGCCGAAGTTCAAGGAGGTCTACCTCGACTACTGCCGCTACTTCAACGCCACCAAGGCCGAGCAGAAGGCCCGTTACGGCTCCGACTTCGGCTCCCTGCTGCTCTTCCAGGGCCACTCGCGCCTCGACGCGTACGCCGCCGTCCAGACCGGCGACGCGACACTCGCCCAGCGCGCCTGGACGAAGTTCTACAGCTCCGACGGCTACACCGAGTCCTCGCCGTGGAAGACGGAGCGGCTGAGCGGCCCCGCCACCCTGGTACCCGGCAGCGAGGCGAGCTGGGTGTCCACCAACGACACCGCGCTCTACGGCCTCGCGGCCATCGAGAACCTGGCCCTGCTCGGCGACAGGATGCCGTCCTAGGGTGCGATGGGGGAGCGCCGTCGCACGGGCGGCGGCGCTCGTTCCCCGAGTGTGGTCCGCGTCACGGCGAGCCGCATGAGTACGCGTACCTAGTTCGACGCGCCACCAGGGCAGACTCTGCCCATGGACTGGTCCCACTACCGCTTCCGCAGCCTGTGGTCCCTGCCCGCACCGCCCGCCGCCGTGTACGAGGCACTGGAGCGGGCCGAGGAATACCCCCGCTGGTGGCCCCAGGTGCGGGCGGTGACCCGGCTCGACGACACCACCGGCGTCATCACCATCCGCTCCGTCCTGCCGTACGACATGACCTTCACCGCGCGCGAGACGCGCCACGACCCGGCGTCCGGAATCCTCGAGGCCACCCTGTCCGGCGACATCGAGGGCCGGGCGTGCTGGACCGTCACCCCGCACGGCTCCGGATCCCTGGCCCGCTACGACCAGGTCGTCGACGTGCGCAAGCCACTGCTCAGACGGCTGGCCGTGCCGGGACGGCCGCTCTTCCGCGCCAATCACCGGCTGATGATGCGGGCCGGGCGGCGCGGACTGCTGCGGTACCTGGAAGCGGTTTGAAGGAAGCCCGCCCGGGCCTGTATTGTTCAGTGCGTTCCCGGGCGATTAGCTCAGTGGGAGAGCGCTTCGTTCACACCGAAGAGGTCACTGGTTCGAACCCAGTATCGCCCACCGGGAGAGGGCCGGTCCGCAACCGCGGACCGGCCTTCGTCATGCCGCCGCCGGCAGCTCCGGGCGCAGCGGCCACGACGGGTCCACCTCCTCCGGAGAGCCGCTGCGCGCGAACCACGCCTGTAGCCCGCGCGCCTGTGCCGCGTGCCAGCCGACCTGGAGGGCGTGCAGCTCGGTCGGCGTCAGCCGCTCCAGCCGGGTCGCGAAACGGCGACCCACGGCGCGCACGACCTCCAGCGCCGCCAGTGCGTCCGCCCCCGCGTCGTGCGCGCCGTCCAGCGTCACGCCGTAGTGCGCGCACAGGTCGGTCAGCGTGCGGCGGCCCTTGCGGTAGCGGTCCAGGTGCTTGTCCAGCACCCGGGGATCCAGCACCCGCAGCGGCGACGCCTCGAACCAGCGCTCCAGCGAGGACGCGCGATGGCGGCGCAACTCCCGGTCCAGCAGCGTGAGATCGAACGGCGCGTTCATCACCACCAGCGGACGGCCCAGCGCCGCGTGCTCCGCCAGCTCCTCGGCTATCTCGTACATCACCGGCGCCGGCCAGCGGCCGTTGCGCTGAAGATGCTCATCCGTCAGCCCGTGCACCGCCGTCGCCCCCTCGGGCACCGGGACACCCGGGTTCACCATCCAGCGCCGCACCCGGGGCCGGGTGCCCGGGGCGTCCTGGACGACGACGGCGGCGGACACGATCCGGTCGGTCTCGACGTCCACGCCCGTCGTCTCCGTGTCGAAGGCGGCCAGCGGCCCCTCGTACCAGCACGTCATACGACCACAACTCCTCGTTCACCCACGGCAGCTGACGCACCGTCTTCTGCCTGTTTGGTGATACCCGGGCTGTTTGCGCCGTACGCCGGAAGGACACAACAGGAGTACGGGTCTTTGCAGTTCAGCGGCCCGCAACGGGGAAATCCTTGGCGTGGAAGGCTGTTCGTCATGGCGATAGCGCAGCCCGAGCGGGGCGGGCTGCTGCCCGAACGCACGGGCCCTCTTCGCGGCACACTCGCCACCACCGCCTGCATGGAGACACTGCAGGTCGGTTATCTGCACGCGGTCGCCGCGGCGGCGGGCTGCTCGCTGTCCCAGCCGTTCCCGGACAACGGCATCGACTGGCACGTCAGCCACAGCGCACCCGGGCACACCGTCGACGACGAGGTGACCATCAAAGTCCAGCTGAAGTGCACCTACCAGATCGCCCCCAACCCTCCGGGCCGGTTCTTCTCCTTCACGCTCGACAACGACCACCTGCGCAAACTCGCCCGCACACCCGTCTCTGTGCACAAGATCCTCGTCGTGATGCTCGTGCCGAGGTCCCAGGAGGACTGGCTGCGCGCCAGCCACGACCGCCTCGACCTCAGGCACTGCTGCTACTGGATCAACCTCGCCGGCCACCCCGTCACCGGACGGCACCGGACCACCGTGCGAATTCCGACCTCGCGCATCTTCGACGACCGGGCGTTGTGCGAGATCATGACGCGGGTCGGGACGGGAGGCAGACCGTGACGCACCGCCCCCTCGACGAGCCCCTGCGGCAGGTCAGGCCGCATCCCGACGGTCCCGCCGCCGCCCCCTGGGACCGTCCCCCCGACCCCGCCGACGTCGATCCGGCCGTCCTTGGCGCCCTGCTGCACCGGCACGGCTGGCAGCGGCGCGGCGGAGCCGCCGGACGCTACGGCCGCTGGACCCCGCCGGGCCCGGGCGGCGACGGCACCAGCCTGCTCGTGCCCGAGAGCCGCGCCTTCCCCGACAGCGACGACCTGCTCGGCGAGGCGCTCCTCGCCCTCACCCGCAGCGGCACGCCCTCCGCCCGCGAGGTTCTCGTCGCCCTCGCCGTCCCCAGCGACGAGATCCACTGGTGGCGGGACGCGCCGAGCGGCCCCGTGGGCGCCGCCCCCTGGACCGTCGAGGAGCAGCTGCGCACCGCCGCCCGCCAGACGCTCCTCGCGGCCGCGCTCGCCACACGCGCGCGTGCCGGCTACCACGGGGCCCGGCACCGCCGGCCGGCCGCCGCGCTGCTGGAGCACGTCCTCGTCGGCCCGGCCGCCTCGGGCCGCCCCCTGACCGCCTTCGTCCCCGTGGGCACCGCACGCCCCCTCGCCGTACACCTCCACCAGGCCCTGTACGCCGCCCGCGAGGCGATCGACTACCAGCGGGCCACCGGCGGCATGGACGCCTTCGACGGCGCCGTCGAAGCGGGCGTCAGCCGCGAGCTGACCGACGCCCTCATCGCCCTCGTGCGCGGGTCGGAGGGCGCCCGGATCGCCGTCGAGTGGGCGCCCGCCGCCGGTGTGCCCGAGGGCTGCGCGGCCTCGGCGGAACCCGTCGAGTTCTCGCCCGGCGACCTGCCCGCCCTGCGCGAGGCCGGAGCCCGCTATCTGCGCGAGGAACCCGCGGTGCCGGTGCGGATCACCGGCACGGTGGTGCGGATGCGCAGGCCGGGACCGCGCGGCGAGGGCACCGTACGGCTGCGGGTGATCGCCGGCGCCGAGGTGCCGCATGTCCGCGTCACCCTGGGCGAGGAGGACTACCGGATCGCCGGGCACGCCCACCTCGTCGGACTGCCGGTGCGGGTGCGGGGGCGGCTGGAGAGCCGGGGCGGCTTCCGCAGGCTCACCGGTGCCTGCGAAGTCGTACCGGTACAGGTGGACGACGCCGAGCGGGACCAGCTGCTCAAGTCACTGCACGAGAACCTCGACTTCTTCGGGGAGGCGGGCGGGGCGGAGGAGTGAGGGTGAACCGTTTCGCGGTCGGCGGCCCGAGGTCGGTACGATCGCAGTCATGCGCGCGCCCCTGGTATGGCGCCGCATCCCATCTTCAGTCAGGAGAGACCGGTGTCAGACGTCCGTGTGATCATCCAACGCGATTCCGAGCGGGAAGAACGCGTGGTGACGACGGGCACTACGGCCGCCGAGCTCTTCGCCGGCGAGCGCTCGATCATCGCCGCGCGTGTCGGCAACGAGCTGCGGGACCTCGCCCACGAGGTCCGGGACGGTGAGACCGTCGAGGGCGTCGAGATCTCCTCCGAGGACGGCCTGAACATCCTGCGCCACTCCACCGCACACGTCATGGCGCAGGCCGTGCAGGAGCTGTTCCCCGAGGCCAAGCTGGGCATCGGCCCGCCCGTCAAGGACGGCTTCTACTACGACTTCGACGTCGAGAAGCCGTTCACGCCCGAGGATCTCAAGGCCATCGAGAAGAAGATGCAGGAGATCCAGAAGCGCGGGCAGCGCTTCTCCCGCCGTGTCGTCACCGACGACGCCGCCCGCGAGGAGCTGGCGGACGAGCCGTACAAGCTGGAGCTGATCGGCCTCAAGGGCTCCGCCTCCTCCGACGACGGCGCGGACGTCGAGGTCGGCGCCGGTGAGCTGACGATCTACGACAACCTGGACGCCAAGTCCGGCGACCTGTGCTGGAAGGACCTCTGCCGCGGTCCCCACCTGCCCACCACCCGGAACATCCCGGCGTTCAAGCTGATGCGCAACGCGGCCGCCTACTGGCGCGGCAGCGAGAAGAACCCCATGCTCCAGCGCATCTACGGCACCGCCTGGCCGTCCAAGGACGAGCTCAAGGCCCACCTCGACTTCCTCGCCGAGGCCGAGAAGCGCGACCACCGCAAGCTCGGCAGCGAGCTCGACCTCTTCTCGATCCCCGAGCAGATCGGCTCCGGCCTCGCCGTCTTCCACCCCAAGGGCGGCATCGTCCGCCGCGTGATGGAGGACTACTCGCGCCGCCGTCACGAGGAGGAGGGCTACGAGTTCGTCTACACCCCGCACGCGACGAAGGGGAAGCTCTTCGAGACGTCCGGGCACCTGGACTGGTACGCCGAGGGCATGTACCCGCCCATGCAGCTCGACGAGGGCGTGGACTACTACCTCAAGCCCATGAACTGCCCGATGCACAACCTGATCTTCGACGCGCGCGGCCGCTCCTACCGTGAACTTCCGCTGCGCCTCTTCGAGTTCGGCACCGTGTACCGGTACGAGAAGTCGGGCGTCGTGCACGGTCTGACCCGCGCCCGGGGCTTCACGCAGGACGACGCGCACATCTACTGCACCCGCGAGCAGATGTCGGAGGAACTCGACAAGACGCTCACCTTCGTCCTCGGCCTGCTGCGCGACTACGGCCTGACCGACTTCTACCTCGAGCTGTCCACCAAGGACCCGGAGAAGTTCGTCGGCTCCGACGAGGTCTGGGAGGAGGCCACGGAGACCCTCCGCCAGGTCGCCGAGAAGCAGGGCCTGCCCCTGGTCCCGGACCCGGGTGGCGCCGCCTTCTACGGCCCGAAGATCTCCGTCCAGACCAAGGACGCGATCGGCCGTACCTGGCAGATGTCGACCATCCAGCTCGACTTCAACCTGCCGGAGCGCTTCGACCTCGAGTACACCGGTCCGGACGGCTCCAAGCAGCGCCCGGTGATGATCCACCGCGCCCTCTTCGGCTCGATCGAGCGGTTCTTCGCCGTGCTGCTCGAGCACTACGCGGGCGCCTTCCCGGCGTGGCTCGCCCCGGTCCAGGCGGTCGGCATCCCGATCGGGGACGCGCACGTCGAGTACCTGGAGAAGTTCGCCGCCGCGGCGAAGAGGAAGGGGCTGCGGGTCGAGGTGGACTCCTCCTCGGACCGTATGCAGAAGAAGATCCGTAACGCCCAGAAGCAGAAGGTGCCCTTCATGGTCATCGCGGGCGACGAGGACATGTCGGGCGGCTCGGTCTCCTTCCGCTACCGCGACGGCTCCCAGGAGAACGGCATCCCCTTCGACGAGGCCATCGCGAAGATCGCGCGGGTCGTCGAGGAGCGGACGCAGGTCTGACGTTCAGGCTCCAGCGGGCCTCCGGGGAGCTTGGGTTCCCCGGAGGCCTGTCGTGTTCCTCCAGGCCATATGCTGCCTTGCATGACGAGTGAGCCGGAGCAGCAGATCGGAGTGGGGACGCAGGACGCGTTCCAGCGCCTGTGGACGCCCCACCGGATGGCCTACATCCAGGGCGAGAACAAGCCGAGCGGCCCGGGTGCCGGCGACGGCTGCCCCTTCTGCTCGATCCCGGCCAAGTCCGACGAGGACGGGCTGGTCGTCCGGCGCGGTGAGCACGTGTACGCGGTGCTCAACCTCTACCCGTACAACGGCGGTCACCTGATGACCGTGCCCTACCGGCACGTCGCGGACTACACCGAACTCACCGGTCCGGAGACCGCCGAACTGGCCGAGCTGACCAAGCAAGCGATGACGGCCCTGCGCGCCGCCTCCGGCGCGCAGGGTTTCAACATCGGCATGAACCAGGGCACCGTGGCGGGCGCCGGCATCGCCGCCCACCTCCACCAGCACATCGTGCCCCGCTGGGGCGGCGACACGAACTTCATGCCGGTGGTCGGCCACACAAGAGTGCTGCCGCAACTGCTGGCGGACACCCGCAAGATGCTGGCGGAGGCCTGGCCGACGGCCTGAGAGCGCAGGGTTGGTTCCTGGGGTCGGAGCCCCCGGGAACTACGCCTCGTACAGATCCGCCTTCTTGGGGGTCGGATCCTGCACCTGCCCGCTGAGGAACGCCGACCGCGCGCCGAACTTCTCCACGTCCACGCCGTTCTCCCGCAGCACCTTGATCGCCGACGAGTGCACCACCCGTAGCACCGGCGTGGCGGCGCGCAGCGCGTCGTCGGCCATGAACCGGTGGCGCCACGGCTTGTCCGCCCAGACGTGCCGGAGGCCGAACGGCTCGGGCAGCACGAGCGTGCCGCCGAGCCAGTTCAGCAGCGGCGGGTACCAGGTCAGCGGTGCCCGCGCGGCCAGTCGTACCACCTCGTCGGCGTCGACCAGCGGCAGCTTGATCGTGCGGGACTCCCAGGGCTTGAAGGACTTGGCGACCGATTTCGTCGGCGCCTCCGGCTTCGAGGTGAACAGCGAGTGCACCGGTCCCAGCGCGTGCCCGGTCACCTCGATGCGCAGCGTCTCGTGCAGCACGGTCACGGTGATCAGCATGGTGATGATCAACTGCCCGTCCCACAGCGTCCACTGCACCCCGAGGTAGTGCCGGTCGCCGCTGCCGAACTGCTGCTTGTTGCAGATGTCCTGTATGGCGTGCGACTTGACCTGGTACGCGTCGACGTCGGTGCCCTCCGGCCGGGAGACAGCCTTGGCGTTCTCACCGGTCGGCGTGACGATCCAGTGCCGGATCGAGGGCTTGGGGAAGCCTCCGGTGTTCAGCGGGCCGCGCTCCAGCATGCGCAGCTGGTCGTGGATCGCGCGGATGACGTCCCAGCTGCGGAAGGGGTGGATCTCCCGGGCGGCGTCGGCGGGGACCAGGTCCTCGGCGAGCTGCCAGGCACCCCAGCGGGTACCCATGCCGAGTATGCCCTTGGGCCCGGCGTAGAAGACGGAGTTGGACTGCTGCTCGGCACTGAGCTTGGCCAGGGACTGGCGCAGCTGCTCGGCGGCGGTCTGGGCGGGGCTGCTGGGCACCGACTCGGGGATCTTGGCGCCGACGCTGCTGCCGGCGAGCAGACCGTCCCAGCGCCCGCGCAGGTCGTGTGCGGTGCGCTCGCAGATGCGCTTGGCCCAGAACCAGCCCAGCACCGGAGCGACCACGGCCGCGCGCGCGTACCAGGCCCAGAACCCGTGGAACGGCATGCGCACCAGGAACAGCGCGGCGAGCGCTCCGACGGCGACGAGCAGGGTGGTGCCGAGGGCGCCGGCCCGCCTGTCGGTGAGCTTGGCGATGGTGGAGCGGATCTGGAACACGAGCAGCCACACCAGGAGCCCGGGCAGGAAGATCAGGCCGCACACCACCATGACGGCGCTCAGCCGGTTGTCGCGGTCCCGGCGGATGGCGTTGGCCGCGAGGCAGTGCTCGACGACGACCTGGGGCTCGGTCCCGAAGGACTGGATGAGCGCGTTGCGGCCGGGGGCGAGCATGCGGTCGGCCACGGCCCGCGAGAAGGCCTCGCCGAGATTCGGCTTGAACAGGGAGATCCTGCCGTCGTTGACGGTCGACTCATGCCATTCGTTGTTGGCCTTGAGTATCTCCGTGACACCGCTGTCCCGGTAGGCCGCCGAGGCCAGGGCGAAGGTCGCCGCCTGGCTCCCGTCCCCCGAGATGGGCACCTGTGGCCCGTCCCATTCCGTTCCCACCGACATTCCCGCCCCCGATCGCCGCGGCCCCGCTCCTGCGGCCTTCCCGACTTCCTTGCTCCGCACACCTCTTGATCAGGACACCTGGGGATCAGGCGCGTCCGTGTTGATCACGTCATCAGCGTATCCGCAGGCACCGACATTCGTCGGCGGACGGCCGAAGCCGCCCGCCGACGAGGCAACGGCACCCGTCTACGAGCCGTCCTCGGCCTCCTGACGGATGCGTTCGGCGATCTGCGGCGGCATCGGTTCGTGCCGGGCGTACGCCCGGCTGAAGCGGGCGGTGCCGTGCGACAGGGACCGCAGATCGACCGCGTACCGGCCGATCTCGATCTCCGGTACCTCGGCCCGTACGAGGGTGCGTCCGGTGCCCACCTGTTCGGTGCCGACCACCCGGCCGCGCCGCCCGGACAGGTCGCTCATCACGGGGCCCACGTAGTCGTCGCCGACCAGCACGGTGACCTCGGCGACCGGTTCCAGCAGGTGGATCTTCGCGTCGGCGGCGGCCTCCCGCAGGGCGAGCGCGCCCGCCGTCTGGAAGGCGGCGTCGGAGGAGTCCACCGAGTGCGCCTTGCCGTCCAGCAGCGTGATCCGCACGTCGATCAGCGGATATCCGGCGGCCACTCCCTTGGCGGCCTGCGCCCGTACGCCCTTCTCGACCGACGGGATGAACTGCCGGGGCACGGCACCGCCGACCACCTTGTCCACGAACTCGATGCCCGAGCCACCGGGCAGCGGCTCCACCTCGATCTCGCAGATGGCGAACTGACCGTGCCCGCCGGACTGCTTCACGTGCCGTCCGCGTCCGGCGGCCCTGGTGCCGAAGGTCTCACGCAGGGACACCTTGTGCGGTACGACGTCGACCTGGACGCCGTACCGGCTGCGCAGCCGCTCCAGGGCCACGTCCGCGTGGGCCTCGCCCAGGCACCACAGCACCACCTGGTGGGTGTTCTGGTTCTGTTCGAGCCGCATGGTCGGGTCCTCGGCGACCAGCCGGGACAGGCCCTGGCTGAGCTTGTCCTCGTCCGGTTTGCTGTGGGCCTGGATGGCCAGCGGAAGCAGCGGGTCCGGCATCTCCCACGGCTCCATCAGCAGCGGGTCGTCCTTGGCGGACAGGGTGTCCCCGGTCTCGGCGCGGTTCAGCTTG
Source organism: Streptomyces sp. NPDC054834 (assembly GCF_053611185.1). Lineage (NCBI taxonomy): Bacteria > Bacillati > Actinomycetota > Actinomycetes > Kitasatosporales > Streptomycetaceae > Streptomyces > Streptomyces sp. NPDC054834. The sequence continues at coordinate 172,080 of NZ_JBSGZV010000002.1, read as the reverse complement.
GCCACGCACGCGAGATCGCCCGCGACGGCGTGGCTGACCGGGCGCTGCTGTTTGCCGAACGGTGTGGACAGGGCGCCGATGCGCTCGTCCACGTCGTGGTCCTCGTGGCCGCGGTCGGCCAGCCCGTGCCCGGAGACGTGCACCGTCTCGTCGGGACGCAGGGTGCCGGAGAAGACGCGGACCAGGGAGATGCGGCCGACGTAGGGGTCGGAGGACGTCTTGACGACCTCGGCGACCAGCGGTCCGCCGGGATCGCACGGCTTGAGTTCGCGCGGTTTGCCGTCGGGCGTGGCGACCCGGGGCTGCTCGCGCTCCAGCGGGGTCGGGAAGCCGCCCGTGATCAGCTCGAGCAGCTCGACCGTGCCGAGACCCTGTCTGGCGCCCTCGGCCGCGGGGGCGGCCGCCAGGACGGGGAAGAACACACCGCGCGCGACGGCCCGCTCCAGGTCCTCGATCAGCGTCTTGACGTCGACCTGCTCACCGCCGAGATAGCGGTCCATGAGGGTCTCGTCCTCGCTCTCGGAGATGATCCCCTCGATGAGCCGGTTGCGGGCCTCCTCGATCCGCGGCAGCTGGTCCTCGCCCGGCTCGGACTCCTTGCGCTCCCCGGAGGAGTAGTCGAACAGCTTCTGCGACAGCAGTCCGGTCAGGCCGGTCACGGGCGCGTGGCCGTCGGGGCCTTCCGGGCCGTGCAGCGGCAGGTACAGCGGGAGCACGGCGTCCGGGTCGTCGGCGCCGAACGCCTCCGCGCAGACCCGGGTCATCTCCGAGAAATCCGCGCGCGCCGCCTCCAAATGGGTGATGACGATGGCGCGCGGCATGCCGACGGCCGCGCACTCCTCCCACACCATCCGGGTCGAGCCGTCCACCCCGTCCGAGGCCGAGACGACGAAGAGGGCCGCGTCCGCCGCGCGCAGACCGGCCCTGAGTTCCCCGACGAAGTCGGCGTATCCGGGGGTGTCCAGAAGGTTGACCTTGAACCCGTCCCATTCGACGGGCACCAGGGAGAGCTGTACCGAGCGTTGCTGCCGGTGCTCGATGTCGTCGTAGTCGGAGACGGAGCCGCCGTCCTCCACGCGGCCCGCCCGGTTCACCGCTCCCGCCGTCAGTGCGAGAGCCTCCACCAGAGTCGTCTTGCCCGACCCGGAGTGGCCGACCAGCACCACATTCCGTACGGACGTGGGGTGGTCGGCCGCCGTAGCCCTGCCGGCGGCCCCGGGGTGTGTGTGCGCCTTGTCGCCCATGGTCTTGCCTCCCGTGCACGGTGAGGTCACTGTGGGCGCGGACACGCGGCACCGCGTGCACTGACGGCTCCGGCGACGCCCGCGGTCCTTCGAGCTTTCCACTCCCGTCACGTTGCGTCCATACGAGGAACTCACGAGGTATACCGATCGCGTCACCGGACGGCGGTTGTGAGCCATGCGCCCGATCCGGTCAGCGGGTGCGGGTGCCCGGCCGTCGCCCACGCGCGCGCGTGGCTACGATGGGCCAGCCGGAGGCCAGCAGGGGCCGCGGCGCCACCGACCGTCGGGAAGGCCATGCTGAACAAGTACGCGCGTGCATTCTTCACGCGTGTCCTCACACCGTTCGCCGCGTTTCTCATCCGGCGGGGGGTCAGCCCCGACACGGTCACGCTGATCGGCACCGCCGGAGTGGTCGCGGGCGCGCTGGTCTTCTACCCCCGGGGCGAGTTCTTCTGGGGCACGGTCGTGATCACACTGTTCGTCTTCTCCGACCTGGTCGACGGCAACATGGCCCGCCAGCTGGGGCGCTCCAGCCGCTGGGGCGCATTCCTGGACTCCACCCTCGACCGGGTGGCCGACGGCGCCATCTTCGGCGGCTTCGCCCTGTGGTACGCGGGCCAGGGCAATGACAACGTGCTGTGCGCGGTGTCGATCTTCTGCCTGGCCAGCGGTCAGGTGGTGTCGTACACCAAGGCCCGCGGCGAGTCGATCGGACTGCCGGTCGCCGTCAACGGGCTCGTGGAGCGCGCCGAGCGGCTGGTGGTCTCGCTGGTGGCGGCCGGTTTCGCGGGCCTGCACAAGTTCGGCGTCCCGGGCATCCAGTACCTGCTGCCCGTGGCCCTGTGGATCGTCGCCGTCGGCAGCCTCGTCACGCTGATCCAGCGGGTCGTCACGGTCCGCCGGGAGTCCGCCGAGGCGGAGGCGGCGGCCGGGCCGGACAACGCGAACGCCTCCCAGGGGAGCGAGGCGACGCAGTGACCGCCGGGGATCGGCTGACCGCCGCGCTGTACGGGCTCGGCTGGAACACCGTCAAGAAGCTCCCCGAGCCGGCCGCGGTACGCCTCGGCCGCGCCATCGCCGACCTCGCCTGGAAGCAGCGCGGCAAGGGCGTGCAGCGGCTGGAGAGCAACTACGCGCGCGTGCTGCCCGACGCGACCCCGGAGCGCCTGGCCGAGCTGTCACGGGCGGGCATGCGCTCGTACCTGCGCTACTGGATGGAGTCCTTCCGGCTGCCCGCCTGGAGCGCCGAGCGGGTCAAGGCGGGCTTCGACGCCAAGGACCTGCACTTCCTGACCGACGGCCTCGCCGCCGGGAGGGGTGTCGTCCTCGCGCTTCCCCACCTGGCGAACTGGGACCTGGCCGGGGCCTGGGTCACCACCAAGCTCGAGACGCCGTTCACCACGGTCGCCGAGCGCCTCAAGCCGGAGAGTCTGTACGACCGGTTCGTCGCCTACCGCGAGGGCCTCGGCATGGAGGTGCTGCCGCACAGCGGCGGCTCCGCGTTCGGCACGCTGGCCCGGCGGCTGCGGGACGGCGGCCTGGTGTGCCTGGTCGCCGACCGTGACCTGTCCGCGTCCGGTGTGGAGGTGACGTTCTTCGGCGAGACCGCGCGGATGCCCGCCGGTCCTTCCCTGCTCGCCCAGCAGACCGGGGCGCTGCTGCTGCCGGTCACGCTCTGGTACGACGATTCGCCCGTCATGCGGGGCCGCGTCCACGCCCCGATCGAGGTGCCCGAGTCAGGCACGCGGGCCGAGAAGACGTCTGTCATGACACAGGCGCTGGCCGACGCCTTCGCCACGGGGATCGCCGACCATCCGGAGGACTGGCACATGCTGCAACGGCTGTGGATCAAGGACCTTGATCCCACGCGTTCTCCCGCCGGGGGGACCGGGTGAGGATCGGCATCGTCTGCCCGTACTCCTGGGACGTGCCGGGCGGCGTCCAGTTCCACATCCGTGATCTGGCCGAGTATTTCATCCGGCTCGGCCACGAGGTCTCCGTGCTCGCCCCCGCCGACGACGACACCCCGCTCCCGCCGTACGTCGTCTCGGCCGGCCGCGCGGTGCCGGTGCCGTACAACGGTTCGGTGGCCCGGCTGAACTTCGGCTTCCTCTCCGCGGCCCGCGTACGGCGCTGGCTGCACGACGGCGCGTTCGACGTGATCCACATCCACGAGCCGACGTCACCGTCGCTGGGCCTGCTGACCTGCTGGGCGGCGTCCGGCCCGATCGTGGCCACCTTCCACACCTCCAACCCCCGCTCGCGCGCGATGATCGCCGCGTACGCGATCCTCCAGGCCGCACTGGAGAAGATCAGCGCGCGGATCGCGGTCAGCGAGTACGCCCGCCGCACGCTGGTCGAGCATCTCGGCGGGGACGCGGTGGTCATCCCCAACGGCGTCGACGTCGACTTCTTCGCCCGGGCCGAGCCCAGACCCGACTGGCAGGGCGACACCATCGGCTTCATCGGCCGCATCGACGAGCCCCGCAAGGGCCTGCCGGTGCTGATGAGGGCCCTGCCGAAGATCCTCGCCGCCCGGCCGCAGACCCGGCTGCTGGTGGCCGGCCGCGGGGACGAGGAGGAAGCCGTGGAATCGCTGCCGGCGGAGCTGCGCAAGCGCGTGGAGTTCCTCGGCATGGTCAGCGACGAGGACAAGGCCCGCTTCCTGCGCAGCATCGACCTGTACATCGCGCCCAACACCGGCGGCGAGAGCTTCGGCATCATCCTCGTCGAGGCCATGTCGGCGGGCGCGCCCGTCCTCGCCTCCGACCTGGACGCCTTCGCCCAGGTCCTCGACCGGGGCGCGGCCGGCGAACTGTTCGCCAACGAGGACGCCGACGCCCTCGCCGAAGCGGCCGTACGGCTCCTGAAGGACCCGAAGCGCCGAGCCGAACTACGCGAACGCGGCAGCGCCCACGTGCGGCGCTTCGACTGGTCCACGGTCGGCGCGGACATCCTCTCGGTGTACGAGACGGTGACGACCGGCACGGCGGCGGTGGCCGCGGACGAGCGCGCCTCGGGCCTACGGGCACGACTGGGACTGGCACGGGACTGACGCGAGCCGTCCAGCCGGCCGGACGTGACCAGCCCGCCCGGCGTTCGAGGACGAGGCCGTTCAGGCCGAAGCGGGGGTCTGGGGGCGGCAGCCCCCAGTGCCCGGCCAATCCCACGCCCCGCACGACACCCCGCTGAACCCGGCGGAGCGCACCGGTAGCCTTGCCGCCCGTGACCGCAACACTCATCTGGATCCTCGTCGCGCTCGTCGCGATCGGCCTGTACCTGAGCTGGACCGCGGGCCGGCTGGACCGGCTGCACGCGCGTATCGACGCCGCGCGCGCCGCGCTCGACGCCCAGTTGCTCCGGCGGGCCTCCGTGACCCAGGAACTGGCCACCTCCGGGGTGCTGGACCCCGCCGCCTCGATCGTGCTGTACGAGGCCGCGCACGCCGCCCGGCAGGCCGAGGAGGAGCAGCGGGAGGTCGCCGAGAGCGAGCTGAGCCAGGCGCTGCGGGCGGTGTTCGCGGACGCGCAGCAACTGGAGGTGGTCCACGATGCGCCCGGCGGAGAGGCCGCGGCCCGGGAGCTGACGGAGGCCGTCCGCAGGGTTCCCATGGCACGCCGCTTCCACAACGACGCCGTGGGTGCCGTCCGCAGACTCCGCGAGCACCGCAAGGTGCGTTGGTTCCGTCTGGCCGGCCACGCACCGTTTCCGATGGCCTTCGAGATGGACGACGAGCCGCCGGCGGTCCTGACGGACCGTTCGAGGGCGTGAGTGTCGCATTCAGGCCACCCGCACGACGGCGAAGCGCACGCGTTTCCCGTCGCCTCGATGATCGTTTCCGCAGACCACCGGCGATCTTGCCGGTGTCTGTGGCCGGGCTGAGAGCCCTCTGTGACGTGAGTGAAAACCAGATGGATCATGCCCTCCGATCGTGTGTACGGTGCAATCGGTAGCCGATCGGCTGCCGTTCGTGACTGAGGAGGGTGTTATGAACGAGCACAGCGAGCTCTCGAACCCCGAGCCGTACGAGCCGCCGACCCTGGTGGAGGTCGGGGAGTTCAACGAGGACACCCTGGGCTTCATCGGCTGGGGCAATGACATCTTCGGCCACTACTCGGGCGGCTTCTGACCACCGGTTGCCGGTTCTCGGAGAGCTGAGCGAATGAGTAGCACCGGGTTCGTGGTACTGCCGGACACGGCGGCCGCGGACGAGGCTCGCGCGGCCGTTCCATGGGAGTCGCCGCAGGAGTTCTCGCACGCCTCGGGGCGGCCGTGGCTGGTGGGCCGGTGGTCAGCCGGTGACATCACAGCCGTCGCCGCGGGCCGGGTGCGCTTGGCGGTGATCGGGGTCTGCCCGGTCACCGCCTCCCGGCTCACCGAACTCGCCGCCCGGGTCCGGAGGGTGTCCGACGTGGACGAGCTGGCGGCGGCCCTGCCCGGCTCCTGCCATGTGGCGGCATCGGTCGACGGAGAGGTCCGCTTCCAGGGGAGCGCGACCGGACTGCGCCGGGTGTTCCACACCAGGCTGAACCAGGTGGACGTGGCCGCCGACCGGGCCGATGTGCTCGCGGCGATGACCGGCGCCGGGATCGACGAAGCGACGCTGGCCCTCCGCGTGGCCACGGGAGGATTCCTGCCGCCCCCGCTGGCCGACCGGCCGCTGTGGTCCGGGATCTCCGCGCCGGCGCCGGACCACTGTCTTGTGTGGGAGCCGGACCGGGTGCGCGAGGTGAGATGGTGGCAGCCGCCGGCTCCTGAACTGTCCCTGGCGGCGGGCGCCGAAGCCGTCCGGAACGCCCTGGTCGCCGCCCTCGGCGAGCGTGCCCCCGCCCGCGGCCGGCTGAGCTCGGACCTGTCCGGCGGCATGGACTCGACGTCGCTGTGTTTCCTCGCCGCCCGCAGTGTGCCCGACCTGGTGACCTTCCGGTGGGGTGAGGCCGAGGCCGGCAACGACGACGCCGCCTTCGCCGCCCATGCCATCGGCGTCCTGGACCGCGCCGAGCACCTCGTCGTACCCCCCGGCGAACTCCCGCAGCTGTTCACCGACGTGAACGAGCCGGTGGACCCGGAGGAGCCCTATCCCTTCGTCCGCACCATCGCGCGCACCCGCCACACGGCGCGGCTGCTGGCCGGCACGGGCTCGCGCCGGCACCTCGCCGGACATGGCGGGGACGAGCTGTTCACGCCGTTCCCCGGCTACCTTCACGGACTGCTCCGGCGCCGCCCGCTGACCGCCCTGCGGCATGTCCGGGGCTACGCCGCCCTGAAACGCTGGCCCGTGCTGCCCACCCTGGCCGCGCTGGCACGCCCGGGTGACGAGGCCGCCTGGTGGCGGGCCCAGGCCGACGGGCTCACCGCCCCGCCCCCGCCACGACGCCGGCCCGCACTCGGATGGGGCGTGTGGCCGATGCGGGCACCGGCGTGGGCCACCGGCACGGCGATCGAGGCGACCCGTGAAGCCCTGCGGCACACCGCGAACCATGTGCGGCCGCTCTCCACCGACCTGGCCCAGCACCAACTGCTCCTCGCGATACGCTCCAGCGCCCCCTGGTACCGGTCGCTGGCCCGGGTGTTCGCCGACGCCGGTGTGCAGCTCGACTCCCCGTTCTTCGACGACCGCGTGGTCGAAGCCGTCCTGGCGGTCCGCGTGCACGAACACGCCGGGCCATGGCGGTACAAGCCGCTGCTGGCCGAGGCGATGCGCGGCATCGTGCCGCCGGCCGTGCTGGGCCGCTCCACCAAGGGCGAGTTCAGCGACGAGGCCAACCGGGGGCTTCGCCACAACCTGCCCGGGATCCTCGAACTGTTCGACGACTCGGCCCTGGCCGCCCACGGACTGATCGACCCCGGCGAACTGCGCGCTCGGCTGCTGGCGCCGCAGCCGGACAACGCCACGAGGAACGCGCTGGAACCCCTGATCGGCTGCGAGACCTGGCTGCGCGCCGCCACCCGACCCGCCCCTGCTTGGAGGTTCGACGCCCGTGCGTCTTCATCCTGACGTGGTCAGCACCGAGACCGACGACGGCACGGTACTGCTCAACGAACGCACCGGACGGTACTGGCAGCTGAACAACACCGGCGCCCGCGTGCTCCGGGGGCTGCTGGACGGGCGGGAGGCCACCGGCATCGCCGCCGACCTCGCGGACCGGCACGGCATCGACCTCCAGCAGGCCGAGCGCGACGTGACCGCCGTGATCGAGCGCCTGAGCGGAGCGAAGCTGGTGGTCTCGTGAGCATGTCCGTCGCGCTGGCCGAACGGCGCAGGCTTCCCCCGCACCGCCGTGTGGTTCCCCTGCTGGTCGTGGGCGTCGCCCGGCTGCTGGCCAGGGTCAAGCCCGCCCGGCTGCGTGCCGTCCTGGAGTTCGCCCGCCGCGGCGCGGCACCGGCGACGCTCGACCAGGCGCTCGCGGCCCGCGAGGCGGTCGTCTCCGTCAGCCTGCGCTGTGCCGGGCAGGGCTGTCTGCAACGCTCGATCGCCACAGCCCTCCTCTGCCGCGTACGCGGTGCCTGGCCCACCTGGTGCACCGGCGTGCGCACCCACCCCTTCGCCGCCCACGCCTGGGTCGAGGCCGAGGGCCAACTCGTCGGTGAGGGCCACCCCAAGGGCCATTTCAAGACACTGATGTCCATCGCGCCGGTGTCCCACGACCGGGAGCGCTGACCCCGCGCGGGGAGAGGGGAACCGCGGGCGGGCCGCCCGAAAAGGATCCACCGGCTTGCCATTGGCCCTTGCTGTGGCCTGGTCCACTCCCGTTTCCTCTGGGAAGCAGTAATCGTCTTCCCTTCAGTGAGGTCACCCGTGTCCACCATCGAGAACCAGGCTCCCGAGACCGGCACCGCCCGTGTGAAGCGCGGCATGGCCGAGCAGCTCAAGGGTGGCGTGATCATGGACGTCGTCACGCCGGAGCAGGCGAAGATCGCCGAGGACGCGGGCGCCGTCGCCGTCATGGCGCTGGAGCGGGTCCCTGCCGACATCCGCAAGGACGGCGGCGTGGCCCGCATGTCCGACCCGGACATGATCGAGGGCATCATCGACGCGGTCTCGATCCCGGTCATGGCCAAGTCCCGCATCGGCCACTTCGTCGAGGCCCAGGTACTTCAGTCGCTCGGCGTGGACTACATCGACGAGTCCGAGGTCCTCACCCCGGCCGACGAGGTCAACCACTCCGACAAGTGGGCCTTCACCACCCCCTTCGTCTGTGGTGCCACCAACCTGGGCGAGGCCCTGCGCCGCATCACCGAGGGCGCCGCGATGATCCGCTCCAAGGGCGAGGCCGGCACCGGCAACGTCGTCGAGGCCGTTCGCCACCTCCGCCAGATCAAGAACGAGATCGCCAGGCTGCGCGGCTTCGACAACCACGAGCTGTACGCCGCCGCCAAGGAGCTGCGCGCCCCGTACGAGCTGGTCAAGGAGGTCGCCGAACTCGGCAAGCTCCCCGTGGTGCTGTTCTCCGCCGGTGGCGTGGCCACCCCGGCCGACGCCGCCCTGATGCGCCAGCTCGGCGCCGAGGGTGTCTTCGTCGGCTCCGGCATCTTCAAGTCCGGCGACCCGGCCAAGCGCGCCGCCGCCATCGTCAAGGCCACCACCTTCTACGACGACCCGAAGATCATCGCGGACGCGTCCCGCAACCTCGGCGAGGCCATGGTCGGCATCAACTGCGACACCCTCCCCGAGACCGAGCGCTACGCCAACCGCGGCTGGTAATCCACCTCCCTAGGACTGCACGTACATGACTGACGCACCTGTCGTAGGCGTCCTGGCCCTCCAGGGCGACGTACGGGAGCACCTCATCGCCCTGGCCGCGGCCGACGCCGTGGCCAGGCCGGTGCGGCGCCCCGAAGAGCTCGCCGAGGTGGACGGCCTGGTCCTCCCCGGCGGCGAGTCCACGACCATCTCCAAGCTGGCCGTCCTCTTCGGGGTGATGGACCCCCTCCGCGCGCGCGTGCGGGACGGCATGCCCGTCTACGGCACCTGCGCGGGCATGATCATGCTCGCCGACAAGATCCTCGACCCGCGCTCGGGCCAGGAGACCGTCGGCGGCATCGACATGATCGTGCGCCGCAACGCCTTCGGCCGGCAGAACGAGTCCTTCGAGGCGGCGGTCGACGTCAAGGGCGTCCAGGGCGATCCTGTGGAGGGCGTCTTCATCCGCGCCCCCTGGGTGGAGTCCGTCGGCGCCGGGGCCGAGGTGCTCGCCGAGCACGAGGGCCACATCGTCGCGGTCCGCCAGGGCAACGCGCTGGCCACCTCCTTCCACCCGGAACTGACGGGCGACCACCGCGTGCACGCGCTCTTCGTCGACATGGTGCGCGCGAACCGGACGCCGGAGTCCTTGTAGGATCTCTGGGGGTCCTCCCAGCCGTTAAGGTCTGGGGGAGTTCACACGTAGATGGGTTACGCGAAGGAGACAGGCAGATGTCCGGCCACTCTAAATGGGCCACGACGAAGCACAAGAAGGCCGTGATCGACGCCAAGCGCGGCAAGCTCTTCGCGAAGCTCATCAAGAACATCGAGGTCGCGGCGCGGATGGGCGGCGTCGACCTCGAGGGCAACCCGACCCTCTACGACGCCGTCCAGAAGGCCAAGAAGCAGTCGGTGCCCAACAAGAACATCGACTCCGCCATCAAGCGCGGTGGCGGTCTCGAGGCCGGCGGCGCCGAGTACGAGACGATCATGTACGAGGGTTACGGCCCGAACGGCGTCGCCGTGCTCATCGAGTGCCTCACGGACAACCGCAACCGCGCCGCCTCCGAGGTCCGCGTCGCCATGACCCGCAACGGCGGCTCCATGGCCGACCCGGGCTCGGTGTCGTACCTGTTCAACCGCAAGGGCGTCGTCATCGTCCCCAAGGGGGAGCTGACCGAGGACGACGTGCTCGGTGCCGTCCTGGACGCGGGCGCCGAGGAGGTCAACGACCTCGGCGAGAACTTCGAGGTGATCAGCGAGGCCACCGACCTGGTCGCGGTCCGCACCGCGCTCCAGGACGCCGGCATCGACTACGACTCCGCCGAGGCCAACTTCGTCCCGACCATGCAGGTCGAGCTGGAGGAGGAGGGCGCCAAGAAGATCTTCAAGCTGATCGACGCCCTCGAGGACAGCGACGACGTGCAGAACGTCTTCGCCAACTTCGACGTCAGCGACGAGGTCATGGAGAAGGTCGACGCCTGAGCCGACGCTCGCCCTCGCACGGGCCGACGGGACACACCCGTCGGCCCGTTGCCATGTCAGCCGTTGTCGGTGGCACCCGATAGCCTGCACAAACAGGCGATCGAGAGGGAGGGGGCGCGGTGCGCGTACTGGGGGTGGACCCCGGGCTGACCCGGTGTGGTGTCGGCGTCGTCGAGGGGGTCGCGGGGCGACCGCTCACCATGGTCGGCGTCGGGGTCGTACGGACGCCCGCGGACGCCGAGTTGGGGCACCGTCTCGTCGCCATCGAGCAGGGCATCGAGCAGTGGCTGGACGAGCACCGGCCCGAATACGTAGCCGTGGAGCGGGTGTTCAGCCAGCACAACGTCCGGACCGTGATGGGCACCGCCCAGGCCAGCGCCGTCGCCATGCTGTGCGCCGCCCGCCGGGGCATCCCCGTCGCCCTGCACACCCCCAGCGAGGTCAAGGCCGCCGTCACCGGCAGCGGACGCGCCGACAAGACCCAGGTCGGCGCCATGGTCACCCGCCTGCTCCGGCTCGACGCGCCGCCCAAGCCGGCCGACGCCGCCGACGCCCTCGCGCTCGCCATCTGCCACATCTGGCGCGCCCCCGCGCAGAACCGGCTCCAGCAGGCCGTCGCCCTGCACGCAGCCAAAGCACCGACACTGAAAGGCCGTACGGGATGATCGCCTTCGTGAGCGGACCGGTCGCCGCCCTCGCCCCCGACTCCGCGGTGGTGGAGGTGGGTGGCATCGGCATCGCCGTCCAGTGCACCCCGAACACCCTCTCGGGGCTGCGGATGGGCCAGCAGGCCAAACTGGCCACCTCCCTGGTCGTGCGCGAGGACTCCCTGACGCTGTACGGCTTCGCCGAGGACGACGAGCGCCAGGTCTTCGAGCTGCTCCAGACCGCCAGCGGCGTCGGCCCCAGACTCGCCCAGGCGATGCTGGCGGTGCACACGCCGGACGCGCTGCGCCGGGCCGTCGCCACCGCTGACGAGAAGGCCCTCGTCGCGGTCCCCGGCATCGGCAAGAAGGGCGCCCAGAAGCTGCTGCTGGAGCTGAAGGACCGCCTCGGCGAGCCGATCGGCGCCCCCGCCGTGGGCACGCCCGTCACCCAGGGCTGGCGCGACCAGCTGCACGCGGCCCTCATCGGCCTCGGGTACGCCACCCGCGAGGCCGACGAGGCGGTGACCGCCGTGGCCCCGCAGGCCGAGGCCGCGGATGGCACGCCCCAGGTGGGCCAGCTGCTGAAGGCCGCCCTACAGACCCTCAACCGCGCCCGCTGACCGCCACCACCACCCCGAGGCACACCACATGAACTGGGACGAGACGACCGACCCCGCCGCCCCCGAGCGGCTGGTGGGCTCTGTCGCCGACCGCGAGGACCAGGCCGTCGAGGCGGCCCTGCGCCCCAAGGACCTGGGCGAGTTCATCGGCCAGGAGAAGGTCCGCGAGCAGCTCGACCTCGTGCTGCGCGCCGCCCGCGCGCGCGGGGCGACCGCCGACCACGTGCTGCTCTCCGGCGCCCCCGGCCTCGGCAAGACCACCCTCTCGATGATCATCGCCGCCGAGATGGGCGCTCCGATCCGCATCACGTCCGGCCCCGCCATCCAGCACGCCGGCGATCTCGCGGCGATCCTCTCCTCCCTCCAGGAGGGCGAGGTCCTCTTCCTCGACGAGATCCACCGCATGTCCCGGCCCGCCGAGGAGATGCTCTACATGGCGATGGAGGACTTCCGGGTCGACGTCATCGTCGGCAAGGGCCCCGGTGCCACCGCCATCCCGCTCGAACTGCCCCCCTTCACGCTGGTCGGCGCCACCACGCGCGCGGGCCTGCTGCCGCCCCCGCTGCGCGACCGCTTCGGTTTCACCGCGCACATGGAGTTCTACGGACCGGCCGAGCTCGAGCGCGTCGTGCACCGTTCCGCGAGCCTTCTCGACGTCGAGATCGACGCCGAGGGCGCGGCGGAGATCGCCGGCCGCTCCCGCGGCACGCCCCGCATCGCCAACCGCCTGCTGCGCCGGGTGCGGGACTACGCGCAGGTCAAGGCCGACGGGTTGATCACCCGCGAGATCGCCGCGGCGGCCCTCGCCGTGTACGAGGTCGACGCGCGCGGCCTGGACCGGCTCGACCGGGCGGTCCTCCAGGCACTCCTCAAGCTGTTCGGCGGCGGTCCGGTCGGCCTGTCCACGCTCGCCGTCGCGGTGGGGGAGGAGCGGGAGACCGTGGAAGAGGTCGCCGAGCCCTTCCTCGTACGCGAGGGCCTGCTCGCCCGCACCCCGCGCGGGCGGGTCGCCACGCCCGCCGCATGGGCGCATCTCGGCCTCACCCCGCCCGGCTCGGCAGCGGGTGGCACATCTGGTGGAACCGGACAACAGGACCTGTTCGGGGCGTGACGGCGCGGTCATCGGCGGGGGCATTGGCCGGGGGAGGAACCCAGGTGCCATGCTGAGCGTTGTTCCATGTGCGCGGACTCGCTTAGACTCCGCCGATGCCGCCTTCGCGGGCGGCGCCAACCACACCCCCAAAGACCAGGCCGCTCTCCGTCGCGGTCGCGCGAAGGAAATCCCGTCCCGTGAATACCTTGACCCTTCTCCCGTTCATCGTGCTCATCGCGGCCATGTTCCTGATGACGCGCTCGGCCAAGAAGAAGCAGCAGCAGGCCGCCAGCATGCGGAACGAGATGCAGCCCGGCTCCGGCGTCCGCACGATCGGGGGCATGTACGCGACGGTCAAGGAGGTCAACGACGACACGGTCCTCCTCGACGCCGGCCCGGGTGTTGATCTCCTCTTCGCCAAGAACGCGATCGGCGCCGTCCTGACCGACGACGAGTACAACCGCATCGTCCACGGCATCGAGCACGACCTGAAGTCCGACACCGACGTCGTCCCGGACGACGCCTCCTCCCTCACCGAGACCGACGCCGCCGCCGATGCTGCCGCCGCCTCCGACGACAAGGCCGTCGACCTCGGTAAGAAGGACCTGTCCGAGGAGAAGGCCGACGAGGCCGAGGCCGCCGAGGCCCGGACCGACGAGGCCCGGGACGCCGAGGCGAAGGCGGACGAAGAGCCGAAGAAGACCGACGGCGACTCCGACGCGAAGTAGTCACGTCCCGGGGAGCGCGGCGCGATAGGTTCGCGGCCGGCGCACCCCGGGCGCGTCTGTTTTCCGCACGGAATCCCGACACCATGTCATGGCCGACCGCGTCCCGACCGGGCGCGGGGCGGCCCGAGAGGGAGTACGAGAAGGTGGCAGCACCTAAGAGGGGCCGGAGCGCGAGTGCCCAGAGCAAGCCAGGGCGCTCGCTGGCCCTCATCCTGATCGCCATTGTGGCGCTCACCGGAGGCATGTTCGCCTCCGGAAACACCACTCCGCGTCTCGGCATCGACCTCGCCGGCGGCACGAGCATCACGCTCAAGGCGAAGGCCGACCAGGGATCCGCGATCAACCAGGCCAACATGAACACCGCGGTCGACATCATGAACCGCCGTGTCAACGGCCTGGGCGTCTCCGAGGCGGAGGTGCAGACCCAGGGGAACGACCACATCATCGTTAACATCCCCAAGGGCACCAACTCCAAGGAGGCCCAGCAGCAGGTCGGCACCACCGCCAAGCTGTACTTCCGCACGGTCCTCGCCAGCGAGCCCAGCGGTGTCGCCGCCTCGCCGAGCCCGTCGCCGAGCGCGTCCTCCAGCGGCAGCGGTTCGCCGAGCCCCTCGAGCAGCGCCTCCTCCAAGGAGAAGGCGTCCTCGCCCTCCTCCGCGTCCCCGACCGCCACCTCGCAGGGCCGCGCGGTCAGCGACGCCCTGAAGGCCGACGCCACGCCGTCGTCCTCGGCCTCCGCGAAGTCCTCGGCCTCACCGAGCCCCTCCGCCTCGTCGAGCTCCTCGGGCAGCGCCACCGACAAGACGGCCGCCAAGCTCCAGGCGCAGTACACCGCCCTGGACTGCTCCAAGCCCGCCGACCGGGCCAAGGCCGGCACGAGTGCCAAGCCCGGCGAGTCGACCGTGGCCTGCGGCAAGGTCGACAAGACCTGGTTCAAGTACCTGCTCGGCCCGGCCGCCGTGGACGGCACCGAGGTGAAGAAGGCCCAGGCGGTCTTCGACACCCAGGGCGGCTCCGGCTGGCAGGTCCAGATGACGTTCACCAGCAGCGGCACGAAGAAGTTCGCGGACGTCACCGCCCAGCTGGCCAAGAGCCAGGAGCCGCAGAACGAGTTCGCCATCGTCCTCGACGGCGACGTCGTCTCCAGCCCGCGCGTGCAGCAGGCCATCACCGGCGGCCAGGCCGAGATCTCCGGCAGCTTCACCCAGCAGGAGGCGCAGAGCCTCGGGAACATGCTGTCGTACGGCGCCCTGCCGCTCTCCTTCAAGGAGGAGACCGTCACCACGGTGACCGCCGCGCTCGGCGGTCAGCAGCTGCACGCCGGTCTGCTCGCCGGCGCCATCGGCCTCGCCCTGGTCGTGATCTACCTGATCGCCTACTACCGCGGTCTGTCGCTCGTGGCCATGGCCTCACTGCTGGTCTCCGCGATCCTCACCTACGTGATCATGTCGCTCCTCGGCCCGGCCATCGGCTTCGCGCTGAACCTGCCGGCCGTCTGCGGTGCCATCGTCGCCATCGGTATCACCGCGGACTCGTTCATCGTGTACTTCGAACGCATCCGGGACGAGATCCGCGAGGGCCGCACGCTGCGTCCCGCCGTCGAGCGGGCCTGGCCGCGCGCCCGGCGCACGGTCCTGGTCTCCGACTTCGTGTCGTTCCTCGCCGCAGCGGTGCTGTTCACCGTGACCGTCGGCAAGGTGCGTGGCTTCGCGTTCACGCTCGGCCTGACCACCGTGCTCGACGTGGTCGTCGTCTTCTTCTTCACCAAGCCGCTGATGACACTGCTCGCCCGCCGCAAGTTCTTCGCGAACGGCCACAAGTGGTCCGGCCTCGACCCGAAGAGCCTGGGTGCCAAGCCGCCGCTGCGCCGCACCCGCCGTCCCGCCGGTCCCGCCGCCGGCCCTGTCGACCCGAAGGAGGCGTGAGCGATGTCGAAACTCGGCGACCTCGGCGCGCGACTGCACCGCGGCGAGATCAGCTACGACTTCGTCGGCAAGCGCAAGATCTGGTACGGCGTCTCGATCCTGATCACCATCACGGCCATCCTCGGCCTGGCGGTGCGCGGCCTGAACATGGGCATCGAGTTCAAGGGCGGCGCGGTCTTCACGACGCCGACCCACATGAGCACCTCGGTGGCCAAGGCGGAGGAGTACGCGAAGGAAGCCTCCGGCCTCGATGCCGTCGTGCAGAGGCTGGGCAACGGCAGCCTGCGTATCCAGATCGCGAGCATCGACACCGACCAGGCCGACAAGGTCTCGGCGAAGCTGGCCCAGGACCTTGGCGTCTCGCAGAACGACGTCACGGCTGAGTCGGTCGGCCCCAGCTGGGGCGAGCAGATCGCCACCAAGTCCTGGCAGGGTTTGGCGATCTTCATGGTGCTCGTGGCGATCTACCTGGCGATCGCCTTCGAGTGGCGGATGGCGGTCGCGGCCCTGGTCGCGCTGGTCCACGACATCACCATCACGACCGGTATCTACGCCCTGGTCGGCTTCGAGGTCACGCCCGGTACGGTCATCGGTCTGCTGACGATCCTCGGTTACTCGCTCTACGACACGGTCGTCGTCTTCGACAGCCTCAAGGAGCAGACGAAGGACATCACCAAGCAGACCCGCTTCACCTACAGCGACATCGCCAACCAGTCGATCAACAGCACCCTGGTCCGCTCCATCAACACCACGGTGGTCGCACTGCTGCCGGTTGCGGGCCTGCTGTTCATCGGCGGCGGCTTCCTCGGCGCCGGCACGCTCAACGACATCTCGCTGTCGCTGTTCGTCGGTCTCGCGGCCGGCGCGTACTCCTCGATCTTCATCGCCACGCCGCTCGTCGCCGACCTCAAGGAGCGCGAGCCGCAGATGAAGGCCCTCAGGAAGCGTGTCCTCGCCAAGCGGGCCCAGGCCGCCGCCGAGGAGGGGCTGGCCGGGACCCGGTCCACCGTCGTCGACGAGCCCGACGACGACGCCGCAGCGGCCGTCGTGGGCCCGCGCAACCAGCCCGCGTCCCGCAGCCGGGGACGGGGCCGACCCTCGGGGAAGCGCCGATGACCGACATCCAGGAACTGCTGCTCAGCCGTATCCGGGACGTCGAGGACTATCCGGAGCAGGGCGTGATGTTCAAGGACATCACCCCGCTCCTGGCGGACCCGGCGGCGTTCACCGCGCTGACCGACGCGCTGGCGGAGCTGACCGTGCGGCACGGCGCGACGAAGATCGTCGGCCTGGAGGCCCGTGGCTTCATCCTCGGAGCCCCGGTCGCCGTCCGCGCGGGCGTCGGCTTCGTCCCCGTGCGCAAGGCGGGCAAGCTTCCCGGAGCCACCCTCAGCCAGGCGTACGACCTGGAATACGGCTCCGCCGCGATCGAGGTGCACGCCGAGGACCTGACCGCGGGTGACCGTGTGATGGTCGTCGACGACGTCCTCGCCACCGGCGGTACAGTCGAGGCTTCGCTCCAGCTGATCCGCCGGACGGGCGCCGAGGTCGCGGGTGTGTCCGTGCTCATGGAATTGGGCTTCCTGAACGGCCGCGCCCGCCTGGAGCCGGCCCTGTCCGGCGCTCCGCTGGACGCGATACTCCAGGTCTGAGTGACAGGATGCGACGAGGGCGGACACCGCGGTGGCGCGGTGTCCGCCCTCTGTCGTGAGGAGTCCGTGCCACTTGACCCGCAACCTTGGCCGGTGTCTTTCGCAGCAGATCCCCGCGATCTTATTGATTTGCCCGATGATCATGCCCCTCAGGGGGAAATGTGAAGGCTTTTGTCAAGCGAGCAGGGATGGTCTGCGGTCTGGGGGTGGGGGGTGTCGCGCTGGCCGTGACTCCGGCATTCGCTGCGAACACCTTTGTGGTGACCACCGACGACAACCCCGGCGGCTACGCCGAGTGGCACGCCGATGGCGACCGCTGGTCGGTGTGCGACTGGCAGGAGGACGGCCTGCGTGCGTCCGGGACGCTGACCTGGAACGGAGGCAGCAAGCGGATGGACGACGCCGACGGCGGAAGCGACACCAGCCCCTGCTGATTGATGTCTGAGTCAACTCACCGTTCGACCTGACCCCTCGGACGGGCGGAGGCGGGCCCGGAGCGATCCGGTGTCCGCCTCGTGTGTTTTCTCCCGCACGACGTGGTTCCCAGCAGCCTGGAGGCGTGCCCGGAGCTCGGGATCGCTACGATGGGGATTCCGGAGCCTGACCGGGGGACCCGGATCGCGCACGAGGAGCCCTCTTGCCAGACGAGGCCCAGCCACTGACCGCCGCCAAGCCCGAGTCCGCCTCGGCGTCCGCGGCCAAGCCCGCGCCGAACGCGCCCCACGCGAAGAACGACACCCGCGGGCCGGTCGAACACGCCCAGTCCGCGCCCGTGGAGAAGTCGGCCGACACCGTGCGCCCCAAGCCGGCCCCGCCCGAGCGTGACGCGCACTCCCCGGCGGCCCGTCAGCCCACCGGACAGCCCGCGCGCTCCGGCTCCTCAAACCGCGTCCGCGCCCGCCTCGCCCGGCTGGGCGTCCAGCGCGCCAACCCCTACAACCCGGTCCTGGAGCCCTTGCTGCGCATAGTCCGCAGCAACGACCCCAAGATCGAGAGCGCCACCCTGCGCCAGATCGAGCGCGCCTACCAGGTCGCCGAGCGCTGGCACCGCGGCCAGAAGCGCAAGAGCGGCGACCCGTACATCACGCACCCGCTGGCGGTCACCACCATCCTGGCCGAGCTGGGCATGGACCCGGCCACCCTGATGGCCGGCCTGCTGCACGACACCGTCGAGGACACCGAGTACGGCCTCGATCAGCTGCGCCGCGACTTCGGCGACACCGTCGCGCTCCTCGTCGACGGCGTCACCAAGCTGGACAAGGTCAAGTTCGGCGAGGCCGCGCAGGCCGAGACCGTGCGCAAGATGGTCGTCGCCATGGCCAAGGACCCGCGCGTCCTGGTCATCAAGCTAGCCGACCGCCTGCACAACATGCGCACCATGCGCTACCTCAAGCGCGAGAAGCAGGAGAAGAAGGCGCGCGAGACACTGGAGATCTACGCGCCGCTCGCCCACCGGCTGGGCATGAACACCATCAAGTGGGAGCTGGAGGACCTCGCGTTCGCGATCCTCTATCCCAAGATGTACGACGAGATCGTGCGGCTCGTCGCCGAGCGGGCGCCCAAGCGCGACGAGTACCTGGCGATAGTGACCGACGAGGTCCAGGCCGACCTGCGCGCCGCCCGGATCAAGGCGACCGTCACCGGCCGCCCGAAGCACTACTACAGCGTCTACCAGAAGATGATCGTGCGAGGCCGCGACTTCGCCGAGATCTACGACCTGGTGGGCATCCGTGTCCTCGTCGACACCGTGCGCGACTGCTACGCGGCCCTGGGCACGGTGCACGCGCGATGGAACCCGGTCCCCGGCCGGTTCAAGGACTACATCGCGATGCCCAAGTTCAACATGTACCAGTCGCTGCACACGACGGTCATCGGGCCCAACGGCAAGCCGGTCGAACTCCAGATCCGTACCTTCGACATGCACCGCCGCGCCGAGTACGGCATCGCCGCGCACTGGAAGTACAAGCAGGAGGCCGTCGCCGGTGCCTCCAAGGTCCGCACCGACGTGCCCAAGGCCGGCAAGAAGGACGACCACCTCAACGACATGGCGTGGCTGCGCCAGCTGCTGGACTGGCAGAAGGAGACGGAGGACCCGGGCGAGTTCCTGGAGTCCCTGCGCTTCGACCTGTCCCGCAACGAGGTCTTTGTCTTCACCCCCAAGGGCGACGTCATCGCGCTCCCGGCCGGGGCCACCCCGGTCGACTTCGCCTACGCGGTGCACACCGAGGTCGGCCACCGCACCATAGGGGCGCGGGTCAACGGCCGCCTCGTACCGCTCGAGTCCACCCTGGACAACGGCGACCTGGTCGAGGTCTTCACCTCCAAGGCACCCGGCGCGGGCCCCTCCCGCGACTGGCTCGGCTTCGTGAAGTCGCCGCGCGCCCGCAACAAGATCCGGGCCTGGTTCTCCAAGGAGCGGCGCGACGAGGCGATCGAGCAGGGCAAGGACGCCATCGTCCGCGCCATGCGCAAGCAGAACCTGCCGATCCAGCGCATCCTCACCGGTGACTCACTCGTCACCCTCGCGCACGAGATGCGCTACCCGGACATCTCCGCGCTGTACGCGGCGATCGGCGAGGGCCATGTCTCCGCGCAGAGCGTGGTGCAGAAGCTCGTCTCCGCGCTCGGCGGCGAGGAGGCGGCCACCGAGGAGATCGACGAGTCGGTCCCGCCGTCCCGCGGCCGCGGCCGCAAGCGCCGCTCCAGCGCCGACCCGGGCGTCGTCGTCAAGGGCGTCGAGGACGTGTGGGTCAAGCTGGCCCGCTGTTGTACGCCGGTCCCCGGCGACCCGATCATCGGTTTCGTCACGCGCGGTAGCGGCGTATCGGTTCACCGCAGCGACTGCGTCAACGTGGAGTCACTGTCCCGGGAGCCGGAGCGCATCCTCGACGTCGAGTGGGCGCCCACCCAGTCCTCGGTCTTCCTGGTCGCCATCCAGGTCGAGGCCCTGGACCGCTCCCGCCTGCTGTCGGACGTCACCCGCGTCCTGTCCGACCAGCACGTCAACATCCTCTCCGCGGCCGTCCAGACCTCCCGCGACCGCGTGGCCACCTCTCGCTTCACCTTCGAGATGGGCGACCCCAAGCACCTCGGGCACGTCTTGAAGGCAGTGCGGGGCGTGGAGGGCGTGTACGACGTGTACCGCGTGACCTCGGCGCGCAACCGGAACTAGCAGCCGGCCCGGTCCATCCGGCCCGGGTGCCACCGGGCAGGACGAGAGGGCCCCGTACACCGTCGTACGGGGCCCTCACACGTGCGTGGGAGGCTCGTCAGCCGCCGAACTCCTGAAGACCCTTCAGCGCCTGGTCCAGGAGCGCCTGACGGCCCTCCAGCTCCTTCTCGAGCTTGTCGGCCTTGGCGGCGTTGCCCTGGGCGCGGGCCTGCTCGATCTGGCCCCTCAGTTTGTCCACGGCGGACTGGAGCTGGCCGGTGAGACCCTCGGCACGCGCGCGTGCCTCCGGGTTCGTCCGGCGCCACTCGGCCTCCTCGGACTCCTGGAGCGCCCGGTCGACGGCGTGCATCCGGCCCTCGACCTTGGGCCGCGCGTCGCGCGGCACATGGCCGATGGCCTCCCAGCGCTCGTTGATCGAGCGGAAGGCGGCCCGCGCGGCCTTGAGGTCCGTGATCGGCAGGAGCTTCTCGGCCTCCTCGGCCAGCTCCTCCTTCAGCTTCAGGTTCTCCGCCTGCTCCGCGTCCCGCTCGGCGAACACCGAGCTGCGGGCGGCGAAGAACACGTCCTGGGCACCGCGGAAGCGGTTCCACAGGTCGTCCTCGTGCTCGCGCTGGGCGCGGCCCGCGGCCTTCCAGTCCGCCATCAGCTCGCGGTAGCGGGCCGCCGTCGGCCCCCAGTCCGCCGAACCGGACAGCGCCTCGGCCTCGGCGACCAGCTTCTCCTTGGTCTTGCGGGCCTCCTCGCGCTGCGCGTCCAGCTGCGCGAAGTGCGCCTTGCGCCGCTTGGAGAAGGCCGAGCGGGCGTGCGAGAAGCGGTGCCACAGCTCGTCGTCCGACTTGCGGTCCAGACGCGGCAGACCCTTCCAGGTGTCCACCAGGGCACGCAGCCGCTCACCGGCCGCCCGCCACTGGTCGGACTGGGCCAGCTGCTCCGCCTCGGTGACCAGGTCCTCCTTGGCCTTGCGGGCCTCGTCGGACTGCTTGGCCCGCTGCGCCTTGCGCTCCTCACGCCGCGCCTCGACCGTCTCCACGAGCTTGTCGAGGCGGCCCCGCAGAGCAGCCAGGTCACCGACCGCGTGGTGCGCGTCGACCTGCTCCCGGAGGTGTTCGATGGCGGTCTGCGCGTCCTTCGCCGACAGGTCGGTGGTCTGCACTCGCTTCTCGAGGAGGCCGATCTCGACAACCAGGCCCTCGTACTTGCGCTCGAAGTAGGCCAGCGCCTCCTCAGGGGAGCCGGCCGCCCAGGAACCGACGACCTGCTCGCCGTCGGCCGTACGCACGTACACGGTCCCCGTCTCGTCGACGCGGCCCCACGGGTCGCTGCTCACAGCGCCTCCTCCACATGATGCCTGCGGGGGGCCTCAGCTCCCCCGGGCATCGTCCACAGTTTCGTCACGGCCAACATAGGCGACCAGCGGGTGGCCTGTCCGCATCCAGCGCGACCGAAATTCCGCTGGCCGCCGCCTCGGCCATCAGGACTTCGTGACCGTCGCCTTGTTGATCACGACGGTCGCGTTCGGAGCGCCGTCACCCTGGCCCGTGCTCTCACCCGCGGCTGCGATCTTCTTCAGAACCTTCAGGCCCGCCGCGTCGACGGTACCGAACGGTGTGTAGCTGGGCGGCAACTGACTGTCCCGGTAGACCAGGAAGAACTGGCTGCCACCGGTGTGCTTCTGCCCCGTGTTCGCCATGGCGATCGTGCCCGCGGGGTAGACGTTGCCCTTCAGGCTTTTGTCCTTGAGGTTCTCATCGGGAATCGTGTACCCGGGACCACCGCTGCCCGTGCCCGTCGGGTCGCCGCACTGGAGCACGTAGATGCCGTTGGTGGTGAGCCGGTGGCACTTGGTGTGGTCGAAGTAGCCCTTGCCCGCGAGGAAGTCGAACGAGTTCACGGTGTGCGGGGCCGCCGACGTCTTGAGGGCGATGCCGATGTCGCCGCACGTCGTCGCCAGCTTCATCGTGTACTTCGCCGACGTGTCGATGGTCATCGCCGGCTCCTTCTTCCAGCTCAGCTTCTGCACAGAGCCCTTGGCGGCCTTCTCGCACGGGTCCGGAGCCTTGCTGGGTGCCGAGGCGCTGGGCGTGACGTTCGAACCGGCGTTGCTCGCCTTGTCGTCGTCGTTCTTCAGCACCCCGGTCGTGTACAGCGCGACGCTGCCGATCACGATCACGCCGAGCACCGACGCGATCACGGAGTTGCGCATGCGCGCCTTGCGCCGCGCGCTGGTGCGCCGCTGCTGCTGCCGCAAGAACTTCTCCCGGGCGAGCTGACGCCGCCGCTGCTCCTGGCTGACCACCGGGTTCTCTCCTCATGCGTGTCGTGTTGTCGACCGGTACGCGTGCGTCCTGTGAGCCGACGGATGCGTGTAGCCCCGTACCGTATATGGGTTCGCTGAGGAAACGGCAGCGCCGGTAGGCTTCGACAGCAGCTGTAGCCGCCTGTAGCCGACACAACGAAGGACGATCGTGCTCATTGCCGGGTTCCCCGCCGGGGCCTGGGGGACGAACTGTTATCTCGTCGCCCCCGCCGCCGGTGAGGAGTGCGTGATCATCGACCCGGGCCACCAGGCCGCCGGCGGAGTCGGGGAAGCGCTGAAGAAGCATCGGCTCAAGCCCGTCGCCGTCGTCCTCACCCACGGCCACATCGACCACGTGGCCTCGGTCGTCCCGGTGTGCGGAGCGCACGACGTACCGGCGTGGATCCACCCTGAGGACCGGTACATGATGAGCGACCCCGAGAAGGCGCTGGGCCGTTCCATCGGCATGCCGCTCATGGGTGAGCTGACGGTGGGGGAGCCGGACGACGTCAAGGAGCTGGCCGACGGCGTCAAGCTGGAGCTGGCGGGTCTGGAGCTCTCCGTGGCGCATGCCCCGGGCCATACCAAGGGGTCGGTGACCTTCGGCCTGCCCGAGGCGGCGGACATCCCGCCCATCCTCTTCTCGGGCGACCTGCTGTTCGCCGGCTCCATCGGACGCACCGACTTCCCCGGTGGCTCCATGGACGACATGCTCGAGTCCCTGGCCCGCGTGGTCCTGCCGCTCGACGACTCCACCGTGGTGCTGCCCGGTCACAACGACTACACGACCATCGGCCAGGAGCGCGCCACCAACCCGTATCTGCGGCAGGTGGCCGCCGGCCTGGGAGCGGACGGAGGACCCTCCGCTCCCCGACGAGGAATGTGACGAGAGACTTCCCGTGAGCACCTTCAAGGCCCCCAAGGGCACGTACGACCTCATTCCGCCGGACTCCGCGAAGTACCTGGCGGTTCGCGAGGCCATCGCCGCGCCGCTGCGCAACTCCGGCTACGGCTACATCGAGACGCCCGGCTTCGAGAACGTCGAGCTCTTCGCGCGCGGAGTCGGTGAGTCGACCGACATCGTGACCAAGGAGATGTACGCCTTCGAGACCAAGGGCGGCGACCGGCTGGCCCTGCGCCCCGAGGGCACGGCCTCCGTACTGCGGGCGGCGCTGGAGGCCAACCTGCACAAGGCGGGCAACCTGCCGGTCAAGCTCTGGTACTCCGGCTCCTACTACCGCTACGAGCGCCCGCAGAAGGGCCGCTACAGGCACTTCTCGCAGGTCGGCGCGGAGGCCATCGGGGCCGAGGATCCGGCGCTGGACGCCGAGCTGATCATCCTGGCCGACCAGGCGTACCGCTCGCTGGGGCTCAGGAACTTCCGCATCCTGCTGAACTCGCTCGGCGACAAGGAGTGCCGGCCGGTGTACCGGGCCGCGCTTCAGGACTTCCTGCGCGGCCTGGACCTCGACGAGGACACCCTGCGCCGCTCCGAGATCAACCCGCTGCGCGTCCTGGACGACAAGCGGGAGTCGGTCCAGAAGCAGCTCGGGGACGCGCCGCTGCTGCGTGACTATCTGTGCGACGCGTGCAAGGCGTACCACGAGGAGGTGCGCGAGCTGATCAGCGCGGCGGGCGTGGCCTTCGAGGACGACCCGAAGCTGGTGCGCGGGCTGGACTACTACACCCGGACGACCTTCGAGTTCGTGCACGACGGTCTGGGCTCCCAGTCCGCGGTGGGCGGCGGCGGCCGCTACGACGGGCTGTCCGAGATGATCGGCGGCCCCGCGCTGCCGTCGGTGGGCTGGGCCCTCGGCGTCGACCGTACGGTGCTGGCCCTCGAGGCGGAGGGCGTCGAGCTCGACCTTCCCTCGGCGACCAGCGTCTTCGCGGTGCCGCTCGGGGAGGAGGCCCGGCGGGTGCTGTTCGCCAAGGTCACCGAGCTGCGCAAGGTCGGCATCGCGGCGGACTTCTCCTACGGCGCCAAGGGACTGAAGGGCGCCATGAAGAACGCCAACCGCAGCGGGGCGCGGTACACGATCGTCGCCGGTGAGCGTGATCTCGCCGACGGTGTCGTCCAGCTCAAGGACATGGAGTCCGGCGAGCAGACGGCGATCGGCGTCAACGAGATCGTGGCCGAACTGGAGTCACGGCTGAGCTGAGCCCGCGGGGGCGGGGGGTCTGTTCCTCGCCCCCGCCGCCCCTGCCCTTCCCACCCTCCAGGGGCTCCGCCCCTTCAACCCCACAGGGGGCTCCGCCCCTTCAACCCCACAGGGGGCTCCGCCCCCTGGCCCCCTGCCGTTCGCCCACCCTGGGGCTCCGGAGTGTTGTTCCGGCTGGGGCTTTGCCTCTGGGTCTGCGGGGGTTCGCCCATTTTGGGGCTTCGCCGTGTTGTTCCTGCCGGGGCTTTGCCCTCGGGTCTTCTGGGATTCGCCCATCTTGGGGCTCCGCCCCTGCAACTCCGCCTGAGATTCTGCCCCTTGGGCACCGGCGTTGGTTCACCCTGGGACTCTGCCCTTTCGGCCCCGCCGGGGGTCCCGCCAGCTGGACCCCCGGCCGTGCCACCTTGGCCTCGGCCCCTTCAACCGTGCCGGCGGCTCTGCCCCTTGGACTGCGGGCCTTTGCCTCACGGGGGCTTCGCGCCCTGGTCCCAAGCCTTTACCCACCCTAGGGGCGGACCGCTGGGTGCCCAGGTCCCTTGCCCGCCGTTCGGGCCTGCCACCCTGGGCTTCGGCCTTCTGGGTGTTGGCTCGTCGGGTGCCCGGCTCCCATTGCTCGCCTCTGCACCGCGTGTGGGTCACAGGGTGCTCCGTCGCCTCGGCAGCGGCAAGGGCGGAGCCCCCCCCGGTGGGGTCAGTCGAGGAGGCCGTGGCGCATTGCCGAGGTGACTGCCGCGGTTCGGTCGTCCACGCCCAACTTGCCGAAGATGCGCAGCAGATGGGTCTTGACCGTCGACTCGCCGATGAACAGCCGTCGGCCTATCTCGGCGTTGGTGCAGCCCTCGGCCACCAGGCGCAGTACCGCCGTCTCCCGGGAGGACAGGCGTGGGCGCTCCGGCTTGGCGCGGAGCTGGTCCACCAGGCGGGCCGCCACCGATGGGGCCAGCACCGTTTCGCCGCGGGCGGCGGCCCGTACCGCGTCGGCCAGTTGGCCCCGGGGCAGGTCCTTGAGGAGGTAGCCCGCGGCCCCGGCCTCGACCGCCCGAAGGATGTCGCGGTCCGTCTCGTACGTCGTCAGGACGATCACCCGGCAGGGCAGCCCGGCCTCGCTCATCCGCTCGATCGAGTCGACCCCGTCACCGCCCGGCATCCGCAGGTCCATCAGCACGATGTCGGGCCGCAGCTCGGCCGCCAGCGCCTCCGCCTGCGGCCCGTTGGTGGCGTCGGCGACGACCTCCAGGTCGGGCTCGGCGCTGAGCATCGCGCGCAGGCCCTCCCGGACGACGGGGTGGTCGTCGGCCAGGACGATCCGGATCACGGGGTGTCACTCCTCACGGTGGCGGGGACGGGCAGGCGTACGGTCACCCTCGTGCCGTCGCCCGGCACGCTGCGGACCGAGGCGGTCCCGCCCACCTCGGCGGCCCGGGCCCGCAGCCCCGCCAGCCCGTACCCGGCGCAGACGGCGGCCGGATCGAAGCCGTGTCCGTCGTCGTGGACGGAGACGGTGAGCGCCGCGTCCGCGTATGTCAGTTCGATGGCGACCACCGCCGACGCTCCCGCATGCCGGCGGGCGTTCGTCAGAGCCTCCTGGCAGGAGCGCAGGGCGACCACCTCGGGGCCGGCCGGCAGCGGGCGCATCGGACCGGTCACCTCCACGGTCGCCCCGTGCCGGGCCGCGAGCCGGCGCAGCGCGTCGGGCAGCGAGGCGCCGTCGAGGTCGGCCGGTGCGCCCCCGGCCACCAGGGCCCGGGCCTCGGCGAGGTTCTGGCGGGCCGTGGCGTCCATCAGCGCCAGATGGCGCCGGGCCTGCGGGAGGTCGTCGTCCAGCTCGGCCTCGACCGCCTGGACGAGCATCAGCAGGCTGGTGAAGCCCTGCGCGAGGGTGTCGTGGATCTCCCGCGCCATCCGCTCCCGCTCCGCCAGCGCGCCGTGCGCCGCCGACAGCCGGGCGATCTCGTGCCGGCTGGCGTCCAGCTCGGCGATCAGTTCGGCCCGCTCCCCGCTCTGCTCGATGATCCGGATGATCCAGCTGCCGATCACGACGGAGAAGGCGAGGGTGACCCCGGCGAACACCGCGTTGGCGAACAGGTCCCGGCCGTCCGGCCGCCACAGCAGCGCCCAGCCCGCCACCGGCACCAGGTTGATGACGGTCACCGCCACCAGCGCCCGCCGCATCCTGAGCGTCATGAAGCACTGGGGGACGAGCGCGAACGCCATCAGCCGCGTCTCGCCGACCAGGACCGCCGACGGCAGGAACAGGGCGATGGCCACACCGAGGTAGCGCAACGTCCGCCGTTCCTCCGGCGGATCCTCCTGGACCAGCGTGCGGCCCACCACGGCGTACCAGGGCACCAGCGGGACGAGCAGTCCGGCGGCGACCATGCGGACGGGCCACCCGGGATGCCTCGCGGCGAGCACGAAGGCGAGGGTGGCCACCCAGGCGACCGCGAAGTACAGGTCCCAGAGGCGGATCGCCCGGTCCCAGGCATGCGCGTCCCGGGCCGAGCCCGGGTCCGTCATCCGGTGCGCCGGTCCCGCCAGCGGAAGGTCAGCAGACACAGCGCCAATCCTGCGGCGCACCAGGCGGCGAGCACCAGCGCGATCCGCCCGAACTCCCAGCTGCCCGCCTGCTCCAGCACTCGCGCGGAGTCGGGCAGGAACACCCCCCGCAACCCCTGGCACAGCCACTTCAGCGGGAACAGGGCGCCCACGTCCAGCATCCAGCCGGGGATCGTGGCCACGGAGATGTACACCCCGGAGACGAACTGGAGCACCAGGAACGGCAGCACGACGACCGAGCTGGCGCTCTGCGCGGACCGGGGCACCGAGCTGATCGCGATGCCGAGCAGCGCGCACGCGGTCAGCCCGAGCACGAAGATCCACCCGAAGTCGAACCAGCGGCCCGGGTCCGACGGGAGGTCGACGCCGTACAGGGTGGTGCCGACGAGCAGCAGGATCACCGTCTCCACCACGCCGGTGAACAGAACGAGCCAGATCTTCCCCAGGAAGTACGCCGCCGGCGGCATCGGCGTGCCGCGCAGCCGGCGCAGCGCCTTCTGGTCCCGCTCCACGGCGATCGAGATACCCAGCGACTGGAAGCTCGTCGACATGATCCCGGAGGCCATCATCGCGGGGACGTACAGCTGGGAGGCGGTGACGCCGCTGCCGCGCACGTCGTCGTGGAAGATCGACGCGAACAGGAAGAGGAAGACGACCGGGAAGGCGAAGGTGAACACCACCTGGTCGCGCTGCCGGAAGAACTGCTTGATCTCCAATGCGCCGCGGCTGAGGCCGAGGGACCAGGTAGTCATCGGGTGGCCTCCTGTCCGGTCAGCCGGAGGTAGACGTCTTCCAGCGTGGGTCGGCTCACCGCCAGGCCCGGGATCTCGCCGTCGAAGCGCTCCATGAGCGCCGAGACCGTCCTCGTGGGCGTGTCGGTGTGCTCCGTGCGCGCGGAGCCGTCGGGATCCGTCCAGGTCACCGTGGCGCCGGTGCCGTACCGTTCGCGCAGTTCGCCGGGCTCGCCCTCGGCGACGACCCGGCCCCGGGCGACCACCGCGAGCCGGTCCGCGAGGGCCTCGGCCTCCTCCAGGTAGTGCGTGGTGAGCACGATCGTCGTGCCCTCGTCGGCCAGCAGCCGGATCAGGTCCCAGAACTGGCGGCGGGCCGCCGGGTCGAAGCCGGTCGTCGGCTCGTCCAGGAGCAGCAGTTCGGGGCCGCCGATCACGCCGAGCGCCACGTCGAGGCGGCGGCGCTGACCGCCCGAGAGGCCCTTGATCCGGCTGTCGGCCTTGGCCCCCAGCCCGACCAGGCCGATGACCTGCTCCGGGTCGCGCGGGCGGGGGTAGTAGCGGGCGAAGTGCCGTACCGTCTCGCGGACCGTCAACTCGGCGGGCGCCGATTCGTCCTGCCAGACGATTCCCACACGGGATCGCCACGCGCGCGTGGCGGTCGCCGGATCCGCCCCCAGGACGGAGACCTCGCCGGCGTCCCGGGTGCGGTTGCCCTGGAGGATCTCCACCGTCGTGCTCTTGCCCGCGCCGTTCGGCCCGAGCAGGCCGAACACCTCCCCGCGCCGGATGCCCAGATCGATGCCGTCCACCGC
Organism: Streptomyces sp. NPDC054834; assembly: GCF_053611185.1. Lineage (NCBI taxonomy): Bacteria > Bacillati > Actinomycetota > Actinomycetes > Kitasatosporales > Streptomycetaceae > Streptomyces > Streptomyces sp. NPDC054834. The sequence continues at coordinate 143,270 of NZ_JBSGZV010000002.1, read as the reverse complement.
GGTCACGTCCCTGTACTGCTTGCGCAGCCCCCGTACGTGCACCGCGAATCCGTTCGCGTGTGCTGTCATGCCCTCGAGCTTCGGCCGGAACCGAACGCTCCGGGACGACCGTGCGTACCTCCTTATGTCCACCGAACGGTGGACACAGCCTGCGTGCGGCACAATGACCGTGCCCGAAGAAGGTCCAACCCCTCAGTGACGGATCGGCGTGATGAGCAAGACGACAGTCAAGGACGTCTCCACGGAGCCCGGGCCGGACGAGGCCGACGCCGTGCCGCGCACGGTGGGCGGCAGCCGTGCGTTCGCCCTGCTGCTGATGATCACCGGCGCGGCCGGACTGCTCGCCGCGTGGGTCATCACGATCGACAAGTTCAAGATCCTCGAGGCCAAGGTCGCGGGCAAGACCTTCACCCCCGGTTGCAGCCTCAACCCGGTCGTCTCCTGCGGCAGCGTCATGGAGAGCAAGCAGGCCGCCGCCTTCGGTTTTCCGAACCCGATGCTCGGCCTGGTCTGCTACGGCATCGTCATCTGCGTCGGCATGAGCCTGCTCGCCCGGGCCCGCTTCCCGCGCTGGTACTGGCTCACGTTCAACTTCGGCACGCTCTTCGGCGTGGCCTTCTGCACCTGGTTGCAGTTCCAGTCGCTGTACCGGATCAACGCGCTGTGCCTGTGGTGCTCGCTGGCCTGGGTCGCCACGATCACGATGTTCTGGTACGTGACGTCGTTCAACATCCGCAACGACTTCCTGCCCGCGCCGCGCTGGCTGAAGGGCTTCTTCGACGAGTTCACCTGGGTGATGCCGGTGCTGCACGTCGGCATCATCGGCATGCTGGTCCTGACCCGCTGGTGGGACTTCTGGACCAGCTGACAGCCCCGAGGGGATTGTCAGTGGGGTGACTTAGGGTTTCTTGCGTGGAACCCGACCTGTTCACCGCCGCAGCAGAAGAACGCCAGGAGAAGGACCCCGCCGCGAGTCCCCTGGCGGTGCGCATGCGCCCGCGCACCCTCGACGAGGTGGTGGGCCAGCAGCACCTGCTCAAGCCCGGCTCGCCCCTGCGCCGCCTGGTCGGCGAGGGCGCGGGCGGCCCCGCCGGACCGTCCTCGGTGATCCTCTGGGGGCCGCCCGGCACCGGCAAGACGACCCTGGCGTACGTCGTCTCCAAGGCCACCGACAAGCGCTTCGTGGAACTGTCGGCCATCACCGCGGGCGTCAAGGAGGTCCGCGCGGTCATCGACGGCGCGCGCCGGGCCACCGGCGGGTTCGGCAAGGAGACCGTCCTCTTCCTGGACGAGATCCACCGCTTCAGCAAGGCCCAGCAGGACTCCCTGCTTCCCGCGGTGGAGAACCGCTGGGTCACCCTGATCGCGGCCACCACCGAGAACCCGTACTTCTCGGTGATCTCCCCGCTGCTGTCCCGCTCCCTGCTGCTCACCCTCGAACCCCTCACCGACGACGACCTGCGGGGTCTCGTCCGGCGGGCCCTGACCGACGAGCGCGGTCTGGGGGGCGCCGTCGCCCTCCCCGAGGACACCGAGGACCACCTGCTGCGCATCGCCGGCGGTGACGCCCGCCGCGCCCTGACCGCCCTGGAGGCCGCCGCGGGGGCCGCGCTCGACAAGGGCGAGACGGACATCGCCCTGGCGACGCTGGAGGAGACGGTCGACCGGGCGGCGGTGAAGTACGACCGGGACGGCGACCAGCACTACGACGTCGCCAGCGCGCTCATCAAGTCCATCCGGGGATCGGACGTCGACGCCGCGCTGCACTACCTGGCCCGGATGATCGAGGCCGGCGAGGACCCCCGCTTCATCGCCCGCCGCCTGATGATCTCCGCCAGCGAGGACATCGGCCTGGCCGATCCGAACGCCCTGCCGATCGCGGTCGCGGCCGCCCAGGCCGTCGCCATGATCGGCTTCCCCGAGGCCGCCCTCACCCTCAGCCACGCCACCATCGCCCTCGCCCTGGCCCCCAAGTCGAACTCCGCGACCACCGCGATAGGCGCCGCCCTGGACGACGTACGCAAGGGCCTGGCCGGCCCGGTGCCGGCGCACCTGCGGGACGGGCACTACAAGGGCGCGGCCAAGCTCGGGCACGCGCAGGGCTACGTGTACCCGCACGACCTGCCCGAGGGCATCGCCCAGCAGCAGTACGCGCCGGACGCCATCAAGGAACGCGAGTACTACACGCCGGGCAGGCACGGCGCCGAGGCGAGGTACGCGGACGCCGTCGAGTGGACCCGCAAGCACCTCGGTCGCAAGCGGTCCTGAGCACCCTGTAGACTGCCCCGAAGTGCTGAGTCCCGTGCCGTCAGAGCGGGACAGCCAGCCGGAGATCCAGTCCTTCGTGGACCGGCTCCAGGAGCGTCGCGCACCGTCGAACGGTGTCGCGGGCAGCCCACCACCACCCGGACCTCCGGGAAGGGTCGGTGGGCCACTCGCGTGCTGCACGTATGTGCCCAGACCGGGGGAGCGGCTGCCCACCCCGTCCGTCAGGACGAGGAGGGATTCCCCGGCTGCGGATGCGACCTCCCTCGACACTGACAAGCCGGAAATTCAGAAAAGAGACAGAGACAGTGGCGAACCAGTCCCGCCCCAAGGTCAAGAAGTCGCGTGCGCTCGGCATCGCGCTGACCCCGAAGGCCGTCAAGTACTTCGAGGCCCGCCCCTACCCGCCGGGTGAGCACGGCCGTGGCCGCAAGCAGAACTCGGACTACAAGGTCCGTCTGCTCGAGAAGCAGCGTCTGCGCGCGCAGTACGACGTGTCCGAGCGTCAGCTCGTCCGCGCCTACGAGCGTGCCTCCAAGGTCCAGGGCAAGACCGGCGAGGCCCTGATCATCGAGCTCGAGCGCCGTCTCGACGCGCTGGTCCTGCGTTCGGGCATCGCCCGCACCATCTACCAGGCCCGCCAGATGGTCGTCCACGGCCACATCCAGGTCAACGGCCAGAAGGTGGACAAGCCGTCCTTCCGCGTGCGCCCGGACGACGTCATCCAGGTCCGCGACCGCTCCAAGGACAAGACGCTCTTCCAGATCGCCCGTGAGGGTGGCTTCGCCCCCGACGGCGAGACCCCCCGCTACCTCCAGGTGAACCTCCGCGCCCTGGCGTTCCGCCTGGACCGCGAGCCGAACCGCAAGGAAGTTCCGGTCATCTGCGACGAGCAGCTCGTCGTCGAGTACTACGCCCGCTGATCACCAGCCGGGTGTAGCACCTCAGCGTCAGCCCGCCGTCTCCCCGCCCTTCCGGGCGGGCGAGGCGGCGGGCTTTCGTGATTGTCCGGCCCCGGGAGGTAATCCGGTACGGAGCGCCACCCCCGGCGCGATAGGCTCGGTGCACGACTTTCTCGATGTCCAGAGCACGTTTCAGGGAGCGGGTGCGCACAGTGTCCGGTGGAGAAGTGGCCGGAATCCTGGTGGCCGTCTTCTGGGCGATCCTGGTCTCCTTCCTCGCCGTCGCGCTGGCGAGGCTGGCCCAGACGCTCAAGGCGACCACCAAGCTCGTGGCGGACGTGACCGACCAGGCCGTCCCGCTGCTGGCCGACGCCTCCACGGCGGTGCGCTCCGCGCAGACCCAGATCGACCGGGTCGACGCGATCGCCTCCGACGTCCAGGAGGTCACGTCGAACGCCTCCGCGCTCTCGACCACCGTCGCCTCCACCTTCGGCGGCCCCCTGGTGAAGGTCGCGGCCTTCGGCTACGGCGTGCGCCGGGCCCTGAGCGGCCGCAAGGAGGACGTGCCCGCGAAGTCGCCCCGGCGTACCGTGATCGTGGGCCGCACGGTTCCTGCCGCACGACGCAAGCGGAAGTAAGGACTGAGACCGAGCGATGTTCCGCCGTACGTTCTGGTTCACCACGGGTGTCGCCGCCGGTGTGTGGGCCACCACCAAGGTCAATCGCAAGCTGAAGCAGCTGACCCCCGAGAGCCTCGCCGCCACTGCGGCCAACAAGGCCCTCGAGACCGGCCAGCGCCTGAAGGACCGCGCGGTCGGCTTCGCGCTCGACGTCCGCGACAACATGGCGCAGCGGGAGGCCGAGCTCGGAGACGCACTGGGCATCGGTGAGGATCCCGAACTCCCCGCGCCCCGGCGGTATGACGCCATCGAGAACAACCGCAGCAACCCGAAGTACATCGAGAACACGACGTACTCGTACAACCGGAATGAGGACCACTGATGGAGTCGGCTGAGATTCGCCGCCGCTGGTTGAGCTTCTTCGAGGAGCGCGGTCACACCGTCGTCCCTTCGGCGTCGCTCATCGCGGACGACCCGACTCTGCTCCTCGTCCCGGCCGGCATGGTGCCCTTCAAGCCGTACTTCCTGGGCGAGGTCAAGCCGCCCTTCGCCCGCGCCACCAGCGTGCAGAAGTGCGTGCGCACCCCCGACATCGAAGAGGTCGGCAAGACCACCCGCCACGGCACGTTCTTCCAGATGTGCGGCAACTTCTCCTTCGGCGACTACTTCAAGGAAGGCGCCATCAAGTACGCCTGGGAGCTGCTCACCACGCCCCAGGACAAGGGCGGTTACGGCCTGGATCCCGACCGCCTGTGGATCACCGTCTACAAGGACGACGACGAGGCCGAGCGCATCTGGCACGACGTCGTCGGCGTGCCCAAGGAGCGCATCCAGCGCCTGGGCATGAAGGACAACTACTGGTCCATGGGCGTCCCCGGCCCCTGCGGCCCCTGTTCCGAGATCAACTACGACCGCGGCCCCGAGTTCGGCGTCGAGGGCGGCCCCGCCGTCAACGACGAGCGGTACGTGGAGATCTGGAACCTCGTCTTCATGCAGTACGAGCGCGGCGAGGGCATCGGCAAGGACAACTTCGAGATCCTCGGCGAACTGCCGAGCAAGAACATCGACACCGGCCTCGGCCTGGAGCGCCTCGCCATGATTCTGCAGGGCGTGCAGAACATGTACGAGATCGACACTTCCATGGCCGTCATCAAGAAGGCCACCGAGCTGACCGGCGTGGCCTACGGCGACGCCCACCACTCGGACGTCTCCCTGCGCGTGGTCACCGACCACATGCGTACCTCCGTGATGCTCATCGGCGACGGCGTCACCCCCGGCAACGAGGGCCGCGGTTACGTCCTGCGCCGCATCATGCGCCGCGCCATCCGCAACATGCGCCTGCTCGGCGCCACCGGTCCGGTCGTCAAGGACCTGATCGACACGGTCATCGGCATGATGGGCCAGCAGTACCCGGAGCTCGTCACCGACCGCGAGCGCATCGAGAAGGTCGCCGTCGCCGAGGAGAACGCCTTCCTCAAGACGCTCAAGGCCGGCACCAACATCCTCGACACCGCCGTCACCGAGACCAAGGCCTCCGGTGGCACGGTCCTGGCCGGCGACAAGGCGTTCCTGCTCCACGACACCTGGGGTTTCCCGATCGACCTCACCCTCGAGATGGCCGCCGAGCAGGGCCTCTCGGTGGACGAGGAGGGCTTCCGCCGCCTGATGAAGGAGCAGCGGGAGCGCGCCAAGGCCGACGCCCAGGCCAAGAAGACCGGCCACGCCGGTGCCGGTGCCTACCGGGAGATCGCCGACAAGACCGGCGAGACCGACTTCATCGGCTACACGGACACCGAGGGCGAGAGCACCATCGTCGGCATCCTCGTCGACGGCGTCTCCTCCCCGGCCGCCGGCGAGGGCGACGAGGTCGAGATCGTCCTGGACCGCACCCCGTTCTACGCCGAGGGCGGCGGTCAGATCGGCGACACCGGCCGGATCAAGGTCGACTCCGGTGCCGTCATCGAGGTCCGCGACTGCCAGAAGCCGGTCCCCGGCGTGTACGTCCACAAGGGCGTCGTCCAGGTCGGCGAGGTGACCGTCGGCGCCAAGGCCCACGCCTCGATCGACCACCGCCGCCGCACGGCCATCGCCCGCGCCCACTCGGCCACGCACCTCACCCACCAGGCCCTGCGCGACGCCCTCGGCCCGACGGCCGCCCAGGCCGGTTCCGAGAACCAGCCCGGCCGCTTCCGCTTCGACTTCGGCTCGCCGTCCGCCGTACCGACGGCCGTGATGACCGACGTCGAGCAGAAGATCAACGAGGTGCTCGCCCGCGACCTCGACGTCCGCGCCGACATCATGGGCATCGACGAGGCCAAGAAGCAGGGCGCCATCGCCGAGTTCGGCGAGAAGTACGGCGAGCGGGTCCGCGTGGTGACCATCGGCGACTTCTCCAAGGAGCTGTGCGGCGGCACGCACGTGCACAACACCGCCCAGCTGGGCCTGGTGAAGCTGCTCGGCGAGTCCTCGATCGGCTCCGGTGTGCGCCGTATCGAGGCCCTGGTCGGCGTGGACGCCTACAACTTCCTCGCCCGTGAGCACACGGTCGTCGCCCAGCTCCAGGAGCTGATCAAGGGCCGTCCGGAGGAGCTGCCGGAGAAGGTCTCCGCCATGCTCGGCAAGCTGAAGGACGCCGAGAAGGAGATCGAGAAGTTCCGCGCCGAGAAGGTGCTCCAGGCCGCCGCCGGCCTCGCCGGGTCCGCCAAGGACGTGCGCGGCATCGCGCTTGTCACCGGCCAGGTCCCGGACGGCACGACCCCCGACGACCTGCGCAAGCTGGTCCTCGACGTGCGCGGCCGCATCCAGGGCGGGCGGGCCGCTGTGGTGGCCCTGTTCACGGTGAACAACGGCAAGCCGCTCACGGTCATCGCCACCAACGAGGCGGCCCGCGAACGCGGCCTCAAGGCCGGTGACCTGGTTCGCACGGCCGCCAAGACCCTCGGCGGCGGCGGTGGCGGCAAGCCGGACGTCGCCCAGGGCGGCGGCCAGAACCCGGCCGCCGTCGGCGAGGCCGTCGACGCCGTCGAGCGGCTCGTGGCGGAAACGGCCAAGTGAACTCCGGGAACCCCGAGAACACGGCAGGCGGTGAGGGCCGGGTCATGCGCCGAGGACGCCGACTCGCGATCGACGTCGGGGACGCCCGTATCGGGGTCGCCTCGTGCGACCCTGACGGGATCCTCGCCACACCGGTGGAGACCGTCCCCGGGCGGGACGTCCCGGCCGCTCACCGCCGGCTGAGGCAACTGGTCGAGGAGTACGAGCCGATCGAGGTCGTCGTCGGTCTCCCTCGCTCCCTCAAGGGGGGCGAGGGCCCGGCCGCCGCCAAGGTCCGTCGCTTCGCCCAGGAACTGGCGCGCATGATTCAGCCGGTCGGGGTCAGACTCGTGGACGAGCGGATGACGACCGTGACGGCCACTCAGGGGCTGCGCGCCTCCGGCGTGACGTCCAAGAAGGGCCGTTCTGTCATCGATCAGGCGGCCGCCGTGATCATTTTGCAACAGGCCTTGGAATCCGAACGGGTGTCAGGTAATGCACCCGGCGAGGGCGTCGAAGTGGTCATCTGATCGCGATACGGTAACGTTCCGCGCGATGCGACGGTTCTCGAACAGCCGCCGCACAGCAAGAGGCGGAACGGAAGCGGGCCCCAGGAGCCGCGTGACCGCCCGCCTCGCGGCTCTAGGGGATCGATGACTGAGTATGGCCGGGGCCAAGGCTCCGAACCGTGGCATCCGGAGGACCCGTTGTTCGGGGACGACGGATGGGAAGGGCAGCAGCAGGCCCATGTGGGCCGGCAGTCTGTCTACGGCGGCCAGCCGCAGCATGTTTCGCAGGAGTCGCAGTACGGCGACTGGGGCCAGCAGCAGCACGGCGGGTACGACCAGCAGCAGTACGAGTACCACGACGGGCAGGGTCACCAGCACTACGGCGCGCAGGGACAGCAGCAGTACGGCGCGCAGGGACAGCAGCAGTACGACGCGCAGGGACAGCAGCAGTACGACGCGCAGGGACAGCAGCAGTACGACCAGCAGTACGCCGGTCATACCCAGGAGCAGTACCACCAGGGCGGCGGCTGGGACGCCACCGGCACCCACGGACACGTGCCCTACGCCGCGGATCCGGGCGACCCCTACGGCCAGCAGCCGGTGGCGTACGGCGGGGAGCAGCCCGACTTCTACGGCACGCCCGACGCCTACCCCCCGCCGGAGCCCCCGGGCCAGCGGCGCCCCGAACCGGAACCCGTGGCGGAGCAGGAGACGGAGACCGGCTGGGACCCCGGTCCCGACCAGGGCGAACACGCCTTCTTCGCGGGAGACGACCAGGACGACGACGAGGACGACGCCGCACAGAGCCGGCGCTCGCGCGGCGCGGGCGGGAAGGGCCCCAAGCAGAAGAAGGGGCGCAACGGCTTCGCCTGCCTGGTGGTGTGCCTGGTGTTCGGCGGCGGCCTGGCCGGTGTCGGCTACTTCGGCTGGCACTTCTACCAGGATCGTTTCGGCGCGGCGCCGGACTACGCGGGTGACGGGAACGGCGAGCAGGTCTCGGTCGTCATCCCGAAGGGCGCCGGCGGCTATGTGATCGGGCAGAAGCTGAAGGAGGCGGGCGTCGTCGAGAGCGTCGACGCGCTCGTCTCCGCGTTGAACGCGAATCCTGGTGGCAAGGGCGTCCAGGACGGCGTCTACACGCTGCAGAAGCACATGTCGGCCGCGAGCGCGGTCGAACTCATGCTGAGCCCGAAGAGCCACAGCAACCTGATCATCGCCGAGGGCATGCGCAACGTGAAGGTCTACTCGTTGATCGACCAGCGCCTCGGGGTGGCACAGGGCACCACGGCGAAGGTGGCGAAGAACGACTACCGCAAACTGGGCCTGCCCGACTGGGCGCTGAGCCATCCCAATCTCAAGGACCCGCTGGAAGGATTCCTCTATCCGTCCAGCTACGCGGCGGCGAAGGGGCAGAAGCCCGAGGATGTCCTGAAGAACATGGTCTCCCGGGCCAACGAGACGTACCAGGAGCTCGGCCTCGTGCAGAAGGCCAAGTCCCTGGGGCTCGACAACCCCTGGCAGTTGCTGACGGTGGCAAGCCTCGCCCAGGCCGAGGGCACCAGCCATGACGACTTCCGCAAGATGGCCGAGGTCGTCTACAACCGCCTCGTACCCGGTAACCCGCAGACCAACGGCAAGCTCGAGTTCGACTCCACGTACAACTACGTGAAGAACCAGAGCAAGATCGACCTGTCCATCGCCGAGCTGCGCAAGTACGACAACCCCTACAACACGTACTTCGCCAGGGGCCTGCCGCCGGGCCCCATCGACAACCCCGGCGAAGAGGCCCTCCAGGGCGCACTCGACCCGACGCACGACGGTTGGTACTACTTCATCTCGATGGACGGCAAGACCAGCGAATTCACGAAGACGCTCGCGGAACACGAGAAGCTGGTCAACGAATGGAATGCGTCGAGGAAGAAGGGCTGAAGAGCCGACAGCGCCACCTGGCGGGCCGTTCCGGCCGTGCGGATATGATCCGCGCAGGCCGTCAGGCCGCCAGGCTCAAGGACAGGTTCCCATGACACAGAGGGCAGTCGAAGCCCGCCGGGCCGCCGTGCTCGGCAAGCCCATCGCCCACTCGCTCTCCCCGGTGCTGCACCGGGCGGCCTACGGCGAACTCGGCCTGGCCGACTGGTCGTACGACCGTTTCGAGGTCGACGAGGCCGGACTGCCTGGCTTCTTCGACGGGCTCGGGCCCGAGTGGGCGGGGCTGTCGCTGACCATGCCGCTGAAGCGGGCGGTCATCCCGCTGGTCGACGAGATCAGCGAGACGGCGGCGTCCGTGGACGCGGTCAACACCGTCGTGTTCACCGAGGACGGCCGCCGCCTCGGCGACAACACCGACATCCCGGGCATGGTCGCCGCCCTGCGCGAGCACGGCATCGAACAGGTCGGCTCCGCCGCCGTGCTCGGCGCGGGCGCCACCGCCTCCTCTGCCCTGGCCGCCCTGGCCCGCGTCTGCACCGGCGAGGTCGTCGCCTACGTCCGCAGCGAGGCCCGCGCCGCCGAGATGCGCCACTGGGGCGAGCGGCTCGACGTCGACGTCCGCACGGCCGACTGGGCCGACGCGGCCGAGGCGCTGCACGCCCCGCTGGTGATCGCCACCACCCCCGCGGGCACCACCGACGCACTCGCCGCCGCCGTACCGGAGCGGCCCACGACCCTGTTCGACGTGCTCTACGACCCCTGGCCCACCGAGCTCGCGGCACGCTGGTCCATGTTCGGCGGCGCCGTCGTCAGCGGCCTTGACCTGCTGGTGCACCAGGCCGTGCTTCAGGTGGAGCAGATGACCGGTCGCGCGCCGGCCCCGCTGGAGGCCATGCGCAGGGCCGGGGAGGAGGCGCTCGCCGCTCACTGACGTCCGCCGCCGCGTCCGCCTTCTGGACCGGGAGCCGGGGACGGTCCCGGACGTGGGAGGATCGGAGGTGGCGGGCCGGCGCCGCGCATCCGGTCGCGCCGCCCTCGTACGCGAGGACGCGCATACGCAGGGCAGTACCCGGGCGCGAGCACTGAGGAGCACCGTTGAGCAGGTTGCGCTGGCTGACCGCGGGGGAGTCCCACGGTCCCGCACTCGTCGCCACGCTGGAGGGCCTTCCCGCCGGCGTGCCGGTCACCACGGAGATGGTGGCGGACCACCTCGCGCGGCGGCGCCTCGGCTATGGACGCGGTGCGCGTATGAAGTTCGAGCGGGACGAGGTCACCTTCCTGGGCGGCGTCCGGCACGGTCTCACCCTCGGCTCCCCGGTCGCGATCATGGTGGGCAACACCGAGTGGCCCAAGTGGGAGCAGGTCATGGCGGCCGACCCGGTCGACCCCGAGGTGCTGGCGGGCCTGGCCCGCAACGCTCCGCTGACCCGGCCCCGGCCCGGCCACGCCGACCTCGCCGGCATGCAGAAGTACGGCTTCGACGAGGCCCGCCCGATCCTGGAGCGCGCCTCGGCACGTGAGACGGCGGCCCGGGTGGCGCTGGGCGCGGTGGCCCGGTCGTACCTGAAGGAGACGGCCGGCATCGAGATCGTCAGCCACGTCGTGGAGCTGGCCTCGGCGAAGGCTCCGGCGGGCGTGTATCCCACGCCGGCCGACGTGGAGAAGCTGGACGCCGACCCGGTGCGCTGCCTGGACGCGGACGCGTCGAAGGCGATGGTCGCGGAGATCGATCAGGCCCACAAGGACGGCGACACCCTTGGTGGTGTGGTCGAGGTGCTCGCCTACGGAGTCCCGGTCGGCCTCGGCTCGCACGTGCACTGGGACCGCAAGCTGGACGCCCGGCTGGCCGGCGCCCTCATGGGCATTCAGGCGATCAAGGGCGTCGAGATCGGCGACGGCTTCGAGCTGGCCCGGGTGCCCGGCTCCAAGGCGCACGACGAGATCGTCAACACGCCCGAGGGCATCCGCCGCGTGTCCGGCCGCTCCGGTGGCACCGAGGGCGGCCTGACCACGGGTGAGCTGCTGCGGGTGCGGGCCGCGATGAAGCCGATCGCGACCGTGCCGCGCGCTCTTCAGACCGTGGACGTCACCACCGGCGAGGCGACCCAGGCGCATCACCAGCGTTCCGACGTGTCCGCGGTCCCGGCGGCCGGCATCGTCGCCGAGGCGATGGTCGCGCTGGTCCTCGCGGACGCGGTGGCGGAGAAGTTCGGCGGCGACAGCGTGGCCGAGACCCGCCGCAACGTGCGCTCGTACCTCGACAACCTCGCGATCCGATGACGGGTCCGTCGATCGTGCTGGTCGGTCCGATGGGTGTCGGCAAGTCCACGGTCGGACTGCTGCTGGCCGAGCGGCTGGGCGTCGCCTACCGGGACACCGACGACGACATCGTGGCCGCCGAGGGCCGGACCATCGCCGAGATCTTCGTGGACGACGGCGAGCCGGTCTTCCGCGCCGTGGAGAAGCGGGCGGTGTACCGGGCGCTCACCGAGCACGACGGCGTGCTGGCGCTGGGCGGCGGCGCGATCCTCGACGAGGACACCCGAGGCCTGCTCGCCGGGCACCGCGTGGTCTACCTCTCGATGGACGTCGAGGAGGCGGTCAAGCGCACCGGCCTCAACGCGGCCCGTCCGCTGCTCGCCGTCAACCCGCGCAAGCAGTGGCGCGAGCTGATGGAGGCGCGGCGGCACCTGTACGAGGAGGTCGCCACGGCGGTCGTACCGACCGACGGCCGCACGCCCGAAGAGGTCACCCAAGCCGCCCTGGACGCTTTGGAGTTGAAAGAAGCATGAGTGAGGCAGTGACGCGGATCCAGGTCGCCGGCACCGCGGGCACCGACCCGTACGAGGTGCTGGTGGGCCGCCAACTCCTCGGCGAGCTGGCCGGGTTGATCGGCGACCGGGTCAAGCGCGTCGCGGTGATCCACCCCGAGGCCCTCGCCGAGACCGGTGACGCGCTGCGCGCCGACCTCGCCGAGCAGGGCTACGAGGCCGTCGCGATCCAGGTGCCGAACGCCGAGGAGGCCAAGACCGCCGAGGTCGCCGCCTATTGCTGGAGGGCGCTCGGCCAGTCCGGGTTCACCCGCTCCGACGTCATCGTGGGCGTCGGCGGCGGCGCGACCACCGACCTGGCCGGGTTCGTGGCCGCGACCTGGCTGCGCGGTGTGCGCTGGATCGCCGTCCCGACGACCGTGCTGGCCATGGTGGACGCCGCGGTCGGCGGCAAGACCGGCATCAACACGGCCGAGGGAAAGAACCTGGTGGGTGCCTTCCACCCGCCGGCCGGTGTGCTGTGCGACCTGGCCGCGCTGGAGTCGTTGCCCGTCAACGACTACGTCTCCGGACTCGCCGAGATCATCAAGGCCGGCTTCATCGCCGACCCGGTGATCCTGGAGCTCATCGAGTCCGACCCCGAGGCCGCGCGCACCCCTGCCGGGCCGCACACGGCCGAGCTGATCGAGCGGTCGATCCGGGTGAAGGCGGAGGTCGTCTCCTCCGACCTGAAGGAGTCCGGCCTGAGGGAGATCCTCAACTACGGCCACACGCTCGGCCACGCCATCGAGAAGAACGAGCGCTACAAGTGGCGGCACGGCGCCGCGGTGTCGGTCGGCATGCACTTCGCCGCCGAACTCGGCCGTCTGGCGGGCCGGTTGGACGACGCGACCGCCGACCGCCACCGCACGGTCCTGGAATCGGTCGGGCTGCCGCTGCACTACCGCTACGACCAGTGGCCCAAGCTGCTGGAGACGATGAAGGTCGACAAGAAGTCCCGCGGTGACCTGCTGCGCTTCATCGTGCTCGACGGCCTCGCCAAGCCGACCGTCCTGGAGGGACCGGACCCGGCGGTGCTGCTGGCCGCCTACGGCGAAGTGGGGCAGTAAGCGGCGGCACGGTACGTCCTCACCTGCTCCTTCCGCCCGATTCACCTCGCGGGACGGGCACTTCGCACCGCCCCCGGCCGTTTCACCGAACGACGGCCGGGGACGGTACCGTTCGGTAGGGAGCGGGGACAGCCCCGCTGCCGGCGTCAATTGCGGGTACGGACGAGACGGAGTGGCACCGGATGCAGCACGCAGTGGGGTCTGAGCTGCCGCCGCCCCACCAGCCGGGGCAGGGACCGGTCGCCGGCTGGGCGCCGACCGCACATCACCCGGGTGCACACCACCCGGGATCCCACCAGGGCCCCGCGCCCGTGCCCCCGCCGCCCCCGGCGCCGGGCTTCACCGGCACCTCCGCCGGACCGGTGCCGCCCGCGCCCGCGCAGCCCCCGGCCCCGGTCCCGCAGTCTCCGGCCCCGCAGCACCCGCCCGTGCCGCCGGTCGCCGACACCACCGGTCATGTGCCGTTGCCGCCCGGCGGCCCGGTCGCCGTGCCCAGCCCGCCACCCACCGCGGCCCCGGACCCGTCCGCCACGACCCTGGCCGTGCTGCTGATCGGCCCCGCCGGTGCCGGGAAGACGAGTGTCGCCAAGTACTGGGCGGACCACCGCCGGGTCCCCACCGCCCACATCAGCCTCGACGACGTACGCGAATGGGTCCGCTCGGGCTTCGCCGACCCGCAGTCCGGCTGGAACGACCACTCCGAGGCCCAGTACCGCCTGGCCCGCCGCACCTGCGGCTTCGCCGCGCGGAACTTCCTGGCCAACGGCATCTCCTGCGTCCTCGACGACGCCGTGTTCCCGGACCGCCCCGTCGTCGGCCTCGGCGGCTGGAAGCGGCACGTCGGCCCCGGTCTGCTGCCCGTGGTCCTCCTCCCGGGCCTGGACATCGTCCTGGAACGCAACGCCGAACGCACCGGCAACCGCCGCCTCACCGACGAGGAGGTGGCCCGCATCCACGGCCGCATGGCCGGCTGGTACGGCTCGGGCCTGCCGATCATCGACAATTCACAGCTGGACGTGCCGAGCACGGCCCGTGTCCTCGACGAGGTGCTCGCGAGGGCCATAACAAGCCCACCGAGCTGGTGACCACGGGCTGACCGAACCCCACTCGGCCCCCACAAACAGCGCGAACCGGGCAGAACTCCTACGCTCGTCTCATGTCAGAGGTGTACGCGACCCGCCGATCCCGGCTGAGGGAACGCTGCAACGCGGCCGGTACCGCGGCAGCGGTCATCTCCCGCCCCGCCAATGTGCGCTACCTGGCGGGCGCCGCCCCCCAGGACGCAGTTCTGCTCCTCGGCAAGCGCGAGGACCTCCTCGTCTGCGCCGCCCCCCCGGACGACCGCCCCAGCGAGGGACGGCCGGACGAGAACCTGCGCCTGCAGATCCTGCCCTCACCCGGTGGCGACGCCGCGGTCGCGGCGACCGACCTCGCCGTGGCCCAGGGAGCCGACGTCCTCGCCGTGGAGGAGCACCATCTCACCGTCACCCGGTACAGAGCCGTCTCATCCGTCGCGCCCCGCCTCCGCCTCGCCGACCTCGGCGTGGCCGTGGAGCAGCTCAGGGTGGTGAAGGACGAGGAGGAGATCTCCTGCCTCCGCATCGGTGCCGAGATCGCCGACCAGGCCCTCGGTGAGCTGCTGGAGTCCATCCTGGTCGGCCGCACCGAACGGCACCTCGCCCTGGAGCTGGAGCGGCGCCTGGTCGACCACGGCGCGGACGGGCCCGCCTTCGCGACCTCCGTCGCCACGGGCCCGAACGCCGGCCGGCGCGGGCACCGGCCCACCGACCGGCGGGTCGAGGAAGGCGACTTCCTGTCCGTCTGCCTGGGGGCCACCTACCGCGGATACCGCTGTGAGATCGGCCGGACGTTCGTCATCGGTACCTCGCCGGCCGACTGGCAGATCGAGCTGTACGACCTCGTCTTCGCCGCGCAGCGCGCCGGACGGGAGGCCCTGGCGCCCGGTGCGGCCTACCGTGAAGTGGACCGCGCCGCACGCCAGGTGCTGGACTCCGCCGGGTACGCGCAGGGCCTCCCGCCACTCGTCGGACACGGGGTGGGACTCGAAATCGACGAGGACCCGCAGTTGGCTCCCTCGGCCATGGGTAAACTGGACGCTTGCGTGCCGGTCACCGTCGAACCGGGGGTCCACCTCCCGGGCCGGGGCGGCGTCCGGATCGATGACACGCTCGTCGTACGCCCCGAGGCGGACGGCGGACCCGAGCTACTCACCATCACGACCAAGGAGCTGCTCGCGCTCTAGCCTCGCGCTGTGCGCCTGCCCCGGGGTCGTACGTCAGTCCAGGAGATTCCGCAACCGTGGCTTCCACGAACGACCTCAAGAACGGCATGGTGCTCAAGCTCGAAGGCGGCCAGCTGTGGTCCGTCGTCGAGTTCCAGCACGTCAAGCCCGGCAAGGGCCCGGCCTTCGTGCGCACCAAGCTCAAGAACGTGCTCTCCGGCAAGGTCGTCGACAAGACCTTCAACGCCGGCGTCAAGGTCGAGACGGCCACTGTCGACAAGCGCGACATGCAGTTCTCGTACATGGACGGCGACTACTTCGTCTTCATGGACATGGAGACCTACGACCAGCTCCTGGTCGACCGCAAGGCCGTCGGCGACGCCGCCAACTTCCTCATCGAGGGCTTCACGGCCACCGTCGCGCAGCACGAGGGCGAGGTGCTCTTCGTCGAGCTGCCGGCCGCCGTCGAGCTCGTCATCCAGGAGACCGAGCCGGGCGTGCAGGGCGACCGCTCCACCGGCGGCACCAAGCCCGCGACCCTGGAGACCGGTCACCAGATCCAGGTCCCGCTCTTCATCACCACCGGTGAGAAGATCAAGGTCGACACCCGTACGAGCGACTACCTCGGCCGGGTGAACAGCTAACCGTGGCTGCCCGCAACACGGCCCGCAAGCGCGCGTTCCAGATCCTCTTCGAGGGCGACCAGCGCGGCGCCGATGTCCTGACGGTCCTCGCGGACTGGATCCGGCTCTCCCGGGACGACACCCGGCAGCCGCCGGTGAGCGAGTACACGATGCAGCTGGTCGAGGGCTACGCCGAGCGTGCGAAGCGCATCGACGAGCTGCTCGCCCAGTACTCGGTCGGCTGGACGCTCGACCGGATGCCGGTCGTCGACCGGAACATCCTGCGCCTGGGCGCCTACGAGCTGATCTGGGTGGACGAGACCCCGGACGCCGTCGTCCTGGACGAGATGGTGCAGCTCGCGAAGGAGTTCTCCACGGACGAGTCGCCCTCGTTCGTCAACGGCCTGCTCGGCCGGCTCAAGGAGCTGAAGCCCTCGTTGCGCCGCGACGGGGCCTGACGCGACGAGGCCTGAGAGGCACCGCGACACGAACGCCGGAGGGCCCGCAGCACGACTGCTGCGGGCCCTCCGGCGTTCCGCCTTCTGCATGTGAGCAGCGGGCGGCACGTTTCTGCTGAGGCGCTGAGGGGCTCAGCTCTCTTCGTGGGTCGCCACGGCACGGCGCGCGTCCGCGTCCAGCACGCCCCAGCTGATCAGCTGCTCGGTGAGGACCGAGGGCGACTGGTCGTAGATGACGGCGAGGGTGCGCAGGTCGTCCTGCCGGATCGACAGCACCTTGCCGTTGTAGTCACCGCGCTGCGACTGGATGGTCGCGGCGTACCGCTGAAGCGGGCCCGCCTTCTCGGCCGGCACGGTGGCCAGCCGCTCCAGGTCCAGGACGAGCTTCGGCGGCGGCTCGGCGGCGCCGCCCGGCGTGGTACCCGGCAGCAGCTCCTGCACGGGAACACCATAGAAATCGGCCAGCTCGGCAAGGCGCTGCACGGTCACGGCGCGGTCGCCGCGCTCGTAGGAACCGACCACCACGGCCTTCCAGCGACCCTGGGACTTCTCCTCGACACCGTGGAGGGAAAGGCCCTGCTGGGTGCGGATGGCCCGGAGCTTGGCCCCGAGCTGTTTGGCGTATTCGCTGGACATATAGCTCCCCGGACACTGTGTCGACGCGGCTGGCTGTGTTTCCAGCCGCGCGGCTGGTAACTCACTGTGAGGTTACGCAGCGTTACTCTTCTGCGTCAAGCCGAATGGTCCGCAGCGACTCTTCCGTGGTGGCGGCGACGCGTTGCGCCAAGGGGGTGATCGGGGGTGTACGGGGGACCTGCTACCGTGGATGGCGCAATTCCGACGTCCTTTAAGGTCCGTCCCGTGAGGCGGAGAAGGAGGTCCGTTTCGTATGGACAAGCAAGACAAGCAAGACAAGCCGGACACGCAGGCGTCCGATGCGCGGCCCGTTCTCGAAGGCCCCGACATCGCGCGCGTCCTGACCCGCATCGCCCACGAGATCGTCGAGCGCGCCAAGGGCGCCGACGACGTGGTGCTCCTCGGCATTCCGACCCGGGGCGTCTTCCTCGCCCAGCGGCTGGCCGCCAAGCTCGAGCAGATCACCGATCGCAAGGTGCCCGTGGGGTCGCTCGACATCACCATGTACCGCGACGACCTGCGCATGCACCCCCCGCGCGCGCTGGCCCGCACCGAGATCCCCGGTGACGGCATCGACGGCCGTCTGGTCGTCCTCATCGACGACGTGCTCTTCTCCGGCCGCACCATCCGTGCCGCCCTCGACGCCCTGAACGACATCGGGCGCCCGCGCGCGGTGCAGCTCGCGGTCCTCGTCGACCGCGGTCACCGCGAACTGCCCATCCGCGCCGACTACGTCGGCAAGAACCTCCCCACGTCGCTGCGGGAGACGGTCAAGGTCCAGCTCGCCGAGGAGGACGGTCGCGACACCGTGCTGCTCGGTGTGAAGCCGACCGCCCAGCAGTAGCACGCGCGCGTGCGGCCCCTCGGGCCGTACGCCCCCTCGCCGTGCCCCTGTCTGCCCGGAATCTCCCGAATCCGAACTGCCTTACGGAGCCTGACAGATGCAGCGTCATCTCATCTCGGCCGCCGACCTCACCCGCGACGACGCCGTCCTGATCCTCGACACCGCCGAGGAGATGGCCCGGGTCGCCGACCGGCCCATCAAGAAGCTGCCGACCCTGCGCGGCCGCACGATCGTCAACCTCTTCTTCGAGGACTCCACCCGGACCCGGATCTCCTTCGAGGCCGCCGAGAAGCGCCTCTCCGCGGATGTGATCAACTTCTCCGCCAAGGGATCGTCGGTGTCGAAGGGCGAGTCCCTGAAGGACACCGCCCAGACCCTGGAGGCCATGGGCGTCGACGCCGTCGTCATCCGCCACGGTGCCTCCGGAGCCCCTTACCGCCTGGCCACATCCGGCTGGATCGACGCCGCCGTCATCAACGCCGGCGACGGCACCCACCAGCACCCCACCCAGGCCCTGCTGGACGCCTTCACCATGCGCAGACGGCTGGTCGGCCGGGATGCCGGGATCGGCCAGGACCTGTCCGGCAAGCGCATCACGATCGTCGGCGACATCCTGCACAGCCGGGTCGCCCGCTCCAACGTCGACCTGCTGCACACCCTCGGCGCCGAGGTCACCCTGGTCGCGCCGCCCACGCTGGTGCCGGTCGGCGTCGAGACCTGGCCGTGCGAGGTGTCGTACGACCTCGACAGCACGCTGCCGAAGTCCGACGCGGTGATGATGCTCCGCGTCCAGCGTGAGCGCATGAACGCGGCCTTCTTCCCCACCGAGCGCGAGTACTCACGGCGCTACGGCCTCGACGGCGACCGCATGGCGCGGATGCCCGAGCACGCCATCGTGATGCACCCCGGGCCGATGGTCCGCGGTATGGAGATCACCGCCGAGGTCGCCGACTCCGAGCGCTGCACCGTCGTCGAGCAGGTCGCCAACGGCGTCTCCATCCGGATGGCCGTCATGTACCTGCTGCTCGGCGGCAACGAACCCGCCGTCACCCACGCCCGCACCATCGAGGAGAAGTAAGACCCATGAGCAAGATCCTGATCCGTGGTGCGAAGGTGCTTGGCGGCGAGCCGCAGGACGTGCTGATCGACGGCGAAGTCATCGAGGCGGTCGGCACCGGGCTGTCCGCCGAGGGAGCAGAGGTCGTCGAGGCCGGCGGCAAGGTGCTGCTGCCGGGACTGGTCGACCTGCACACCCACCTGCGCGAGCCCGGCCGCGAGGACTCCGAGACCGTCCTCACCGGCACCCGCGCGGCCGCTTCCGGCGGCTACACGGCCGTGTTCGCCATGGCCAACACCTTCCCGGTCGCCGACACCGCCGGCGTGGTCGAGCAGGTCTACCGGCTCGGCCAGGAGCACGGCTACTGCGACGTGCAGCCCATCGGCGCCGTCACCGTCGGCCTGGAGGGCAGGAAGCTCGCCGAGCTGGGCGCGATGCACGAGTCGGCCGCCGGGGTCACCGTCTTCTCCGACGACGGCAAGTGTGTCGACGACGCCGTGATCATGCGCCGGGCGCTCGAGTACGTGAAGGCCTTCGGCGGAGTCGTCGCCCAGCACGCGCAGGAGCCCAGGCTCACCGAGGGCGCCCAGATGAACGAGGGCGTCGTCTCCGCCGAGCTGGGGCTCGGGGGCTGGCCGGCCGTCGCCGAGGAGTCGATCATCGCCCGGGACGTGCTGCTCGCCGAGCACGTCGGCTCCCGCGTGCACATCTGCCACCTGTCGACCGCCGGAAGCGTCGAGATCGTCCGCTGGGCCAAGTCCCGCGGCATCCAGGTCACCGCCGAGGTCACCCCGCACCACCTGCTCCTCACCGACGAGCTGGTGCGCAGCTACAACCCCGTCTACAAGGTCAACCCGCCGCTGCGCACCGAGCGGGACGTGTACGCCCTGCGCGAGGCGCTCGCCGACGGCACGATCGACATCGTCGCCACCGACCACGCCCCGCACCCGCACGAGGACAAGGACTGCGAGTGGGCCGCGGCCGCGATGGGCATGGTCGGTCTGGAGACCGCGTTGTCGGTGGTCCAGGAGACCATGGTGGACACGGGCCTGCTGGACTGGGCCGGCGTCGCCGACCGGATGTCCGTCGAGCCCGCGCGGATCGGACGGGCCGGCGGCCACGGCCGGCCCGTCTCGGCAGGTGAGCCCGCCAACCTCACCCTCGTCGACACGGCCTACCGTGGCCTGGTGGACCCCGCGGGCTTCGCCTCGCGCAGCCGCAACACCCCGTACGAGGGACGTGAGCTGCCGGGCCGTGTCACCCACACGTGGCTGCGGGGCAAGGCCACGCTCGTCGACGGGAAGCTCACGTGACACCTGCAACTTGGCTCGCGGCCGGACTCGCGACCGGACTGGCGGCCGACAAGAAATCGGCCGATGTGACCGACTGGACCGCCCGCATCGGCTGGCTCGTCGGACTCGCCCTCTTCGTCGCGCTCGTCTACTGGCTGATGCGCGAGGGCTGGAAGTGGCGCGGCACCCTCCAGGGTGACCTCCCGGAGTTGCCGACCGCGCCAGACGAGACCGGCTCGGCGAAACTGAGCATGACCGGCCGCTACCACGGCTCCACCACCGCCGGGCAGTGGCTGGACCGCATCGTGGCGCACGGCCTGGGCACCCGCAGCCGGGCCGAGCTCACCCTGACGGACGCGGGCCTGGACGTCGTACGCCCCGGGGCGGCCGACTTCTTCGTCCCCGCCGCCGCGCTGCGCGAGGCCCGGCTCGACAAGGGCATCGCCGGCAAGGTCCTCACCGAGGGCGGGCTGCTGATCGTCACCTGGCAGCACGGCGACCGGCTGATCGACTCGGGGTTCCGCTCGGACCGGGCTGCCGAGCACCATGAGTGGGTCGCCGCCCTCAACTCCATGATCAAGACAACCAGCACGGAAGGCGCCGAACGATGACGACCTCCACCAGGGGAACCGCCTCCCAGAGGCACAAGGCGGCTCCCGCCGTACTCGTCCTGGAGGACGGCCGGATCTTCCGCGGCCGCGCCTACGGGGCCGTGGGGGTGACCTTCGGCGAGGCCGTGTTCTCCACCGGCATGACCGGCTACCAGGAGACCCTCACCGACCCCTCCTACCACCGCCAGGTCGTGGTGATGACCGCCCCGCACGTCGGCAACACCGGCGTCAACGACGAGGACCCCGAGTCCAAGCGCATCTGGGTGGCCGGTTACGTGGTGCGCGACCCCGCGCGCGTGCCGTCCAACTGGCGATCGAGGCGCTCCCTGGACGAGGAACTCGCCGCGCAGGGCGTCGTCGGCATCTCCGGCATCGACACCCGCGCCCTCACCCGCCACCTGCGCGAGCGCGGCGCCATGCGCGTCGGCATCTTCTCCGGCAACGCCCTGCCCGACGAGGGCACCATGCTCGCCGAGGTCCGCCAGGCCCCCGAGATGAAGGGCGCCGACCTCTCCGCCGAGGTCGCGACCCAGGAGGCGTACGTCGTCCCCGCGGTCGGCGAGAAGAAGTTCACCGTCGCCGCCGTCGACCTCGGCATCAAGGGCATGACCCCGCACCGCATGGCCGAGCGCGGCATCGAGGTGCACGTGCTGCCGGCGACCGCGACCGTCGAGGACGTCTACGCCGTGAACCCGGACGGCGTGTTCTTCTCCAACGGCCCCGGCGACCCGGCCACCGCCGACCACCCGGTCTCCGTCATGCAGGGCGTCCTGGAGCGCGGCACCCCGCTGTTCGGCATCTGCTTCGGCAACCAGATCCTCGGTCGCGCCCTCGGCTTCGGCACCTACAAGCTGAAGTACGGCCACCGCGGCATCAACCAGCCCGTGCAGGACCGTACGACCGGCAAGGTCGAGGTCACCGCGCACAACCACGGTTTCGCCGTCGACGCCCCGCTCGGGAAGGCGACCGAGACCCCCTACGGCCGCGTCGAGGTCTCCCACGTCTGCCTGAATGACAACGTGGTGGAGGGTCTCCAGCTCCTCGACCGCCCGGCCTTCAGCGTCCAGTACCACCCCGAAGCGGCAGCGGGCCCCCACGACGCCGCCTACCTGTTCGACCGCTTCGTATCCCTGATGGAGGGCCAGCGTGCCTAAGCGCACCGATATCCAGTCCGTCCTGGTCATCGGCTCCGGCCCGATCGTCATCGGCCAGGCCGCCGAGTTCGACTACTCCGGCACCCAGGCGTGCCGTGTCCTGAGGGCCGAGGGGCTGAGAGTCGTACTCGTCAACTCCAACCCGGCGACGATCATGACCGACCCGGAGATCGCCGACGCCACCTACGTCGAGCCGATCACCCCGGAGTTCGTCGAGAAGATCATCGCCAAGGAGCGGCCCGACGCGCTGCTGCCCACCCTGGGCGGCCAGACGGCCCTCAACACCGCCATCTCGCTGGACGAGAACGGCGTCCTGGACAAGTACGGCGTCGAGCTGATCGGTGCCAATGTCGAGGCCATCCACAAGGGCGAGGACCGCGACCAGTTCAAGGAGGTCGTGGAGGAGGTCCGCAGGAAGATCGGGCACGGTGAGTCCGCCCGGTCCGTGATCTGCCACACCATGGACGAGGTGCTCGCCGGTGTCGAGCAGCTCGGCGGCTACCCGGTCGTCGTCCGCCCCTCCTTCACCATGGGCGGCGCCGGCTCCGGTTTCGCCCACGACGAGGACGAACTGCGCCGCATCGCCGGCCAGGGCCTCACGCTCTCCCCGACCACCGAGGTGCTCCTGGAGGAGTCCATCCTCGGCTGGAAGGAGTACGAGTTGGAGCTGATGCGCGACAAGCACGACAACGTCGTGGTCGTCTGCTCCATCGAGAACTTCGACCCCATGGGCGTGCACACCGGCGACTCGATCACCGTCGCACCGGCGATGACGCTGACCGACCGCGAGTACCAGATCCTGCGTGACATCGGCATCGCCGTCATCCGCGAGGTCGGCGTCGACACCGGCGGCTGCAACATCCAGTTCGCGGTGAACCCCGAGGACGGCCGTGTGATCGTCATCGAGATGAACCCGCGCGTGTCCCGCTCCTCGGCCCTGGCCTCCAAGGCGACCGGCTTCCCGATCGCCAAGATCGCGGCCAAGCTCGCGGTCGGCTACACCCTCGACGAGATCCCGAACGACATCACGCAGGAGACCCCGGCATCCTTCGAGCCGACCCTCGACTACGTGGTCGTCAAGGCCCCGCGGTTCGCCTTCGAGAAGTTCCCGCAGGCCGACTCCACGCTGACCACCACCATGAAGTCGGTCGGCGAGGCCATGGCCATCGGCCGCAACTTCACCGAGGCCTTCCAGAAGGCGCTGCGCTCGCTGGAGAAGAAGGGCAGCCAGTTCGCCTTCACCGGCGAGACCGGCGACAAGGCCGCCCTGCTGGCGGAGGCGGTGCGTCCTACCGACGGCCGCATCAACACCGTCATGCAGGCCATCCGCGCGGGCGCCACGCCCGAGGAGGTCTTCGAGTTCACGAAGATCGACCCGTGGTTCGTCGACCAGCTCTTCCTGCTCAAGGAGATCGCGGACGAGCTGGCCGAGGCGCCCGAGCTCACCGCCGAACTCCTCGCCGAGGCCAAGCGGCACGGCTTCTCCGACCAGCAGATCGGCGAGATCCGCGGACTGCGCGAGGACGTCGTCCGCGAGGTCCGGCACGCGCTGGGCATCCGCCCGGTCTACAAGACCGTCGACACTTGCGCCGCCGAGTTCGCCGCGAAGACGCCGTACTTCTACTCCTCCTACGACGAGGAGACCGAGGTCGCGCCGCGCGAGAAGCCCGCGGTCATCATCCTGGGCTCCGGCCCGAACCGCATCGGCCAGGGCATCGAGTTCGACTACTCCTGCGTCCACGCCTCCTTCGCGCTGAGCGACGCCGGGTACGAGACCGTGATGGTCAACTGCAACCCGGAGACCGTCTCCACGGACTACGACACCTCCGACCGCCTGTACTTCGAGCCGCTCACGCTCGAGGACGTGCTGGAGATCGTGCACGCCGAGCAGCAGGCCGGTCCGGTCGCGGGCGTCGTCGTGCAGCTGGGCGGCCAGACCCCGCTCGGCCTGTCGCAGGCACTGAAGGACAACGGCGTGCCGATCGTGGGCACCTCCCCGGAGGCCATCCACGCCGCCGAGGACCGCGGCGCCTTCGGCCGGGTCCTCGCGGAGGCCGGCCTGCCCGCCCCCAAGCACGGCACGGCCACCACCTTCGACGAGGCCAAGGCCATCGCCGACGAGATCGGCTACCCGGTCCTGGTCCGGCCCTCGTACGTGCTCGGCGGGCGCGGCATGGAGATCGTCTACGACGAGACCCGGCTGGCCACCTACATCGCCGAGTCGACCGAGATCAGCCCCTCCAGGCCGGTGCTGGTCGACCGGTTCCTCGACGACGCCATCGAGATCGACGTCGACGCCCTGTACGACGGCGAGGAGCTGTACCTCGGCGGCGTCATGGAGCACATCGAGGAGGCCGGCATCCATTCCGGCGACTCGGCGTGCGCCCTGCCCCCGATCACGCTGGGCGGCTTCGACATCAAGCGGCTGCGCGCCTCGACCGAGGCCATCGCGCGCGGGGTGGGCGTCCGCGGCCTGATCAACATCCAGTTCGCGATGGCGGGCGACATCCTCTACGTCCTGGAGGCCAACCCGCGCGCGTCCCGTACGGTCCCCTTCACCTCGAAGGCGACCGCGGTGCCGCTGGCCAAGGCCGCCGCCCGGATCTCGCTGGGCGCGACCATCGCCGAGCTGCGCGAGGAGGGCCTGCTGCCGAGGCACAGCGACGGCGGCGAGCTGCCCCTGGACGCGCCGATCTCCGTCAAGGAGGCGGTCATGCCGTGGTCCCGCTTCCGCGACATCCACGGCCGGGGCGTCGACACCGTCCTCGGTCCGGAGATGCGCTCCACCGGCGAGGTCATGGGCATCGACTCCGTCTTCGGCACCGCGTACGCGAAGTCGCAGGCCGGGGCGTACGGCCCGCTGCCCACCAAGGGCCGCGCGTTCATCTCGGTCGCCAACCGCGACAAGCGCTCGATGATCTTCCCGGCGCGCGAGCTGGTCGCCCACGGCTTCGAGCTGCTCGCCACCTCCGGCACGGCCGAGGTCCTCAAGCGCAACGGCATCAACGCCACGATCGTGCGCAAGCAGTCCGAGGGCACCGGCCCGAACGGCGAGCGGACCATCGTCCAGCTCATCCACGACGGCGAGGTCGACCTCATCGTCAACACCCCGTACGGCACCGGTGGCCGCCTCGACGGCTACGAGATCCGTACGGCGGCCGTGGCCCGGTCCGTGCCCTGCCTGACGACGGTCCAGGCGCTCGCCGCGGCGGTCCAGGGCATCGACGCCCTGAACCACGGTGACGTGGGAGTCCGTTCGCTCCAGGAACACGCGGAACATCTGACCGCGGCCCGCGACTAGCAGCCGACGAGGGGGACACCGGGAACGGTGTCCCCCTCGTCATGAGGCTTCACGAGGACATCTGGACATGTACAAGTACTTCTTCCGTCTGGTTTTCAAACGGATGGATCCCGAGAAGGCCCACCACCTCGCCTTCCGGTGGATCCGGCTCGCCGTCCGCATCCCGGTGCTGCGCACCTTCGTCGCCGCGGCCCTCGCGCCCCGCTACAAGGAGCTGCGCACCGAGGCCTTCGGGCTGCGCATGCACGGCCCCTTCGGTCTCGCCGCCGGCTTCGACAAGAACGCGGTCGCCATCGACGGCATGTCGATGCTCGGCTTCGACCACGTCGAGATCGGGACGGTCACCGGCGAGCCGCAGCCCGGCAACCCCAGAAAGCGGCTGTTCCGGCTCGTCGCGGACCGCGCGCTGATCAACCGCATGGGCTTCAACAACGACGGCTCGCTGGCCGTCGCGGCCCGCCTCGCCACGCGTGAACCGGTCTTCAGGACGGTCGTGGGCGTGAACATCGGCAAGACCAAGGTGGTCCCGGAGGCCGAGGCGGTCGGCGACTACGTGAAGTCGGCCGAGCGGCTGGCCCCGTACGCGGACTACCTGGTGGTCAACGTCTCCTCCCCGAACACGCCCGGGCTGCGCAACCTCCAGGCCACCGAGGCGCTGCGGCCGCTGCTGAGCGCCGTGCGCGAGGCCGCCGACCGGGCCGTGCCGGGGCGCCGCGTGCCGCTGCTGGTGAAGATCGCGCCGGATCTCGCCGACGAGGACGTCGACGCGGTCGCCGACCTGGCCGTCGAACTCGGTCTGGACGGGATCATCGCCACGAACACCACCATCGCGCGCGAGGGGCTCGGTCTGAAAGCCGAACCCTCGCTGGTGAAGGAGGCCGGCGGGCTGTCGGGGGCGCCTTTGAAGGCACGCTCCCTGGAGGTGCTGCGCCGCCTGTACGCGCGCGTGGGCGACCGCATCACCCTGGTGGGCGTCGGCGGCATCGAGAACGCCGAGGACGCCTGGCAGCGCATCCTGGCGGGCGCCACGCTGGTCCAGGGCTACAGCGCCTTCATCTACGAGGGGCCCCTCTGGGGCCGCGCCATCCACAAGGGACTGGCCGCCCGCCTGCGCACCAGCCCGTACGCCACCCTCGCCGACGCGGTCGGCGCCGACGTGAGGAAGCCCGCATGACGTCCTACGAGCCCTTCGGTGGCCGCCTGAGGCGCGCCATGGACGAGCGCGGTCCGCTGTGCGTCGGGATCGACCCGCACGCCTCCCTGCTCGCCGAGTGGGGCCTGAACGACGACGTCGCCGGGCTCGAGCGGTTCAGCCGCACGGTCGTCGAGGCGATGGCCGACCGGGTCGCCGTCCTGAAGCCGCAGAGCGCCTTCTTCGAGCGCTTCGGCTCGCGCGGCATCGCCGTCCTGGAGGCGTCGGTGCGGGAGGCGCGCGAGGCCGGCGCACTGGTGGTGATGGACGCCAAGCGCGGCGACATCGGCTCGACCATGGCCGGGTACGCCGAGGCGTTCCTGCACAAGGACGCCCCGCTGTTCTCGGACGCCCTGACCGTCTCGCCCTACCTCGGCTACGGCTCCCTGAGCCCGGCCGTGGCGCTGGCCCGGGAGAGCGGCACGGGCCTGTTCGTGCTGGCGCTCACCTCCAACCCCGAGGGCCACGAGGTGCAGCACGCGGTCCGCGCGGACGGACGCAACGTCGGCGCGACGATGCTGGGCCACCTGGCGGCGGAGAACGCGGGGGAGGAGCCCCTGGGGTCCTTCGGCGCGGTCGTGGGCGCCACGCTGGGCGACCTGTCGTCGTACGACCTCGACATCAACGGCCCGCTGCTCGCCCCCGGCGTCGGCGCCCAGGGGGCGACGCCGGCCGATCTTCCCCGGGTGTTCGGACCGGCGGTGCGCAATGTCGTGCCGAACGTCAGCCGGGGTGTTCTGCGTCACGGTCCCGAGGTCGGCGCGCTGCGCGCGGCGGCGGAGCGGTTCGCGGACGAGATCCGGGTCGCCGTGACGGGTGCCTGAGTCCGTGCCGGGCCCATGCCGGTCCCTGTGGAGTCCTCCGATGAGTGCTCCGGCGGGGGGCTCGGGGACGACTTGAGTGTGAATACATCCTCAAATCGAGGGCATTATGTCTGAAATGTCCGACCTGGCGGAGGCTGACCAGGACTTTTCCGCTGTTCTCGCTGACTCTGGCGGACTTGCCCGCTAGTCTCCGAGCAGAGTGAACGGGCAAGCGTGTTGCTCGTGGCTCCCCAGGTGTGGGGCGACTAGGTTCCTCACCGGTCCGTATCCGACAGTTCGACATCCGAGGTGACGTAGGCGTGGCTCTTCCGCCCCTTACCCCTGAACAGCGCGCAGCCGCGCTCGAAAAGGCCGCCGCGGCTCGCCGGGAGCGGGCCGAGGTCAAGAATCGACTCAAGCACTCCGGCGCCTCTCTTCACGAGGTCATCAAGCAGGGCCAGGAGAACGACGTCATCGGCAAGATGAAGGTCTCCGCCCTGCTCGAGTCCCTCCCGGGCGTGGGCAAGGTCCGCGCCAAGCAGATCATGGAGCGACTCGGGATCTCCGAGAGCCGCCGCGTGCGTGGCCTCGGTTCCAACCAGATCGCCTCTCTGGAGCGCGAGTTCGGGAGCACCGGCTCCTGAGCGCCGGACAGTCCGGGACCGGCGTCCCGGGCAACCCGGTATTGCTGGAATAATCGCTGCATGGCTGCAACATTCCGGGGGACGACCCCCGAGCCCCCGGACGTACGTCCGCGGCTGACCGTGCTCTCCGGTCCCTCCGGGGTCGGCAAGAGCACGGTCGTCGCCCATATGCGCAAGGAACACCCCGAGGTCTGGCTCTCGGTGTCGGCGACCACCCGCAAGCCGCGCCCCGGCGAGAAGCACGGTGTCCACTACTTCTTCGTCACGGACGACGAGATGGACAAGCTGATCGCCAACGGCGAGCTGCTGGAGTGGGCCGAATTCGCCGGCAACCGCTACGGCACGCCTCGGCAGGCCGTGCTGGAGCACCTGGAGGACGGGGTGCCGGTCCTCCTGGAGATCGACCTCCAGGGCGCCCGGCAGGTCCGGGAGTCCATGCCCGAGGCGCAGCTGGTGTTCCTGGCTCCCCCCTCCTGGGAGGAGCTCGTGCGCAGGCTCACCGGCCGGGGCACCGAGCCGCCCGAGGTGATCGAGCGTCGCCTGGAGGCGGCCAAGATCGAGCTGGCGGCCGAGCCGGAGTTCGACGAGACCCTGGTCAACACCTCTGTCGAGGACGTGGCGCGCGAGCTGCTAGCCTTGATGGAGGTTGTGTGATCGTGAAGATCGCCATCAACTGATTCTTTCCCATCCATCGGAAGGTAGAGCGTGTCCTCTTCCATCACCGCGCCCGAGGGCATCATCAACCCGCCGATCGACGAGCTCCTCGAGGCCACCGACTCGAAGTACAGCCTCGTGATCTACGCGGCCAAGCGGGCCCGTCAGATCAACGCGTACTACTCGCAGCTCGGCGAGGGCCTCCTCGAGTACGTCGGTCCGCTCGTTGACACCCACGTCCACGAGAAGCCGCTCTCCATCGCCCTGCGCGAGATCAACGCGGGTCTGCTGACCTCCGAGGCCATTGAGGGCCCGGCGCAGTAGTACTTTCACATCGCAGGTGACTTTTCCACAGGCCCGGCAGGCCGACTGCCGGGCCTGTGGTGTGTGATGGTCTCGTATGTTGCCGAGCCGGGGAGAGACGGTGGACAAGCCGAAGGTCGTTCTGGGGATCAGTGGCGGCATCGCCGCGTACAAGGCGTGCGAGCTGCTGCGCAGGCTGACCGAGTCCGGGCATGACGTCCGCGTGGTCCCCACAGCCTCCGCGCTGCACTTCGTCGGCGCCGCCACATGGTCCGCCCTCTCCGGCAACCCCGTCTCGACCGAGGTCTGGGACGACGTCCACGAGGTGCCGCACGTCCGCATCGGCCAGCAGGCCGACCTGGTGGTCGTCGCCCCCGCCACCGCCGACATGCTCGCCAAGGCGGCCCACGGTCTCGCCGACGACCTGCTGACGAATACGCTGCTCACCGCCCGCTGTCCGGTCGTCTTCGCCCCCGCCATGCACACCGAGATGTGGGAGCACCCGGCGACTCAGGAGAACGTGGCGACGCTGCGCCGTCGGGGCGCCGTCGTGGTAGAACCGGCGGTCGGCCGCCTGACCGGCGTCGACACGGGCAAGGGACGGCTGCCCGACCCCGCAGAGATATTCGAGGTCTGCCGCCGGGTCCTCGCCCGGGGCGTGAAAGAGCCGGATCTCGCCGGCCGGCACGTCGTCGTCAGCGCCGGCGGCACCCGTGAGCCCCTCGACCCGGTCCGCTTCCTCGGCAACCGCTCCTCCGGCAAGCAGGGCTACGCCCTCGCTCGCACGGCCGCCGCGCGGGGCGCCCGGGTGACGCTGGTCGCGGCGAACACCGGCCTGCCGGACCCGGCCGGCGTGGACGTCGTCCCCGTGGGCACGGCCCTCCAGCTGCGTGAGGCGGTGCTGAAGGCGGCCTCCGACGCCGATGCCGTGGTCATGGCCGCCGCCGTGGCCGACTTCCGTCCCGCGACCTACGCGGCTGGGAAGATCAAGAAGAAGGACGACCAGGACCCCGAGCCGATAACCCTCGTGCGGAATCCGGACATCCTCGCGGAGATTTCGGCCGAACGGCCCCGGCCCGGACAGGTGGTCGTCGGCTTCGCCGCCGAGACGGACGACGTCCTCGCCAACGGCCGGAAGAAGCTGGTGCGCAAGGGCTGCGACTTCCTCGTCGTGAACGAGGTGGGGGAGCGCAAGACCTTTGGTTCCGAGGAGAACGAGGCGGTCGTGCTGGGTGCCGACGGCAGCGAGACACCCGTGCCGCACGGCCCCAAGGAAGCTCTCGCCGAGATCGTCTGGGACATCGTGAGCGGGCGGCTGGGCTGATCGTCAAGGGCTTTGTTTCCGCCGTTCGCCGGCAGCGTCAAAGATGACATTGCGGCAGCGTCAAAGATGACATTGTCGCGTGGCGGCCCTGGCCAAGGCCGCCGCGCATTGGGCAGAATGCCCGTGCCGCAGGTCACAGGGCTCCCGAGAGGCGAGACAGGTGGCCCGTCGGCGGAGTGCGACCGATAAACTGTTCTCGGACGATGCCGGGCGCAGCCCCCGCGTCGTCCGCCAATGATCAGCCAGCAGTCGCTGCAACCCCAGGGAGCGTTGTGTCCCGTCGCCTGTTCACCTCGGAGTCCGTGACCGAAGGTCACCCCGACAAGATCGCTGACCAGATCAGCGACACCATTCTCGACGCGCTTCTGCGAGAGGACCCGACCTCCCGGGTCGCAGTGGAGACGCTGATCACGACCGGTCTGGTGCACGTGGCCGGCGAGGTCACCACCAAGACTTACGCGGACATCGCGACCCTGGTCCGCAACAAGATCCTCGAGATCGGTTACGACTCCTCGAAGAAGGGCTTCGACGGCGCCTCCTGCGGTGTGTCCGTCTCGATCGGCGCGCAGTCCCCGGACATCGCGCAGGGCGTGGACACGGCCTACGAGTCCCGGGTCGAGGGCGATGAGGACGAGCTCGACAAGCAGGGCGCCGGCGACCAGGGCCTGATGTTCGGCTACGCGTCCGACGAGACGCCCACTCTGATGCCGCTGCCGATCTTCCTGGCGCACCGTCTGTCGAAGCGCCTGTCGGACGTCCGCAAGAACGGCACCATCCCCTACCTGCGCCCGGACGGCAAGACGCAGGTCACCATCGAGTACGACGGTGACAAGGCCGTCCGCCTCGACACGGTCGTGGTCTCCTCGCAGCACGCGAGCGACATCGACCTGGAGTCGCTGCTCGCGCCCGACATCCGTGAGTTCGTCGTCGAGCCCGAGCTGAAGGCTCTCCTCGACGAGGGCATCAAGCTCGAGACCGAGGGCTACCGCCTGCTGGTCAACCCCACCGGCCGCTTCGAGATCGGCGGTCCGATGGGCGACGCCGGCCTGACCGGCCGCAAGATCATCATCGACACCTACGGCGGCATGGCCCGCCACGGCGGCGGTGCCTTCTCCGGCAAGGACCCGTCCAAGGTGGACCGCTCGGCGGCGTACGCGATGCGCTGGGTCGCGAAGAACGTCGTCGCCGCGGGCCTGGCCTCCCGCTGCGAGGTCCAGGTGGCCTACGCCATCGGCAAGGCCGAGCCGGTCGGTCTGTTCATCGAGACCTTCGGCACCCACAAGGTCGAGCCCGAGAAGATCGAGAAGGCGATCGACGAGGTCTTCGACCTCCGTCCGGCCGCCATCATCCGCGACCTCGACCTGCTCCGCCCGATCTACGCCCAGACCGCGGCCTACGGCCACTTCGGCCGCGAGCTCCCCGAATTCACCTGGGAGCGCACGGACCGCGTGGACGCGCTGCGCGAGGCTGTGGGCCTGTAGGTCCGGCACGGCTTCTCGCCGGGGCCCGGCCTCCCTCTGGGGGGCCGGGCCCCGGCATTTCACCGTGGTGATCATGGCCCGCGCCGGTTGTCAGTGGAGTTTGGTAAGAATGCAAGCGTGAGCAGCGAGAACGGGCAGGGGGACGGCGGGACCGAAGGGGCCCCGGCGGCGGAGCAGCTCGCGCTCATCCGGGAAGGTGTCCGGCAGGGGAAGGCGAAGGCGCCGCGCGCCAAGCCGAGGACCTGGCGGGGGGCCGCGCTGGCCAAGGAACTGCCGGTGGCGCGGGTGCTGGTCGACAAGGGCGTGCTCCACCTCGACCGGCACTTCGACTACGCCGTGCCCGAGGAACTGGACGAGCAGGCGCGGCCCGGGGTGCGCGTCCGGGTGCGGTTCGGGGCCGGCCGGGGCCGGGTGCGGGGAGGGCGCCGCGAGGGCGGGGGACTCATCGACGGGTTTCTCGTCGAGCGGCTGGCCGAGTCGGACTACGCCGGGCCGCTGGCGGCGCTGGCCCAGGTCGTCTCGCCCGAACCCGTGCTGAGCGAGGAGCTGCTCGGGCTCGCGCGGGCCGTCGCCGACCGCTACGCGGGCAGCCTCGCCGACGTGCTCCAGCTGGCCGTGCCGCCGCGCAGTGCGCGGGCCGAGCAGCGGCCGTCGCCGGCACCGCTGCCGCCGCCCGCGGCGCCCGACGCCGGGTCGTGGGCCAGGTACGAGCGCGGGGCCGCATTCGTCGAGTCGCTGGCCTCCGGGGGCGCGCCGCGGGCCGTGTGGAACGCGCTGCCCGGACCCGGGTGGAGCGAGGAGCTGGCACGAGCCGTGGCCGCGACGCTCGCCTCGGGGCGCGGCGCGCTCGTCGTCGTACCGGACGGGCGGGCCGCCGCCCGGGTCGACGCCGCGCTCACCGCACTGCTCGGCGAGGGGCGGCACGCGCTGCTCACCGCCGACGCCGGACCCGAGAAGCGGTACGCGCAGTGGCTCGCCGTGCGACGCGGGTCGGTGCGGGCCGTGGTCGGGACACGGGCCGCCATGTTCGCGCCCGTGCGGGATCTCGGGCTCGTCGCCGTCTGGGACGACGGGGACGACAGCCACAGCGAGCAGCACGCCCCGCAGCCGCACACCCGTGACGTGCTGCTGCTGCGCGCGGCGCTGGACAAGTGCGGCTTTCTGCTGGGCAGTTGGAGCTGCACCGTGGAGGCGGCGCAACTCGTGGAGAGCGGCTGGGCCCGGCCCCTGGTCGCGGGGCGTGAGCAGGTGCGGCGGACCGCGCCCCTGGTGCGCACCGTCGGGGACGGCGAGCTGGGGCGCGACGAGGCCGCCCGCGCCGCCCGGCTGCCGACGCTCGCCTGGCAGGCCGCCCGGGAGGGACTGCGGCACGGGCCGGTCCTGGTGCAGGTGCCCCGGCGGGGGTACGTGCCCCGCATGGCCTGTGCGCAGTGCCGGGCGCCCGCGCGCTGCCGGCACTGCTCCGGGCCGCTCGAGGCGCAGGACGCCGGGGCTCTGCGCTGTGGCTGGTGCGGACGCAAGGAGGGCGCCTGGCACTGCCCGGAGTGCGGGAGCTTCCGGCTGCGTGCCCAGGTGGTCGGGGCGCGGCGGACCGCCGAGGAACTGGGCCGGGCCTTTCCCGCCGTACCCGTGCGGACCTCCGGCCGTGAGCACGTGCTGGACACGGTGCCGTCCGCGCCCGCGCTGGTGGTGAGTACACCGGGAGCCGAGCCGGTCGCCGAGGGCGGCTACGCGGCGGCCCTGCTGCTGGACGGCTGGGCCATGCTCAGCCGGCCCGACCTGCGGGCAAGTGAGGACGCGCTGCGGCGCTGGATCGGGGTCTCGGCGCTGGTGCGCCCGCAGGGCGAGGGCGGGACCGTGGTCGTCGTCGCCGAGCCCACGCTGCGGCCCGTGCAGGCGCTGGTGCGCTGGGATCCTGTCGGGCACGCGGTGCGGGAGCTGGCCGAGCGGGCCGAGCTGGGGTTTCCGCCGGTGTCGCGGATGGCAGCCGTGACGGGGACGGCGCAGGCCGTCGCGGAGTTCCTGGGTACGGTCGAACTGCCGGCGGACGCCGAGGTGCTGGGGCCCGTGCCGGTGCCGGACACCCTTCCCGGACGGCCCCGGCGGCCGGGAGCACCGCCTCCCGGGGAGCACTGGGAGCGGGCGCTGGTCCGGGTGCCGCCGGGCAGCGGGGCCGCTCTCGCGTCCGCGCTGAAGGCGGCGCAGGCCGCGCGGATGGCGCGGGGGAGCGGGGAGGCGCCGGTACGGGTGCGGATCGACCCGCCGGATATCGGGTGAGTCCGTCACCGGGTGAGTCCGCGGGCGGGGTGCGGGCGAGGTGGGCCGGACATACGGCCGCCCTCCCGGATGCGTGTGCCGGGAGGGCAGGGTGAGGACGGAGCGGAGCGCCCGGGCGTCAGCCGTTGCGCGGTCCTGGGAAGGCCGTGGTCCTGGCCTCTTCGCGGAGCGTGGGGCTGCCCGCGGTCGGCTGGGTGGGCATCGAACGGGCCGCCGGGACCGTCGGCATCGCGGGCAGACCGGTGTTCACATTGAGCGTGCGGGTGCCCGACGGCTCCGTCGAGCGTTCGGCGTCCGCGGCCGCCTGGGTCGCGGCGCGGCGGGCGCCGTAACGGCGGTGGACCGCCTGCTTGGTGACCCCGAGCGCGGAGCCCACCGCGTCCCACGAGAAGCCGAGTGAGCGGTCGAAGTCCACGGCGGCCGTGACCAGGGTTTCGACACTGTCCCGGAGTTCCTGGGCGAGACGGACCGTCGGGGCGGGGGCGCGTCCGTAGACGACGAAGCCCGTGGAGGGGCCGGGGCGGCGCGGGCGGTAGACGTTGCCCAGCTGAGCGGTGAGCGTGCGCAGTGCGTCCACCTGCCGGCGGACCCGCTCGATGTCCCGCACCAGCAAGTGCAGGCTGGCCCGGGCCTGGGCGTCGTGGGTTGCGTGGTCGGCCATGAACAAGCCTCTCGAACCGGCGTTGAAAGGAATTGGGCCGCGAAAGCGCCCCGATGTTGTCAACTCTGTCTTGACCAACGCGTGTGCGCTCCGCTGGTAACGGGGTGGGGGCGTGTGGGCGTTTGCGTACGCCGTTCTCCCACCCGCGCACCACCCGTTTCCAGTTGGCCGGGAGGCTGGGCTCTCCGGTGGGGGCGGTCGGTGATCACGGCATAGACTTGTGCGTTGCCCGTCAATCGCCGCCCGAGAGGCCCGTTGCCACCCATGAAGCTCGTCTTCGCCGGTACCCCCGAGGTCGCCGTTCCCGCTCTGGACGCTCTTCTCGCCTCCGGGCGGCACGAGGTGGCCGCCGTCGTCACGCGCCCCGACGCGCCGGCCGGGCGGGGACGCAGGCTGGTCGCCTCTCCCGTGGCCGAACGCGCGGCGGAGGCCGGGATCGAGGTGCTGAAGCCCGTCAAGCCGCGGGACCCGGAGTTCCTGGAGCGGCTCAGGGAGATCGCGCCCGACTGCTGCCCCGTCGTCGCCTACGGCGCCCTGCTGCCCAGGGTGGCCCTCGACGTGCCCGCGCACGGCTGGGTCAACCTGCACTTCTCGCTGCTGCCGGCCTGGCGCGGGGCGGCTCCCGTGCAGCACGCCGTCATGGCGGGGGACGAGATCACCGGGGCGTCCACCTTCCTCATCGAGGAGGGGCTGGACTCGGGCCCGGTCTACGGGACGGTCACCGAGGAGATCCGGCCCACCGACACCAGCGGTGATCTGCTCACCCGGCTGGCGTTCGCGGGCGCCGGGCTGCTCGCCGCCACCATGGACGGCATCGAGGACGGCACGCTGAAGGCCGTACCGCAGCCCGCCGAGGGGATCACCGTCGCCCCCAAGATCACCGTCGAGGACGCCCAGGTCGACTGGTCGGCCCCCGCGCTCCGCGTGGACCGGGTCGTCCGCGGCTGCACCCCGGCGCCCGGGGCCTGGACCACTTTCCGCGGCGAGCGGCTCAAGCTCATCCAGGTCAGGCCCGTGCCGGA
The DNA here is from genome assembly GCF_053611185.1 of Streptomyces sp. NPDC054834. Classification (NCBI taxonomy): domain Bacteria; kingdom Bacillati; phylum Actinomycetota; class Actinomycetes; order Kitasatosporales; family Streptomycetaceae; genus Streptomyces; species Streptomyces sp. NPDC054834. The sequence continues at coordinate 107,553 of NZ_JBSGZV010000002.1, read as the reverse complement.
GCGGACGGACCTCGCCCCGGGGCGGCCGGCGGTCGGCAAGAACAGCGTGCACGTCGGCACCGGTTCGTACGCCGTCGAGCTGCTGTGGGTGCAGGCCCAGGGCAAGAAGCCGATGCGCGCGGCGGACTGGGCCCGGGGTGTGCGCATCGCGGACGCGGAGACGCTGGGCTGAGGCGCCCGCCCCGCCTTCGCCGGTGCCGGCCGGACGTACGCTGGACACCGCACCCCCATCCCACACCCGGAGCACCTTTTTCGTGAGCGACCAGCCCCGTCGGCCCCGCAAGCCCGCCAAGCCCTACCGCCGTCCCCAGAAGGACCCCGTCCGCATCCTCGCCTTCGAGGCGCTGCGTGCCGTGGACGAGCGGGACGCGTACGCCAACCTCGTACTGCCGCCACTGCTGAGGAAGGCGCGGGAGAAGGGCGACTTCGACGCCCGGGACGCGGCCCTGGCCACGGAGCTGGTGTACGGGACGCTGCGCCGGCAGGGCACGTACGACGCCGTCATCGCCGCCTGCGTCGACCGGCCGCTCAGGGAGGTCGACCCGCCCGTCCTCGACGTGCTCAGCCTCGGTGCGCACCAGCTGCTCGGGACGCGGATCCCGACGCACGCCGCCGTGTCCGCCTCCGTCGAGCTGGCCCGGGTCGTGCTGGGGGACGGTCGGGCGAAGTTCGTCAACGCGGTACTGCGCAAGGTGGCGCAGGACGACCTCGACGGCTGGCTGGCGAAGATCGCGCCGCCCTACGACGAGGATCCCGAGGACCACCTCGCCGTCGTGCACTCCCACCCCCGCTGGGTCGTCTCCGCGCTGTGGGACGCGCTCGGCGGCGGCCGGGCCGGGATCGAGGACCTGCTGGCGGCCGACAACGAGCGGCCCGAGGTCACCCTCGTCGCCCGGCCCGGGAGGGCCACGACCGAGGAACTGCTCCGCGAGGAGGCCGCCGTGCCCGGCCGCTGGTCGCCGTACGCCGTGCGGCTCACCGAGGGCGGGGAGCCGGGTGCCGTCGAGGCGGTGCGGGAGGGCCGGGCCGGGGTGCAGGACGAGGGCAGCCAGCTCGTCGCCCTCGCGCTGGCGAACGCGCCGCTGGAGGGGCCGGACGAGAAGTGGCTCGACGGATGCGCCGGGCCCGGTGGCAAGGCCGCGCTGCTCGGCGCGCTCGCCGCCGGACGCGGGGCGACGCTGCTCGCCTCCGAGAAGCAGCCGCACCGCGCCGGGCTGGTGGCCAAGGCGCTGGCCGGCAACCCCGGGCCGTACCAGGTGATCGCCGCCGACGGGACCCGGCCGCCGTGGCGGCCCGCCAGCTTCGACCGGGTGCTGGTGGACGTGCCGTGCACCGGCCTGGGCGCCCTGCGCCGACGGCCCGAGGCCCGCTGGCGGCGACGCCCGGAGGACCTGGAGAACTTCGCGCCGCTCCAGCGCGCCCTGCTGCGCGGCGCGCTGGACTCGGTGCGGGTCGGCGGCGTCGTCGGCTACGCCACCTGCTCGCCGCACCTCGCCGAGACCCGGGCCGTCGTCGAGGACGTGCTCAAGCAGCACCCGGACACCGAGCTCGTCGACGCCCGCCCCCTCCTGCCGGGCCTCCCGGCACTCGGCGAGGGCCCCGACGTGCAACTGTGGCCACACCTGCACGGCACCGACGCGATGTACCTGGCCCTCATCCGCCGAACCGGCTGACCCGCTGCCCCGCCGGACCGGCAGACTCGCACGGCCGCGGGACCGCTGGTGCGCCGGCGTACGGGGTTGCGTGGCGTGCTGGGCCGCTCTGCTGACTGGCCTGTTGAACTGCCGGGGCGGCTGGCCGCGCTGGGCCGCCGGATGAGCTGATTCGTGCGGCCGTGGGGTCGGCTGGTGCGCCGGCGTGAGGGGGTTGGGTGGCGTGCTGGGCGGCCGGACTGGACGGCGCGTTCATCCGCCGGGCCGGCTGACCCCCGCGGCGTCGACGATCGTCGCGATCCGTTCGTGCCGGACCCGGTCGGGGCCCCCGTGCCGCGGCAGCCGTCCGCGTGACCGGACTCAAGGCCGTGACCAGCCGCTTCGAGCGCCGGCCGCCGTGGGCCGGGAGTTCTGCGAGGCGCCTGGGAGCCGGGCCGGACGTCCCGTGGGAGTCCCAGGTCCGTACCGGCGCGAACAACCGTGCAAGAACATGGCAGGCTTGGGGCATGGCCGTGCAGATCAACCCCAGCATCCTGTCCGCCGACTTCGCTCGCCTCGCGGACGAGGCGAAGGCGGTCCAGGGAGCCGACTGGCTCCACGTCGACGTGATGGACAACCATTTCGTCCCGAACCTCACGCTCGGCGTGCCGGTCGTGGAGTCCCTGGCCCGTGCGACGGACACGCCCCTGGACTGCCATCTGATGATCGCGGACGCGGATCGCTGGGCGCCGCAGTACGTGGAAGCGGGTGCCTCGTCCGTCACCTTCCACGTCGAGGCGGCCGCCGCGCCCGTCCGGCTCGCCCGCGAGATCCGGGCTAAGGGCGCCCGTGCCGCCATGGCGCTCAAGCCCGCGACGCCCATCGAGCCGTACGAGGACCTGCTGCCCGAGCTCGACATGCTGCTGATCATGACAGTCGAGCCGGGATTCGGCGGTCAGGCGTTCCTGGACATCATGCTTCCCAAGATCCGCCGCACCCGCGAGCTGATCGACAAGCACGGGCTCGAGCTGTGGTTGCAGGTCGACGGGGGCGTCTCGGCCTCGACGATCGAGCGGTGCGCGGACGCCGGAGCGGATGTCTTCGTCGCCGGTTCGGCCGTCTACGGGGCGAAGGACCCGGCAGAAGCAGTACGTGCACTACGCACCCAGGCGGAGGGGGCGACCGCCAAAGCGTCCTGGGCCTGCGACCACTAGACGGCCCTTGGGCCACAGCTACGTGAACGGCGCCCATCAGGGCAGATCAAGCGCCTCGAATCTGCAAGGATGAACGGCGAATCCAGAGTGTGAACAGCAGTGAGGAGATCGCCGTGTCGGGTATGTCGGCGGGCCGGTCAGCCATGCGGATGGGACCCGCTGAGCTGGTGCAGGCGGCGGCCATGGCCCGCCGCTTCTACCTCGAGGGCAAGTCCAAGATCCAGATCGCGGAGGAGTTCGGCGTCAGCCGCTTCAAAGTGGCCCGGGTACTTGAGACTGCCCTCGAAAGGGACCTCGTACGCATCGAGATCCGAGTCCCGGCCGAACTGGACGCCGAGCGCTCCGACGCGCTCCGCGCCCGCTACGGCCTCAGGCACGCCGTCGTGGTCGAGTCCCCGGCCGAGGCCGAGGAGACCCCCGACCCCGAGAACCTGGGGGAGGTCGCCGCCGACCTGCTCGGTGAGCTCGTCAACGAGGGGGATGTGCTGGGACTTGCCTGGGGCCGTTCCACCATCCACATGGCGGCGGCGCTCGACCGGCTGCCACCCTGCACGGTGGTACAGCTGACGGGCGTGTACGACGCCGGGACCGCCGAACGCGGCTCGGTCGAGGCGGTCCGCCGCGCCGCCCAGGTCTCCGGCGGCGACGCGCACCCCATCTACGCGCCGATGCTGCTGCCGGACGCGGCCACCGCAGCGGCGCTGCGCCACCAGACCGGGATCGCCCGCGCCTTCGAGTACTTCGACAAGGTCACGGTCGCCTGCGTCTCCATCGGTTCCTGGGAGCCGGGCATCTCGACGGTCCACGACATGCTCAGCGACGAGGAGCGGGCGCACTACGCCTCGCTGGGTGTCGCCGCCGAAATGTCCGCGCACCTCTTCGACGCCGATGGCCGCCGGGTCGGCCGGGACCTGGGGGAGCGGTGCATCACGGTCAAGGCCGACCAGCTCCGCCGCATCCCCGAGGTCGTGGCGATCGCGGGCGGGCAGCGCAAGGCGGCGGCGATCGACGCGGTGCTGCGCTCGGGGCTCGTGACCAGCCTGGTGACGGACACCTCCGCGGCGGACTACCTGATGGCCGCGGGCCCGACGCCGAAGTCCGCCCTGAACCGCTCGGACCCCGACGGTGCCTGACGGCTGCGATCACTACGACATGGGCGGTTGTGCCGGGATGACGGAACGCGTGGTCACACTCGACCTCGCCGGGGTCACGGACAAGGCGGCCCTGATGGACCGCTGCGTCCGCGCCCTGGGCCTGCCCGACTGGTTCGGCCACAACTGGGACGCGCTCGCCGACAGCCTGTCCGACCACACGGTCTGGCCCGAGGACGCCGGCGAGCGCGGCCTGCTGATCGTCGTACGCAACTGGCAGACGTACGCGCAGGCCCGAGCCGAGGAGTGGAAGATCGCACGGGAGGTGTTCACCGAGGCGGCGGACCGGACCCCGGCGCTCTCCGTGGCACTGACCCTTCCGGTGGCCGACGGACTTCACTGATCCGGGGTTGCCGCACCGGAGCTGCGGAAGGTCAGATTCGAGAAGTCCCCCCTGGAACACGGGACCGTGCTGCGTGCCCCCGCTGTTTCCTCGACGAGACGGCGGAGTTCGTCGGCCGCGTCGGGATCCTGCTGGAGAAGACGGCGCAGCCGAAGCCGGACCATCGCCGTGATGTCGGAGGAGAGGTCCTCCTCGGGCGAAGAGCCGTACCAGACGCTGCTTCACCTGGTCCTATGCGTCGGTGACCATGAGGCCGACCACCGCCGTCGCCCCGGTTCCCACGAGTGCTGCCAATTCCGCGTCCACCGTGCTCCTTCCGTAAAACGCCCAAGACCGGGAAGTGACCGGCGGTGCCGGTCGTGGGACTGCCCGTTGGAGGTTCCTCCTAGAGGTCCTCTGACCAGCCTGGATGTTCTGTCGGGGGATGGGACGGCGGACGTCATGGGAGAATGAAGTACGTGCTCCTTCCCCCTGGCTGACCTGTCCGGGGGCCGCCTCCGATCGACTGGGATGTGCAGCACGTGCGTTTCCTCAATGACATCCGGCCCGCGTACGACCTGACGTACGACGACGTGTTCATGGTGCCGAGCCGCTCCGCGGTGGGCTCACGTCAGGGCGTGGACCTCAGCGCCCCGGACGGCACGGGTACCACCATCCCGCTCGTCGTCGCCAACATGACCGCCATCGCCGGCCGTCGCATGGCGGAGACGGTGGCCCGCCGCGGCGGCCTGGTGGTCGTCCCGCAGGACATCCCGATCGAGGTTGTCACCGACGTCATCTCCTGGGTGAAGAGCCGCCATCTGGTCCTCGACACCCCGATCGTGCTGGCCCCGCACCAGACCGTCGCCGACGCGCTGTCCCTGCTGCCCAAGCGGGCGCACAACGCGGGTGTCGTCGTCGATGACGATCACCGGCCCATCGGTGTCGTCACCGACCGGGACCTGACCGGCGTCGACCGCTTCACCCAGCTCGAAGTGGTCATGTCCAAGGACCTGCTGCTGCTCGACGCCGACATCGACCCCACCGAGGCCTTCAACCGGCTCGACGGCGCCAACCGCCGCTATGCCCCGGCCGTCGACAAGGACGGCAGGCTGGCCGGCATCCTCACCCGCAAGGGCGCCCTGCGCGCGACCCTGTACACCCCCGCGACCGACGCGCGGGGCAGGCTGCGCGTCGCCGCCGCCGTCGGCATCAACGGCGATGTGGCGGGCAAGGCCAAGCAGCTGCTGGACGCGGGCGTGGACACGCTCGTCATCGACACCGCACACGGCCACCAGGAGTCGATGATCAGCGCGATCAAGGTGGTCCGCGCCCTCGACCCGCAGGTGCCGATCGTGGCCGGCAACATCGTGGCCGCCGAGGGTGTGCGTGACCTCGTCGAGGCGGGCGCCGACATCGTCAAGGTCGGCGTCGGCCCCGGCGCCATGTGCACCACCCGCATGATGACCGGTGTGGGCCGCCCGCAGTTCTCCGCCGTCCTGGAGTGCGCGGCGGAGGCGAAGAAGTACGGCAAGCACGTCTGGGCCGACGGCGGCGTCCGGCACCCGCGCGACGTGGCGATGGCTCTCGCGGCCGGCGCGTCGAACGTGATGATCGGCTCGTGGTTCGCGGGCACCTACGAGTCGCCGGGCGACCTCCAGCACGACGCGAACGGCCGCCCGTACAAGGAGTCGTTCGGCATGGCCTCCGCGCGCGCGGTGCGCAACCGCACCTCCGAGGAGTCGGCGTACGACCGCGCCCGCAAGGCGCTGTTCGAGGAGGGCATCTCGACCTCCCGCATGTTCCTCGACCCGGCCCGCCCAGGCGTCGAGGACCTGATCGACTCGGTCATCGCGGGCGTCCGCTCCTCCTGCACCTACGCCGGCGCCGCCTCCCTGGAGGAGTTCGCCGAGAAGGCCGTCGTCGGCATCCAGAGCGCCGCGGGCTACGCCGAGGGCAAGCCGCTGCACAACAGCTGGAGCTGACCGGGTGCAACGGTCGACAACCGGTGCGCAACGAATGGGCACCCCTTCGCGAGGAACGCAATGATCGTGCGGGGATGCGCAAGGTCGCTGCATTACGCCCGTGAAGGGTCGGCTCATAGGGTGCTCACCTGTACGTGGTGTGGCGGGGACCCCGCTCGTCGGATCCCTGCCCTCGCAGGGATGCCGCCGGTCCCCGCCGCCCTGACCGGCAGCGATGAAGGAGCCCACGCGTGCTCGACCAAGGCGCACCCCCGCACGACAGCAGAGCCACCGCCCCCGCGTCCCCGGGCGTCGCCGCGCGCCTGATGCGTCGCAAGCCCGTGGAACGCCTGGTCGCGGAGGGTGGGCAGGGTGAGGGGGGCACCCTCAGGCGCTCCCTCGGACTGTGGCAGCTGACCATGATCAGCATCGGTGCCACGCTCGGCACCGGCATCTTCGTCGTCCTCGGCGAGGCCGTCCCCAAGGCCGGTCCCGCCGTCACGCTGTCCTTCGTGATCGCCGGTCTCACGGCGCTCTTCTCGGCCCTGTCCTATGCCGAGCTGGCCGGCACCATCCCGGTCTCCGGCTCCTCGTACTCGTACGCATACGCAACGATGGGCGAGCTGATCGCTTGGATCTGCGGCTGGTGTCTGGTCCTGGAGTACGGCGTGTCGGTCGCCGCCGTGGCCGTCGGCTGGGGCGAGTACCTCAACGAGCTGCTCGACGGCACCATCGGCGTCACCATCCCCAACGCCCTGTCGGCCCCGCCCGGCGACGGGGGCGTCTTCAACCTGCCCGCGCTGATCGTCGTACTCCTCGCCATGGCGTTCCTGCTCGGCGGCGCCAAGGAGTCCGCACGCGCCAACACCGTCATGGTGTGCGTGAAGATCGCCGCGCTGGTGCTGTTCTGCGCCATCGGCGTCCAGGGCTTCCGCTCGGGCAACTACGAGAACTTCATGCCGCTGGGCATGACCGGCGTGAGCGCGGCCGGCGCGACGCTGTTCTTCTCGTACATCGGCTTCGACGCCGCCTCGACCGCCGGTGAGGAGGCGAAGGACGCGCAGCGCGACCTGCCGCGCGCCATCATGCTGTCGCTGGTCATCGTGACCGCGCTGTACGTCCTCGTGGCGGCCGTCGCCGTCGGCGCCAAGCCCTGGCGGCGGTTCAACGACTCGGAGGCCGCCCTCGCCCAGATCATGCGCGACGTGACCGGGCAGACCTTCTGGGGCACCCTGCTCGCCGCCTGCGCGGTCATCGCCATCGCGAGCGTCGTGCTGACCGTGCTGTACGGCCAGACCCGCATCCTCTTCGCGATGTCCCGGGACGGCCTCGTGCCCAAGGTCTTCGCCAGGGTCCACCCGGAGACCGGCGCGCCCCGCGCCAACACGGTGATCGTCTCCCTGTTCTGCGGTGTCCTGGCCGCCGCCATCCCGCTGGGCCAGCTCGCCGACGCCACCAGCATCGGCACGCTGTTCGCCTTCGCGCTGGTCAACATCGCCGTCGTGGTGCTGCGCCGGACCCGTCCGCAGATGCCCCGCACCTTCCGGGTGCCGCTGTCGCCGGTGCTGCCGGTGCTGGGCCTCGCCCTCTGCGTGTGGATGATGGGCAGCCTGTCGGCTGTCACCTGGGTGGTCTTCGGTGTCTGGATGGTGGTGGGGCTCGTGTTCTACTTCGGGTACGGCTACCGCCGGTCCCGACTCGCCACACCCGCATCATCCGAGAAGTGATCGACCCACTGTGCTGAATCAGCTCGACGAACGCATCGTGCACGCCCTCGCCGAGGACGCCCGCCGCTCCTACGCGGACATCGGGCAGATGGTCGGCCTGTCCGCGCCCGCCGTGAAGCGGCGCGTGGACCGGCTGCGCGCCACCGGAGCGATCACCGGCTTCACCGTACGGGTGGACCCGGCGGCGCTCGGCTGGGAGACCGAGGGGTTCATCGAGATCTACTGCCGGCGCAACACCTCGCCGGAGACGATCCAGCGGGGCCTCGAGCGCTACCAGGAGGTCGTGGCCGCGTCCACCGTCACCGGGGACGCGGATGCGATCGTCCAGGTCTTCGCCTCCGACATGCGCCACTTCGAGCGGGTGCTGGAGCGGATCGCCGGGGAGCCGTTCGTGGAGCGGACCAAGTCGGTACTGGTGCTGTCGCCGCTGCTGAGACGCTTCTCGTCGGGGTCACCGACCTGACCCCGGCCGGGCGCCGGGGCCCTGGCGACGGTGCCCCGAGCCCCCGGGCGCCTCACGCCGTCCGGTGCTCGATCGCCGACAGCAGGCGCCGCATGCCGACCGCGTGGCCGCCCGTGCCGATCACCAGCCGCCGGTAGAGCGCGCCCAGGGGCCCGGGGAAACGTGCCCGGGTCTCCGCGCGCACCCGCGAGCGCCCCGGGCCCGCGGGTGCGAGGCGGAGGGTCAGGGCGTACGTCGAGAAGCGGTGCCGGCCGACGAGCACCAGTTCACGCCCGGGATCCGCGGCGGCCACCCGGAAGCCGGGGAAGACGGACCCCACGGCCGGTGGCCGGGGACCGGACGCCGTGAGGTCGGCGCACCCGACCAGGCGGGCGTAGCGCGCCGCGCCGGAGCGGCTGAAGGAGTGGTCGAGGGCTTCGCCGATGCCGCGCCAGAGGGCCTCAGGCTCCGCGTCGACGACCACCGTGTGCTCGTCGACGTACGGCAGTGCGGTGGTCCGGGCGTCGTCCACCGAGAACCTCCTCAGCCGGCCGTCTTGCGCGCGAGGGCATTGTTACCGATCGAGTTGTGCACGCTGAAGCTCACGGCGTCCGAGCGGTAGCGGTCGTCCGACCACTCCACCGGGCGGCCCTCGCGGGTGGTGGTCACCCGGCGGACCCGGAGCAGCGGGCTGGTGCGGCGGATGCCCAGCAGTTCGGCGTCCTGGGCGCCCGCCGCGACCGCGTCGATGACGTGCTCCCCGTAGGCGAAGACCAGGCCCGTGTCGTCGTACAGGCGCTGGGTGACCGAAGGACAGTCGGGCTCGATCGCCTCGACCGCCGGAGCGATCCAGTCCGCGTACACCGTCCGCTCCAGCAGCACCGGCTCGCCGTCCAGGCCGCGCACCCGCAGTACGTGCAAGACGGTTGCCCCGCCGGGCACTTGGAGGCGGACTGCGTCCTCCTTCGTCGCGGGGCGGTGTTCCTGTGCCACGACGTGTCCGGTCGCCTCCCGGCCCATCGCCCGCGCCCACTGCGCGAAGCTGCGCAGTTCCTCGAAGCTCTGGCTGCGGCGGCTGGCGAGGACCACCCTGCGGGCGCCCTGGCGGGAGCCGATGAGCCCCTCGGCGGTGAGGGCCGCGACGGCCTGCCGGACGGTGCCGCGCGACACGCCGTAGTGCGCGGCGAGCTCGGTCTCCGAGGGCAGCCGGCTGCCGACTGTGTACTCCTCGCGGTCGATCGCCTGCCGCAGTTCGTCGGCGATCTCCTCGTGTCGCGCCGTCATGCTTCCCCTCTGAGTAGGTTGCTGTGCACAGCGTGACCAGCCTAATCGAGACCTGAGCGTGATCCGAAGCAGTCTGGATTGTGCAGCCAGGACGGGTCCAAAGTTTCATCGCGGTTTACAGACAGGACACTCGCGCCGGGCGTACTGTGACGCAACTTGTTCAGACAAGTTTCTCGCGCCACCCACCCTCGTGCGTACTCCTGGAGAGACCGTGACCGTGTCCCTGCCGAGAACTGCTGTCCTTGGCGGCTCCCTCGCCGCCGTCGCCGTGTTGGCTCTCAGTGCCTGCGGCGCCGCCCCCGACGACGCGTCGGCCACCGCCGACGGCAAGAACGCCGCGACCGCCACCTCCGCCGCCGACTTCGGCGGCATGGACGCGCTGGTCAAGGCGGCCAAGAAGGAGGGCACGCTGCACGCCATCGCGCTGCCGCGCGACTGGGCCAACTACGGCGCCCTCATCGACGGCTTCCGGAAGAAGTACGGCATCAAGATCGAGGTCGAGAGCCCCGACGGCTCCAGCCAGGACGAGATCAACGCCGTGACCTCCCGCAAGGGCCAGGACCGGGCCCCCGACGTGCTCGACCTCGGCAGCTCCTTCGCGCTCAGCGCCGCCCAGCAGGGCCTGCTCGCGCCGTACAAGGTGGCCGCGTACGGCGACCTCCCGGCCGCGCAGAAGGACGCGCAGGCCCGCTGGTACAACGACTACGGCGGCTACATCTCCATCGGCTGCGACGCCAAGCGCGTCAAGACCTGCCCGACCACCTTCGAGGACCTGCTCAAGCCGCAGTACAAGGGCCAGGTCGCGCTCAACGGCAACCCCACCAAGTCCGGTTCGGCCTTCGGCGGCGTGTACGCGGCCGCCCTCGCGAGCGGCGGCTCCTTCAACGACATCCAGCCCGGCCTCGACTACTTCGCCAAGCTGAAGAAGAACGGCAACTACACGCCCGTCGAGTCGACCCCGGCCACCGTCGAGAAGGGCGAGACGCCGATCAGCATCGACTGGGACTACCTGAACGCCGGTTACGCCGACGAGTTCAAGTCCAAGGGCGTCGACTGGAAGGTCGCGGTTCCGGCCGACGGCCAGTTCTCCCAGTACTACTCCCAGGCCATCAGCAAGGACGCCCCGCACCCGGCGGCCGCCCGCCTGTGGCAGGAGTACCTCTACAGCGCCGAGGGCCAGAACCTGTGGCTCAAGGGGTACGCCCGTCCGGCCCTGATGACCGCCATGGAGAAGGCCGGCACGCTCGACAAGGCGGCCGCAGCCAAGCTCCCGAAGGTGTCCGGCACGCCCTCCTTCCCGACCGAGGCCCAGCAGGACAAGGCCAAGACGGTCATCGCCCAGGGCTGGTCGAAGGCCGTCTCGGGATGACCACCGCTTTCACCAGGCCGGCCACGGCGCCCGTCGCTTCCCCGAAGCGGCGGCGCCGCGCCCCCGGCTGGCTCGCCGTCGTCCCGCTGCTGGTCTTCACCGCCATCGCCTTCGGGATCCCCGCCCTCGCCATGCTGAACGGCGCCTTCACCGTCAAGAACCTGGCCACGGGCGCCACTTCATACACCGCCGGGAACCTGACCGCGTCCCTGCGGGGCCCCTACCTCACCGCCCTGACCGGCAGCGTCAAGCTGTCCGCCGTCTCGGCCGCCCTCGGGACCCTGCTCGGGCTGCCGCTCGCGCAGGCCGTCGTGTCCTCGCGCTCCCGGGCGCTGCGCGAGGCCGTGCTCACCGCCTCCGGAGTGCTCGCCAACTTCGGCGGCGTGCCGCTGGCCTTCGCCTTCGTCGCCACGCTCGGCAACGCCGGCGTGCTGACCGTGCACCTGGGCCTCGCGGACAAGGGCTGGGACCTCTACAGCTTCTGGGGACTCGTGCTGGTCTACCTGTACTTCCTGATCCCGCTGATGGTCCTCACCATCACCCCCGCCCTGGAAGGCCTGCGCTCCCAGTGGCGCGAGGCGGCCCGGAACAACGGCGCCACCGCCGTGCAGTACTGGCGGCACGTGGCCCTGCCCGTCCTCGCGCCGTCCCTGCTCGGCGGCCTGATGCTGCTCTTCGGCAGCGCCTTCGCCGCGTACGCCACCGCCGCCGCGATGGTGGGCAGCGCGGTCCCGCTGGTCACCCTGCAGATCGCCGACGCCATCTCCGGCAACGTGCTGGTCGGCCAGGAGAACGTGGCGCTCGCCCTCAGCCTCGACATGGTCCTGGTCGCGGGCCTGGTCATGGCGGTGTACCTGCCCCTGCAACGACGGAGCGCCCGATGGCTCGACGCCTGACCCCCTGGCGCTGGGCCGTCCTCGGCCTGGCCGCGCTGTACTTCCTCGTACCGCTGGGCGCGTCCGTGATCTTCACGGTGGACGTGCCCGGCCAGGGCGTCACCTTCGACGCCTACACCCAGATCGTCTCCGCCGACGGCTTCGTCTCCAGCCTGCTGCTCTCGCTGGAGCTGGCCGCCGCCACCATCGCCGTCGTCCTGCTGCTGATGGTGCCCGCCGTGGTCGCGCTGCGGCTCGGCGCGCCCCGGCTGCGGCCGGTCGTCGAGGTCGTGTGCTCGCTGCCGCTGGTCGTGCCGCCGATCGCCTTCGTCGCGGGGATCGCCACCGTGCTGAAGTGGGGCCCCGACCATCTGTCCCGGACGCCGCTGTTCCAGACCTTCGTGGCCGTCCAGAACCCGGACTTCCCGGTCGTACTCGTCCTCGCGTACGTCGTCATGGCCCTGCCGTTCGTGTACCGGGCGCTGGACACCGGGCTGCGCGCCATCGACGTCCGCACCCTCGTCGAGGCCGCCCGCAGCTGCGGCGCCTCCTGGCCGCAGGCCCTGGTGCGGGCCGTACTGCCGAATCTGCGCGGGGCACTGCTGAACGCGGCGTTCCTCACGCTGGCGCTGGTGCTCGGCGAGTTCACCGTGGCCCGGCTGCTCGGCTTCCAGCCCTTCGCCGTGTGGATCTACAACGTCGGCGGCTCGCAGGCCCAGATGTCCGTCGCCGTGTCCGTGCTGAGCCTGCTCGTCACATGGGCCCTGCTCCTCGCGCTCGCCGGTGCCGGCGGGCGTACCCGAACCGCTTCGTCCCGGGGATGAACCAATGACCGCCACCACGCTTGAGAAGGCCACCACGGACAAGGCCGCCACCGTCGAATTCAGGGGTCTGCGCCGGGAGTTCGGGTCGACCGTCGCCCTCGACGGACTCGAACTCGCCGTGCGGCCGGGCGAGTTCCTGGCGCTGCTCGGTCCGTCCGGCTGCGGCAAGACCACCGCCCTGCGCATGCTCGCCGGGTTCGAACACCCGGACTCCGGCGCCGTGCTGGTGGACGGCGAGGACGTCACACACGTCCCGGCCCACCGCCGTGACGCCGGGATGGTCTTCCAGTCCTACAGCCTCTTCCCCCACCTGAGCGCCCTGGACAACGTCGCCTTCGGGTTGCGCATGCGCAAGGTGCGCACGTCCGAACGGCGGTCCCGGGCCGCGGAGTTGCTGGAGCTGGTCGGACTCGGCGACAAGGGGGCGCGGTTCCCGCACCAGCTCTCCGGCGGCCAGCAGCAGCGCGTCGCGCTGGCCCGCGCCCTCGCCCTTCGCCCGCGCGTGCTACTGCTCGACGAGCCGCTGTCGGCGCTGGACGCGAAGGTGCGCCTGACCCTGCGCGAGGAGATCCGCAGGCTCCAGCAGGAACTCGGCATCACCACCCTGTTCGTCACCCATGACCAGGAGGAGGCGCTGTCCGTCGCCGACCGGGTCGCCGTCATGCGGGCGGGCCGGCTCGAACAGTGTGCCGCTCCCGCTGAGTTGTACGGCCGTCCGGCCACCGCCTTCGTCGCCGAGTTCGTCGGCACGATGAGCCGGATCCCGGGACGGCTCGGGCAGGGGCAGGTCGAGGTGCTCGGGCAACGGCTGCCGGTCGACGGGGAGGCACCGGCCGGATCCGACGTCGATGTGCTGGTGCGGCCCGAGGCCGTCGAGGTGCGGGCCGACGAGGAGGGTGACGCCCGGGTGCTCGCCACGGCCTTCCTGGGCGCGGTCGTCCGGGTCACCGTACGGCTCTCGGACGGCACCGAGGCGAAGGCCGACCTTCCCGCGCACGAGGCCGTCGGGCTCGGCGCCGGAGCCACCGTGCGGGTCTCGCTGCCGCAGCGGCCCGTGCTGGTCGCCGAACGTACTCGCTGAATCCCCCTGAATGTCCCCCGAGTCCCCCCGCCGCCCCCACCTCCCATGGAAGAGAGAAACGTGACCCCCCACCCCCGGCTCCCCCTCCAGGCCGTCCTGTTCGACATGGACGGCACGCTCGTGGACACCGAGCGGCTGTGGTGGGAGGCGGTGGAACACGTCGCCGCCCGGCCCCTGACCGAGGCGGACCAGCCCGACGTGCTCGGCCGCCCGGTCGAGCACACCGCCGCCTGGCTGGCCGCGGCCACCGGTACCCCGGCGACCGACCTGGCCGCCGTGCTGCACGAGGAGTTCACGCACCGCGTCCACACCGGCGTGGTGCCCCGCCCCGGTGCCCTCGACCTGCTGGACGCCCTGGCCCGCGCGGGGGTGCCGACCGCCTTGGTCACCGCGTCCTCGCGGGCCGTCGCCGACACCGTGCTCACCGCCCTCGGCGCCGGTCGCTTCGCGGTCTCCGTCACCGCCGACGACACCGGCCGCACCAAGCCCGCCCCCGACCCCTACCTCGCCGCCTGCCGTGCCCTCGGCGTCGACCCGGCGGCCTGCGTGGCCGTCGAGGACACCGAGACCGGAGTCGCCTCCGCCGAGGCCGCCGGGTGCGCCGTACTGGCCGTGCCCTCGCTCGCGCCGATCGGCGCGGCCCCCGGACGGACCGTGCGGGACAGCCTCGTCGGCGTCACACCCGAGGAGCTGGGAGGCATGATCGCGCCCGAACTGCGGGTCATGAGCTGGAACCTGTGGCTCGACGGCGCCCGGATCGACGACCGCCGGGCCAAACAGCTCAAGGCCGTCCTCGAGTCCGGCGTGGACGTCGTCGGGCTCCAGGAGACGGGCGGCACTGCCGCTCAGGAACTGGCCGAGGCCCTCGGCTGGCACCACCACCGCGCGGGGGAGAATCTCGGAGTCGTCAGCCGCCACCCCATCACCGCCCGCTTCGGCGACCCGGACGTCGGTTTCTACGGAGCCGCCGGGGTCCGGATCGAGGTCGCGCCGGGCCGCGAGGTCGACGTGTGGACCGCGCACCTGTACTACACGCCGTACGGGCCCTACGAGGCGGACTTCGACGGGCTCCCGGCGTCCGAGCTGGTCGCCCACGAAGAGGTGCGGCTCGGCCAGATGCGGGACACCCTGAGCAGGATCGCGGGGACGGGCCTGCCGGCCGTGCCCGTGGTCCTCGTCGGAGACTTCAACTGCCCCTCGCACCTGGACCGGCCCGATGTCGAGTGGCCGGTGACGAAGGCCGCCGAGGAGGCGGGGCTGAGGGACTCCTTCCGGGAGGCCCACCCCGACCCGGCCGCCGAACCCGGTCACACCTGGTCGCCGATCCATCCTGTTCACGAGGACGGCAGCGGACGGCCCGAGCCGCAGGACCGGATCGACTATGTGCTGCACCGCGGCCTGACCGTGCTGGACTCGCGGACCCTCGTCACCGGCACCCCGCGTCCCTGGCCCGACGTCGCCGGGAACGACTGGCCCTCCGACCACGCGGCGGTGGTCACCACCTTCGCCGTACCCGGCCACTGACCGTGGGTTACCGCAGGTCACCCTTGCGGGCACCCGGAAGATCCCCTAGGTTGTGCCGCACTTTCTACCGACTGGTAACACCGGCAGGTAACCATGCGCTGGCCCCTGGGCCGTCCCTCCACCGTCCGCGCCCGGATCGTGTCGCTCGCGCTCGCGCCGGTCCTCGCGCTGATGACCCTGTGGAGCTTCGCCATGGTGTCGGTCACCGGTGACCTCCGTGCCCTGATCCGGCTCCAGGGGGTGTACGAGGATTTCGGCACCCCGGTCGACACGGCCGTCGGCCAGATCCAGATCGAGCGGCGGCTGTCGGCCGCGTACCTGGGCGCCGGCCGTGACACGGCCGCCGTCGGCGATCTGCTGGCTCAGCAGCGCCGCACCGACCGCGCGGTGGACGCCATGCGCGAGGCGATCCGGAACGGCGACCGGGACCGGCTCACCGACCGGCAGCGGCAGGTCCTCGATGCGATGGTGCACGCCACCGACGGGCTGGAGAAGCTGCGGGAGCGGGTGCTGTCCCGCTCGGTCTCCTGGGACCGGGCGGTCGCCGAGTACGACGCCCTCGTGGAACCCGGCTTCGACGTCCAGTCCACCCTCACCGCGCTCCAGGCCGGCCGGCTGGCCCGGGAGGCGCAGGTCGTCATCGAGCTGGTGCGGGTGCGGGAGTTCGTCTCGCGCGAGGGCGCCCTGGTCGCCGGGGCCCGAGCGGCCGGAACCCTGACCGACCGGCAGTACGACACGCTCACGGCGACGATCGAGGACCGGCGCGTCTTCGAGTGGACGTACGTGCCGGACCTGCCGTCCGACTCGCGGGCGATGTTCCAGGAGTTCCAGCGCGGCGATCTGCACCGGGACCTGGTACGCGGCGAAGACGCGCTGCTGCGGGCGGACGCGGCGCACGCCGGGAAGGCGGTCGCCGCCGGCACATGGCGGACCACCACCGACCGGGCGGTCAAGCGGTACATGCTCCTGTGCACCCGCGCGGCCGAGAACTCCGCCGCGCGTGGGCGGGCCTTCGCCTACCGGGAGCTGGCCAGGGCGGCGGTGGTCGGGCTGGTCGGTCTGGCCGCCGTGGGACTGTCGCTGTGGTTCGCGGTGCGCGGGGCCCGGCGCGTCTCACGCCGGCTGGAGACGCTGCGCGACGCCGCCGATCTGCTGACCACCCGGCAACTGCCCGACGTGATGCGGCGGTTGAGCGCGGGCGAGGAGGTCGACGCGGTGACGGAGGCGCCGCCGCTGGCCGCCGACGAGGTACGGGCCGACGAGATCGGCCAGGTCAGCCGGTCCTTCAACACCGCGCGCCTGGCAGCCGTCGAGGCCGCCGTCGAGCAGGCCACCCTGCGGCGCGGGCTGTCCGCGGTGCTGCTCAACATCGCGCGCCGCAGCCAGGCGCTCGTGCACCGGCAGCTGAAACTCGTCGACACGCTGGAGCGGCGCACCGAGGACCCCGACATCCTGCGCGAGCTGTTCCGCATCGACCACCTCACCACCCGTATGCGCCGGCACGCGGAGAGCCTGATCATCCTCTCCGGAGCGGCCCCCGGCCGCCGGTGGCGGCGGCCGGTGCCCGTCGCGGACGTCGTGTCGTCGGCGGTGGGCGAGATCGAGGACTACGCGCGGGTCGTGGTCCCGCCGATGCCCGACACCGGCGTGGCGGCCGACGCCGTCGCCGATGTCGTCCATCTGCTGGCCGAGCTCCTGGAGAACGCCACGGTGTTCTCCCCGCCGCACACCCTGGTGACGATGCGCACCGGCCGGGCGCGGGGCGGCTTCGTCCTGGAGATCGACGACCGGGGTCTCGGCCTCGACCCGGACCGGCGCGACGCGGCCCACCGCACCCTCACCGACCCCGACGCCTTCGACCCGACCCGCCACGACCGGCTCGGCCTGTACGTGGTGGGACGCCTCGCGGGCCGGCACGGCATCGAGGTCACGCTGCGGGACTCGCCGTACGGCGGGACGACGGCCGTGGTCCGGTTGCCGCCGGGGGTGCTGGCCGGAGCAGAAGCGGAACCGGCAGCGGAACCGGGAGCGGAGGCGGAGGCGCGGAGGCCGGCCGCGAGCCCGGACGGACCGGGCCCCGACGGCGCCACCCCGCACGCTTCCGACCCCGGCATTCCCGCCCAGAGCACTCCCTCCCAGAGCTCTCCCGCCCTCCCCACCCGCGTCCGCCAGGCCTCCCTGGCCGCCCCCCTGCGCGAGGACGCCCCGCCCCGTGAAGCTCCCTCGCCGCGGGAGGCCGACGCCGAAGAGATGCGGGCCGTCTTCGGCGCCTTCCAGCGAGGCCTGGACCGAGGCCGCAGAGGACTGCCCGCGACCACCGACCCCGACGAAGGGACGCATGCCGACGATGCCCGGTGACCAGCAGAACCCCGAGTCTCCCGGCCCGGCCCCCGGTCAAGCGCCCGGCACGGACCTCGGCTGGCTGCTCGACGACCTCGTGGCCCGGACCGAGCACGTGCGCCAGGTCGTGCTGCTCACCGCCGACGGGCTGCCGCTGAGCTGTTCGGAGGGCATGCGCAGACGGGACGTCGAGCACCTCGCCGCCGTCTGCTCCGGCTTCCACGGCCTGGCCCGTTCGGCGGGGGACCGGTTCGCGGCGGGTGAGGTGCGGCAGACCATGGTGATGCTCGACGACGCCTACCTCTTCATCACCCCGGCGGGGCACGGCAGCCGCCTGGCCGTGCTCAGCGAGGCACAGAGCGACGTCGGACAGCTCGCCCACGAGATGGCGCTGCTGGTCCGCCGCCTCGGCCGCCACCTGGACGCCGCGGCACGGTCGGCCTCCTGATCCGCGGTGACCGACGAGCACTGGTACGAGGACGAGACCGGGTCGATGGTGCGCCCCTACACCGTGACCCGGGGCCGCACCCGGCCCTCGGACCGGCATGCCATCGATCTGATGTCCCAGGTCACCGCCGTGCCCGCGGACGTCGCACAGCCGGGCGTCGACCACGCCCGCACCGCCCTGCTCGACCTGGTGCGCCGCGGCCCGCGCCCGGTCGTCGAACTGGCCGCGGACGCCGACCTGCCCCTGACCGTCGTCCGCGTGCTGCTCGGCGACCTGGCCGAGGCGGGACTGGTGCGCATCGACGAGCCGCGCCGACTCTCCCCGACGGGCCCGGCCGCCGACCCCGAACTGCTCCGGGAGATCGTCGAGCGTCTGCGGGAGCTGTAGCCCCCCGGGGACCATCGCCACGCGCAACGAATCGCCGCCCGGCCCGTGGTGCGCGCAACGAACCGCTCACCGGCGCGCAACGGCTTCTTCTTGTCCGGCCGAGCCCGGCGACCGTACCGTCTAATTGACCCCAGGACCCCCTCTGCCCCGGTGAGGACCACGCATGCGCACCGCCCTGCTCCAGAGCTCCGGCCGCCCCGGCTTCCCCGCCGAGAACCTCAAGGTCCTCGACGCCGCCGCCGGCCGTGCCGCCGCCGCGGGTGCCGAGCTGCTGGCCGCGCCGGAGATGTTCCTCACCGGGTACGCGATCGGCGACGCCATCGAGCGCCTGGCCGAGCCCGCCGACGGCGCGGCGGCGGACGCGATCGCGGAGCTGGCCGCCCGGCACGGCCTGGCGATCACCTACGGCTACCCCGAACGGGACGGCGACACGGTCTACAACTCCGCCCAGCTGATCTCCGCCGACGGCACCCGCCTCGCGAACTACCGCAAGACGCACCTCTTCGGCTGCTCCGAGCGCGACCACTTCACCCCGGGCGAGCAGTCGCTCGTCCAGGCCCGGCTGGGCGGCCTGACCGTAGGCATCATGATCTGCTACGACGTCGAGTTCCCGGAGAACGCGCGCGCCCACGCCCTGGCCGGCACCGACCTGCTCGTCGTGCCGACGGCGAACATGCACCCGTTCCAGTTCGTCGCCGAGGCCATGGTGCCGGTGCGTGCCTGGGAGAACCAGATGTACGTCGCGTACGTCAACAGGGTCGGCGCCGAGGGCGAGTTCGAGTTCTTCGGGCTCTCCGCCCTCGCCGGCCCCGACGGCATCGCCCGCACCCGCGCCGGCCGCGGCGAGGAGTTGGTGGTCGCCGACGTCGACCCCGCCTTCCTGGCCGCCTCCCGTGAGGCGAACCCGTACCTGAAGGACCGGCGTCCCGGTCTGTACGGGTCCCTCGTCTGAGCCGCCGGAAAAGCCTCCCCCTGTTTCACCTCTCGCGCAAGGAGTCCGTACCCCATGACGTCCACGGTGCCCAACGCCGTCGAGCACGCAGACGAGCAGCAGCCGCCGATCACCATGTTCGGTCCGGACTTCCCCTACGCCTATGACGACTTCCTCGCCCACCCGGCGGGCCTCGGCCAGATCCCGGCGACCGAGCACGGCGCCGAGGTGGCGGTCATCGGCGGCGGCCTGTCCGGCATCGTGGCCGCCTACGAGCTGATGAAGATGGGCCTCAAGCCCGTCGTCTACGAGGCCGACCAGCTCGGCGGCCGGCTGCGGACGGTCGGCTTCGAGGGCTGTGACCCGTCGCTGACCGCCGAGATGGGCGCGATGCGCTTCCCGCCGTCCTCCACCGCCCTCCAGCACTACATCGACCTGGTGGGCCTGGAGACCCAGCCCTTCCCCAACCCCCTTGCGGAGGCGACGCCCTCGACCGTCGTCGACCTCAAGGGCGAGTCGCACTACGCCGAGACGATCGACGACCTGCCGCAGGTCTACCGCGATGTCGCCGACGCCTGGAACACGTGCCTGGAGGAGGGCGCCGACTTCTCCGACATGAACCGCGCCCTGCGCGAGCGGGACGTGCCGCGCATCCGCGAGATCTGGGCGAAGCTGGTCGAGAAGCTGGACAACCAGACCTTCTACGGATTCCTCTGCGACTCCGAGGCCTTCAAGTCCTTCCGCCACCGCGAGATCTTCGGCCAGGTCGGCTTCGGCACCGGCGGCTGGGACACCGACTTCCCCAACTCCATCCTGGAGATCCTGCGGGTCGTCTACACCGAGGCCGACGACCACCACCGCGGCATCGTCGGCGGCTCCCAGCAGCTCCCGCTGCGGCTGTGGCAGCGCGAGCCGGAGAAGATCGTCCACTGGCCGCACGGCACCTCGCTGGCGTCCCTGCACGTGGACGGCGAGCCCCGCCCGGCCGTGACCCGGCTGCACCGCACCGCGGGCAACCAGATCACGGTGACGGACGCGAACGGTGACATCCGCACGTACAAGGCGGCGGTCTTCACCGCCCAGTCCTGGATGCTGCTGTCGAAGATCGCCTGCGACGACTCGCTCTTCCCGATCGACCACTGGACGGCGATCGAGCGCACCCACTACATGGAGTCCTCGAAGCTCTTTGTGCCCGTGGACCGGCCGTTCTGGCTGGACAAGGATGAGGAGACCGGCCGGGACGTCATGTCGATGACGCTCACCGACCGGATGACCCGCGGCACCTACCTCCTCGACGACGGCCCGGACAAGCCCGCCGTCATCTGCCTCTCCTACACCTGGTGCGACGACAGCCTGAAGTGGCTGCCGCTGTCCGCGAACGAGCGGATGGAGGTCATGCTGAAGTCGCTCGGCGAGATCTACCCGAAGGTCGACATCCGGAAGCACATCATCGGCAACCCGGTGACCGTCTCCTGGGAGAACGAGCCCTACTTCATGGGCGCGTTCAAGGCCAACCTGCCCGGCCACTACCGTTACCAGAGGCGCCTGTTCACGCACTTCATGCAGGACCGGCTGCCCGAGGACAAGCGGGGCGTCTTCCTCGCCGGCGACGACATCTCCTGGACGGCCGGCTGGGCCGAGGGCGCAATCCAGACCGCGCTGAACGCGGTGTGGGGCGTCATGCACCACCTCGGCGGCGCCACCGACCCGGGCAACCCCGGTCCCGGTGACGTCTACGACGAGATCGCCCCTGTCGAACTCCCGGAGGACTGACCGGCGTTCACACCCCCGCCGCGCGCGCCTTCTCGTAGACCTCCGCGGCGACGTCCTTGAGCTCCTGGGCGTCCCGTGTGCCGTGCTGGAGGTCGATGAAGATCTCGTCGAGACCGACCTCGGCGTGCGCGGCCAGGTCCTCCACGATCTGGTCGACGCTGCCCTGGAAGGGCCGCCGGTCCGCCCCGTCGTAGCCCTGCGCCTGGTACTCCGCGTTGGTGCGCAGAACCGTCTGGATCGGTTCGGTGCGCCCACGTTCTGCGGCCAGCTCCTGGAGGTCGCGCCACTGTGCGGCGAGGGTGTCGGCACCCATGCCCGCCGGCATCCAGCCGTCGGCGTGGTCGACGAGGCGGCGCTTGGCCTTCCCGGCGCCGGCCGCCAGCAGGATCGGGATGGGCCGGGCCGGCTTGGGACCGACCACGGCCGGGGCGATCTTCGTGATCCGCCCGCCGTACGACACCGGGTCCGGGCCCCAGACCGCGCGGCACACCTCGATCAGCTCGTCCAGGACCTGCCCGCGCTCCTCGAAGGGCCGTACCGACGCGGCCGCGTACTCGTCGAACGACCAGCCGGTGCCGAGGCCCGCCACCACCCGGCCGCCGCTGGCCGCGTCCAGGGTGGCGAGGGCCTTGGCCAGCTGGAACGGCACGTGCAGCGGGGCGACCAGCACGCTGGTGCCCAGCCGCGCCCGCTCGGTCGCCGCGGCGGCGAGGGTGAGGGTGACCAGCGGCTCGGCGACACCGCGGTAGCCGTCCGGCCAGGGGAGGCCCTCGATGCCGTACAGGCCCTGCGTGGCGGGATCGGGGACGAGGAGCCGCTCGTACACCCACAGGCTCTCGTAGCCGATCCGCTCGGCGGTGCGCGCCACGTCGGGCACGTCCCGCCCGAGGTCGTACTGCTTGTTCTGGGGAAGGCCGAGTCCGAGCCGCGTCGCCATACCCTGCGCTCCTTTGCAGAAGGTCGGTTGGTGTCGAACGTACAACGTTCACACAGGAGTTGAGGGCGCGAAGCCCCCGCGTGGCCGGATCAGTCCGGTAGCGGCGTGAGCAGCATGCGGCCCGCGAAGCCGACGGCCGAGTCCAGGCGGTCGGTGAATTCCTCGGCCAGGTCCTCGAACCGGCGCAGCGCCCACAGCGCCCGCGCGGCCGACCAGGTGGCGTCCCGGGCGCGCTCCAGGCTCCAGGAGCCCAGCAGATGGGTGAGCGGGTCGGCGATCTGGAGCAGGTCGGGGCCCGGCATCAGATCCTCGCGGATGCGCTCCTCCAGCGTCACGAGGAGGTCGCCCACGCGGTCGAACTCGTCCTCCAGGTCGGCCGGTTCGCAGCCGAGGGCACGACAGGTGTCCACGACGGCCAGCGCCAGGTCGTGCCCGATGTGCGCGTTGATGCCCGCGAGGGCGAACTGAAGCGGTCGTACGCCGGGGTGGCGGCGGAGCTGGAACAGCGGCCGCCAGCAGGCCGGCGGACGGCGGTCGTCCGCGACCGCGTCGACCGCGGCGAGATACCGCTCGGCGAACCGCACGTCCAGCGCGGTCGCGGCCCGTGCGTCCGCGAACGCCCCGGTGTGCAGGCGTCGTTCGACCTCCTCGGTGACGGCCAGGTAGACGCGGTTGAACACCGCGATCCCGTCGCGCGCGGGCAGGGTGCCGTCCAGGGCGCGCATGCGGGAGACGACGGTCTCGACGGAGGGGGTGAGGTGTTTCAACGGCGCCATGGGGGAAGGGTCCCAGCCCCGGACCGACGGGGGAGCCGACGGGCCCGGCGCTTCCCCGGAACGGGGGAACGCGGGCGCTTTTGGGGAAGGCGGGAACAGCACCCTGTCAGGCTTACGCGCCCGGCCTCCGGCCGCCCGCGGGGCCCGGCGCCCACACGCCCTTCGCCGCGCCGCGATGGCGGCGGTGGCCTGGGCCGTGGTCGCCGGGGGCCACGGTGACGGGGGTGGTCGCGGCTTTCGGTGACGGGCGCCATGCCGCCGATGCCGGCCGTCGTCCGGTTCGCCGGCTGTGCCCTGGCGACCATGGCGGTCCGGTCGCGACCGCGATGGCGGCGGTGGCCTGGGCCGTGGTCGCCGGGGGCATGGTGAGGGGGATGGTCGCGGCGTTCGAGGACGGACACCGCGCCGCCGACGCCGGGTCCAGGGCCGAGGCGGGCGCCGCGCCGGCCCTCGGCGCGCTCATCGGGTCCCGCGCCGCCGACGAGGGCCGCCGTCCGGTTCGCCGACTGCGCCTCGGCGGTCATCGAGGCCCGCGTTCGGGCGCGGCGGGGCCTTCCGGGGCTGTGGCCCGCCTCCCCGCGTACGGCGCATGGACCGACGCCTCCGCCCGGCTCGCGCCTGGGGCTCACGCCTCCAGTTCGGTGCGGGCCGCCGCGTCCTCGTCGTAGGACGACGTGCCCTCGTCCAGCAGTGGCTCCTGCGGCTTGAGGTGGGCGGGGGCGAAGGCCCGCAGGGCGTGGTAGCCGGTGATGGTGACCAGCGTGCCGAGTGCGATGCCGCTGAGCGAGAAGGTGTCGGTGAACTTCATCGTCACGTTGCCGACGCCGATGATGATGCCCGCGGCGGCGGGGACGAGGTTGAGCGGATTGCGCAGGTCGACCCCGGCATTGGTCCAGATCTGGGCGCCGAGCAGGCCGATCATGCCGTACAGGATGACGGTGATGCCGCCGAGCACACCGCCCGGGACGGCGGCGACGACCGCGCCGAACTTCGGGCAGACGCCGAAGAGCACCGCGAAGCCCGCGGCAGCCCAGTAGGCGGCCGTCGAGTACACCCGGGTCGCGGCCATCACGCCGATGTTCTCGGAGTACGTGGTGTTGGGCGGGCCGCCCACGGCGGTGGACAGCATCGACGCGACGCCGTCGGCCGAGATCGCCGTGCCCAGCTTGTCGTCCAGCCGGTGGCCGGTCATCTCGCCGACCGCCTTGACGTGCCCGGCGTTCTCCGCGACCAGGGCGATGACGACCGGCAGGGCGACGAGGATGGCCGACCACTGGAAGGACGGCCCGTGGAACGACGGCAGCCCGATCCAGTCGGCCTTGCCGACACCGGAGAGGTCGAGGCGCCAGTGGTCGGTGACCTTGCCGCTCGCGTCCACCGAGTGGATCTTGCCGAAGATCCGGTCGCAGGCCCAGGAGAGGCCGTATCCGAAGACCAGCCCCAGGAAGATCGCGACCCGGGACCAGAAGCCGCGCAGCCCGACGACGGCCAGACCGGTGAAGAGCATCACCAGCAGGGCGGTCCACTGGTCCTGCGGCCAGTAGGTGGAGGCGGTCACCGGGGCCAGGTTGAAGCCGATCAGCATGACGACCGCGCCGGTGACGATCGGCGGCATCGTGGCGTGGATGATCCGCGCCCCGAAGCGCTGCACCGCCAGCCCCGCCAGGAACAGCGCCGCGCCGACGACGAAGACCGCGCCGGTCACGGTCGCGCTCGTGCCCCCCTGCGCCCGGATCACCGCGGCCACGCCCACGAAGGACAGCGAGCAGCCGAGATAGCTCGGCACCCGGCCGCGTGTGGCGAGCAGGAAGATCACGGTCGCGACGCCGGACATCATGATCGCCAGATTGGGGTCGAGGCCCATCAGAACGGGGGCGACGAAGGACGCCCCGAACATCGCGACCACATGCTGGGCGCCGAGGCCCACCGTGCGCGGCCAGGACAGCCGTTCGTCGGGGCGTACGACCGCTCCGGGCACGGGCGTGCGCCCGTCACCGTGCAGCTTCCAGCGGACGCCGAGGTCCATGGTGAGGCTTCGCTTTCCTAGTACGTGAAGTCGGTCCGGACCATTGTCACGGGTAGCTGGCGGTTCTACGCTCACACGGTCCTACTCATGAACTGCGTTCACATACTTGATCGGAGTGTCTTGATGAGTGGAAGATCCGGATTCCGTGCGGCCGTGCTGTCGGCGGCCGCGGCGACCTTCGCCGCCGTGCTCGTACCCGTCGCCCACGCGGCACCCGAGGTGCCCCGGACGGTGGTCCTCGACGGCACGCGCCTCCAGCAGACCCGGGCCCTCCTGGACCATGGCGACCCGCGGCTCGGGCGTGCGCTCAAGGCCCTGACTGCCCGCGCCGACGCCTGGCTCGGCCAGGGGCCCTGGACGGTCGTCGACAAACCGAAGCCGGCGCCCGGCGGCGACGTCCACGACTACCTGAGCCAGGCCCCGTACTGGTGGCCCACCACGGCCCCCACCGCCGACAACCCCTGGGGGTGCCCCTACGTCCAGCGCGACGGACAGCGGAACCCGGAGGTCGACAGCGGCACGGACCGGCAGGACGTCGAGAAGGTCTTCGACTCCACGTACGACCTCTCCCTGGCCTGGTACTACACCGGCAGGCGGAGCTACGCCGAGAAGGCCGTGCAGATCCTGCGCACCTGGTTCCTCGCTCCGGCCACCCGGATGAACCCGAACCTGAACCATGCCCAGTTCATCCCGTGCAAGTATGACGGCCGGGCCATCGGCATCATCGACTTCTCGCAGTCCTACACCAGCGTCCTCGACGCACAGGCGGTCCTCGCCGCGGGCGCCCCCGGCTGGACCGCGAAGGACCGGTCTGCGATGGGGAAGTGGAACTCCGACTTCCGTGACTGGCTGAAGGGCAGCGACTTCGGCGCGCAGGAGGGGGCCGCCGCCAACAACCACGGCACGTTCTACGACATGCAGCTCGCCGCCCTCGCCTGCGCGACCGGCGACAAGGCCCTGGCGCGCCGGACCGTCCTCGACGCGCGCGCCAAGCGGATCGACCCGCAGATCGCCGCCGACGGCAGCCAGCCGCAGGAGCTCGCGCGCACCCGGAGCTGGCACTATTCGACCTTCGACCTGGTCGCCTACACCCGGCTCGCGGCCATCGGACGCCATGTCGGCGTGAATCTGTGGGGCTACCGGGGGCCCGAGGGGCAGGGCCTGTTCAAGGCGGTCGACTACCTTCTCCCCGCCGCCACCGGGGCCGCCGCCTGGGCGCACCCCGAGCTGGAGTTCTACCGGTACGCGGCGAGCGACGTCGTGCACGCCGCCGCCGACGCCGGGGACCAGGCGGCCCAGAAGGCCGTGCCCGAGCTTCAGGCCCCGCCCGGCGGGGACCTCTGGGCGCTGCGGCCCGCCGCCGAGCAGCTGGACTCGATAGCGGGCTGACCGCCCCGGACGGGGCTGCTGAGCGCTCGCTTAGGATGAGGGCCCAAGTGTCCTCAGGGGTCCGGGTTTCCCGCACCACCCCGTCCAGCCACGCTCAGGAGCCCCACCCGTGACCGCCGAAGCCCCGCCCGTCCCCGCCCTGTCGTACGGCCGGCTGATCCCCGTCACCGTCCACTTCGACGACCTGGACGCGCTCGGTCTGCTGCACAACGCCCGCTACCCGCTGCTGGCCGAGCGCGCCTGGACCGAGCTGTGGCAGGCCCACGGCGTCCGCTTCGACGGGGACTGGGTGGCCGCCGGGGACGCCTGCAACGCCGTCAAGGAGCTGCGGATCACCTACGAGGCACCGGTGACCAGCCCGGGCACCTACGCCGTCCACCTCTGGCTGGAACGGCTCGGCACCACCGGACTGACGTACGGCTTCCGCTTCTGCTCGGCCGACGGGACGGTCACCTACGCGCACGGCACCCGGGTCCTGGTCCGGCTGGACGCGGCCACGCTGCGCCCCACCGCCTGGACCGACGGCTTCAGGGCTGTCGGTCGGGAACTGCTGCGACCCGCGGACTGACCTCCGGCGAGTTCCGCCGGCCGCCGCCCAGCACCCCCGCGAAGACGGCGAGGCCGCAGGCCAGCGCCGTCACCAGGCAGAACGACACCACCAGGCTGGTCGCCTGCGCCACCCCGCCGATCAGGCTGGGCGCGATCAGGCCCGATGTGTACGTGATGGTCGCCACGCCCGCGATCGCCTGACTGGGGTTCGGGCCGCTGTGGCCGGCCGCGGCGAAGCACAGCGGGACGACGACCGCGATCCCGAGACCCATCAGCGCGAACCCGGTCATCGCCACCGCCGGATGCCGCGCGACGACGATCAGCAGGCCGCCGAGGACGGCGAGGACGCCGCCGGCGCGGACCGTGCGGACCGCCCCGAAGCGGTTGACCACCGCGTCCCCGGCGATCCGGGCCACCGCCATGGTCAGCATGAACCCGGTCGTCGACGCCGCCGCCAGACCGGCCGAGCTGTCCAGCCGGTCGCGCAGGAAGACCGCCGACCAGTCGAGGCTCGCGCCCTCCGCGAACACCGCGCAGAAGCCCACCGCGCCGATCAGCAGCGCCGACCTGGGCGGCAGCGCGAACCGCGGCGGGGGCTCCTCGTCCTCGGCGGGCTGCACGTCCAGCACCCAGCCGCACGCCAGCACGCCGAGCAGCGTGAGCGTGACCGAAGCGGACGCGAAGTGCAGGCGGGCGTCCGAGCCGAGGTGCGCGGCGAGCGTGCCGGCGGCCGAGCCGACCAGGGCGCCGGCACTCCACATGCCGTGCAGCCCGGACATGATCGACTTGTCCAGCCGGCGCTCCACCTCCACGCCGAGGGCGTTCATCGCGACGTCGGCCGTGCCGGCGGTCGCTCCGTAGACGAACATCGCCAGGCACAGCGTGTACAGGTTGGGGGCGAGGGACGGCAGGATCAGGGCCAGTGTCCACAGCGCGATCAGGCCGCGCAGCGCGGTACGGCTGCCGAAGCGGTGGCTGATCCGGCCGGCCAGCGGCATCGCGCAGGAGGCGCCGAACGCCGTGAAGGCCAGCGCGAACCCGAGCTGCCCCGTGCTCAGCGAGGCGTGGTCCTGGATCCAGGGCACGCGGGTGGCGAAGGAACCGGTGACGGCGCCGTGCACGGCGAAGACGGCCGCCACGGCGTACCGGGCGCGCCTGGCCGTTCGCCGGTCGTCCTGCTCGGTGACAGCGCTGGTCACGTGACTCATGTTCCGATCCCTCCCTGGTCGGACGCACCCCGCCATTGCACCGCCGTAAACTATCAGGGTCCCTGCCTGATAGATAGCGGCTTTCCACGCCATCCGATCCCGCGGATCTGGGAGGATTCCGGTCATGCCCGCATCACCGAGCACCGCCCGGGCCATCAACGACCGGCTCGCCCTGCGGCTGCTTCAGCAGGAAGGCCCGCTGACGGCGGGGCAGTTGAAGCAGCTGACCGGACTGTCCCGGCCGACGGTCGCCGACCTCGTCGAACGCCTCACGGCCTCCGGCCTGATCACGGTGGTCGGGGAGTCGGGCGAACAGCGCCGGGGCCCGAACGCCCGGCTGTACGGCATCGTCGCCGACCGGGCCCACCTGGCGGCGCTCGACGTCCGCACCGAGAGCGTCTCCGTGCTGGTGTCCGACCTGCTCGGCCGGGTGCTCGCCGAGGCCTCCGTGCCGATCGGCGGGGACGCCGGGACCGGACCGGTCGAAGAGCAGGCGGTGGAGCAGGCGGTGGCGCTGGTGGAGCGGGCGGTGAAGGAGGCCGGGGCCGACCGGCTGCACACCGTCGGCATCGGCGCGCCCGGTCTGATCGACCCCGGTACGGGTGAACTGCGGAACTCGGCGGGGCTGCCCGGCTGGCACCGCAGTCTGGTCGCCGCGCTCCAGGAGGGCTTTCCGGAGGCCCGCGTCAGCGTCGAGAACGAGACCAACCTCGCCGCCCTGGCCGAGCAGCGGGAGGGTGCCGCCCGGGACCGGGACACCTTCGTCCTGCTCTGGCTCGGCCACAGCCCCGGCGCGGCCGTCGTCCTCGACGGCACCCTCCGCCGGGGCGCCTCCGGCGGCACGGGCGAGATCGGCTTCCTGCCGGTCCCGGGCACGGCCGTGCTGCCCACGGCGACCGACTGCTCGGGCGGCTTCCACTCCCTGGTCGGGGCGGCGGCCGTCGCCGAACTGGCAGGGGAGTACGGGCTGTCGGGGACCGGCGAGGAGGAGGCCGGCGCGGCCGGCGCGGTACGGGAGGCGGCGGCCGTCGGCCGGGACGGACCTCCGGCAGCCGGCCCTTTCCTCGACGCCCTTGCCGGCCGTATCGCCCTCGGCGTCGCCTCCGTCGTCGCCATCCTGGACCCGGGGTGCGTGGTCCTCGGCGGCGAGGTCGGCCAGGCCGGGGGCGAGGCGCTCGCCGCGCGCGTGGCGGAACACATCGGCCGGATGTCACCCCTGCCCACCGTGGTGCGCGCGAGCGGCCTGGGCGGCACGGCGGTACTCCGCGGGGCCCTGCTGACGGCCCGGGAACGCGCCCAGGACGAACTGTTCGCACCGCCGGGGCGGTAGCCCGCCGGGCTCGGCACGGCACCGGGGCACCCGCCGGTGCCGGCCCGCCGGGGCGTCTCGGATGGTGGCGACCGGGAGCGTCGGCGTGCCGGGTCTGTCCCGGACGGGGAGTCAGCAGCGGTGGTTCCCCGTGCGGGGCCCGCGCGCTCACCGCCGGAGTGCGGGTCCGTGGAGCCGCTCCCCGGCGCGGCTCACCGCGGAGCCGCGCCGCGCGGGGCACCGGACCGCAAGCAGGGCCGAGCACGCCGGACGTGGCCATCTCAGGCCCGATCACTGAGCGACTCCAGCCTCGTACCACCGGAGTGCTGGACCGCCGGCCGGCCCCCGCGTGCGCGCCGTGAGAAGGCCGGCCCCCCGATCCGCGCCCGCCTGGATGCCAACCGCGGGCGCCCCAGCCCGCCGAGGCTCCGCCGAATCCAAGCCGACGGCGCGCGCCCTAGCCCGCCGAGCCGTCCGCGAACCGCCGCCCCAGGTACTCCTCGAACGTGCCCTTGCCCACCGCTCCCTGTGGTGTGAGGTGGCCACCCTCGCGGAAGGCGTGGAAGGTCTTGCCGGGGAGGGAGAGGTTCATGGTGGGGCGTCGCCGGCCCGTCGCCTTCAGGTAGGCGCGGGCCAGCGACTGGAACGAGCGCACCTCGGGGCCGCCCATGTCGGACACCCGCCCCGCTGGTGCCCCGGCCGCCAACTCAGCCAGGCGCGCGGCGACTTCCGCCACCTCGATCGGCTGGTCGGAGACCCCGGAGGGGAGAAGCAGCACGGGCGGCTTGGCCAGCGTCTCGAGCAGTTGCGCGACCAGGTCGTGGAACTGCGTCGTCCGGAGCACGGTCCAGCCCAGACCCGACTCCTCGATCAGCCGTTCGACGGCGAGCTTCGCCTTGTAGTAGCCGAGCGGCACCCGGTCGACGCCCACGATGGAGATGTACACAAGATGACCCACCCCCGTCCGGCGGGCCGCCGCGATCAGGTTCGCCGCCGCCCGCTCGTCACCGCCGCGCGGCGTGCTCGCGCAGTGCACGACGGTGTCGGCGCCCGCCACGGCCGCGTCCAGTCCCCGCCCGCCTTCGCGCAGATCGACGGCGTACGGCTGGGCGCGGCGGCTGAGCACCCGCACCTCGTGCCCGTCCGCCCGCAGCCGCTCCGTGACGGGCCGGCCCAGGGTTCCGGTACCGCCGGTCACCAGGATCGTGGTCATGCTGTCTTCCGTTCTTCCGGACACCGGACGCCGCCGGGTGGGGCGCCCCTCAGCAGCTGAGACCACGCGACCCCCGTACGACGTGACAGCCCTCGGCGGCGTACTTCACGAGCGCGCCAGCTGACGCCGTACGAAGAGCAGCTTGTCCGGGTTCAGAATGGCCTGCATCTGCGTGACGAGTCCGTCGTGGAACTCGAAGGAGACCGTGCCGATGAGCAGGTCGCCCGCCCAGACGGCCAGCGCGCTGTCGCCGTTGACCTCGGCCACCGTGAGCTCGGTGCCCCCGGGGGACCGTCGGGTGATGCCGGCCAGGAAGCGGAGGACCTTCTCCCGTCCCTCGATCGGCCGCAGGGCGGCCCTGACCTTGCCGCCCCCGTCGCTCCACCAGGTCACATCGGCCGCGAGCAGTTTCTCCAGCCCGGCCAGATCGCCGTCGCGGGCCGCGGCGACGAACGAGGAGACGAGTTCCTCCCGGCGCTCGGGCGAGGGCTGGAAGCGGTCCTCCGGCACGGCCACCCGGTGCGCCGCCCGCCGGTAGAGCTGGCGGCAGTTGGCCTCGCTCAGGTCCAGCACGCCGGCGATCTCCCGGTGTCCGTATCCGAACGCCTCCCGCAGTACGTACACCGCCCGCTCGGTCGGCGTCAGCCGCTCCAGCATGACCATCAGCGCCATCGACAGGTCGTCCCGCCGCTCCGCGGACTCCAGCGGTCCCAGAGTGCCGTCGGAGGTGGCCACCGGCTCCGGCAGCCAGGGGCCCACGTACTGCTCGCGCCGTGCCCGGGCCGAAGTGAGCCGGGTGAGGCAGAGGTTGGTGACGACCTTGGCCAGCCAGGCCGCCGGATGCTCGATGTCCGCGCGGTCGGCACGGCTGTAGCGCAGATAGGCGTCCTGGACCGTGTCCTCGGCCTCCTCGGCCGAGCCGAGCATCCGGTAGGCCAGGCCGAACAATCGCGGGCGGTGGGCTTCGAACACGTCGGTGAACGATGCGGTCATACGGCCACCCTGCCAGAGCGCGACCCGGCGGCGGGCAAGGGCCGTCGTCACCACCGCCGGGCCCGACCGAACCCTAAAAGGACTAGACCAGAGCGTCAATAGTATGGACCGACAGCGGTTCGGTGGCCTGTGAGCCACTCCACATTGATCACCCGCATGGGTGACGGTCGGGCGTGGCAGACTGGCCCTGTACCAGAAGCAGCGCACTCCGGGGTCGGTGAAAGTCCGAACCGGCGGTTACAGTCCGCGACCCGGTCGCTTCCAGCGACCGGTTGACCAGGTGAAATTCCTGGACCGACGGTTAAAGTCCGGATGGGAGGCAGTGCGCGGCGGGCGGGCATGCACGTGTGCGCGCCGCCGTCTGGGCTCGTCCGTAACGGGCGGGTCCCGTCCGGCGTAGGCGTTCCCGGTGTGCTCGACCGTTCATTCTGTCGTCATCGACAGCCCCGGAGTCCGTGCCCGAATGAGGCAGGAGGACCCGGGAAGTGTTCACCGGAATCGTCGAAGAGCTGGGTGAGGTCACCGCCGTCGAGAACCTCGGCGACGCCTCCCGCTTCCGGCTGCGCGGCCCCGTCGTGACCGAGGGTGCGAAGCACGGCGACTCCATCGCCGTCAACGGAGTCTGTCTCACCGTCGTCGACCACGAGGGCGACGAGTTCACCGCCGACGTCATGGCCGAGACCCTCGACCGCTCCAGCCTGGGCGCCCTCTCCGCCGGATCCCGGGTGAACCTCGAGCGCCCCACCGCGGTGGGCGCCCGCCTCGGCGGCCACATCGTGCAGGGGCACGTCGACGGAACCGGACAGGTCCTGGAGCGCAAGCCCTCCGACAACTGGGAGATCATCAAGATCTCGCTCCCCGCGGACCTCTCGCGCTACGTCGTGGAGAAGGGCTCCATCACCGTCGACGGCATCAGCCTCACCGTCGTGGACGCCGGCCCGGACTACTTCACCGTCAGCCTCATCCCCACCACCCTCGCCCTGACCACGCTCGGCCTCAAGCAGCCCGGCGACCCGGTCAACCTCGAGGTCGACATCGTCGCCAAGTACGTCGAGCGACTGCTGGCGGCGGGTCAGGGGGCCGGGCGGTGAACGGGCTGAACTCCGAGGCGTTCACCCTCCTCGGCCAGCACATCCTCTGGTCGGACATGATCGGCAACATCCTCGGCCTGATCGCCCTGGCACTCGGCTGGCGACGCTCGCTGTGGACCTGGCCGGTCCAGTTCCTGTCCGGTCTCGTCCTCTTCGGAGCCTTCTACGGTCATCTGACCGGAAGCGCCGGCAAGCAGGCCGTGGTCATGGCGGTCGCCTTGTACGGCTGGTGGCAGTGGAACCGCAACAAGGGCCGGGCCGAAGACGGCGGCGACGGTCACATCGTCCCGCGCTTCGCCACCTGGCCCGAGCGCGCCGCCATGCTCGGCGCCGCCGCCGTCGGCACGGTCGCGGTCGCCCTGCTCTTCAAGGCCTACCCGTCCCTGTCCTGGGACCCCTGGCCGGACGCCTACATCTTCGTCGGCACCATCGTCGCCATGTACGCCCAGGCGCGCGGCATGGTCGAGTTCTGGTTCGCCTGGCTCCTCGTCGACCTCGTCGGCGTGCCCCTGAACTTCGCCAACGGCTACGCCTTCTCCGGCTTCGTCTACGTCATCTACGGCGCGCTCGTCCTGTGGGGCATGCGCGACTGGTGGCTGCGCTCCCGCCAGGGCTCGCGGCCCGCTCTGGAAGGAGCACCCGCATGACAGCGGCACCGATCCTGTACAGCACGGACGGCTTCGAGGACTTCGCGCTCGACCCGGTCGAGCAGGCCATCGCCGACATCGCGGCCGGGCGTCCGGTCGTGGTCGTCGACGACGAGGACCGGGAGAACGAGGGCGACCTCGTCGTCGCCGCCGAGAAGGCGACGCCCGAGATCGTCGCCTTCATGATGAGCGAGTGCCGCGGACTGATCTGCGCCCCCATGGAGGGCGAGGAGCTGGACCGGCTGCGGCTGCCCCAGATGGTCGATGACAACACCGAGTCGATGAAGACGGCGTTCACCGTCTCCGTGGACGCCTCCGCCGCGCACGGCGTGACCACCGGCATCTCCGCCTCCGACCGGGCCACCACGCTCCAGCTGCTGGCGAGCGGCGACGCCGGACCCACCGACTTCGTCCGCCCCGGCCACGTCTTCCCGCTGCGCGCCAGGCCCGGTGGCGTCCTGGTCCGCGACGGCCACACCGAGGCCGCCGTCGACCTCGCCCGGCTCGCGGGGCTCCGCCCGGCCGGCGCCATCGTCGAGATCGCCGGCGAGGACGGCCGTATGCTCCGGCTGCCCGAGCTGATCCCGTTCGCCCGCAAGCACGGTCTGACGATCATCTCCATCGAGGACCTGATCACCTACCGCCGCAGCTCCGAGCCCACCGTCCGGCGCGAGGCCGAGACCCGGCTGCCCACCGCCCACGGCACCTTCACCGCGTACGGCTACCGCTCCGCCGTCGACGGCGTCGAGCACGTCGCCCTGGTCCACGGCGACCTCCGCGACGGCGAGGACGTCCTGGTCCGGATCCACTCCGAATGCCTCACCGGCGACGTGTTCGGCTCCCTGCGCTGCGACTGCGGCCCCCAGCTGGACACCTCGCTCGAGCGGATCCAGGCCGAGGGCCGGGGAGTCGTGGTCTATCTGCGCGGGCACGAGGGCCGCGGCATCGGGCTGCTGTCCAAGCTGCGGGCGTACGAGCTCCAGGAACAGGGGCACGACACCCTCGACGCCAACCTCGAACTCGGCCTGCCCGCCGACGCCCGCGACTACGGCGCCGGCGCGCAGATCCTCACGGACCTCGGCGTCCGCAGCCTGCGCCTGATGACCAACAACCCCGAGAAGACCGAGGCGCTGCTGCGCCACGGCCTCAAGGTCACCGGCCGCGAGCCGATGCCCGTACAGGCGGGCGAACACAACCTCCGCTACCTGCGCACCAAGCGCGACCGGATGGGCCACGACCTGCCCTGGCTGGACACGCCCGCCGTGCCGGCCTCCACGGCCGCGTCCGCGGCAGCATCTGTGGCCGCGTCCGCGGCCACCTGTGGCAACCAGTAAGAGAAAGCACTTAGGAGAGACGTGAGCGGCAAGGGTGCACCGGAACTGTCCGTACGCAACGCGAGCGACCTCAGGGTCGCGGTCGTCGCGGCGCAGTGGCACGACAAGGTGATGGACGGTCTGGTCGACGGCGCCCTGCGCGCCCTCGGTGAGCTGGGGATCGACGAGCCCACGCTGATCCGGGTCCCCGGCAGCTTCGAGCTTCCGGTGGCCGCGAAGGTCCTGGCCGGACGCGGCTACGACGCGGTCGTCGCCCTCGGTGTCGTCATCCGCGGCGGCACCCCCCACTTCGACTATGTGTGCCAGGGCGTCACCCAGGGCCTCACCCAGGTCTCCGTGGAGACCGGAGTCCCCATCGGCTTCGGCGTGCTGACCTGCGACACCGAGGAGCAGGCTCTGGACCGGGCCGGTCTCGCCGGCTCGAACGAGGACAAGGGGCACGAGGCCGTGACCGCCGCGGTGGCGACCGCGGTCACGCTTCGCTCAGTATCTGAACCGTGGCACTAGGTCGTGCGGCACACCGCGTAGAGTGGGCGCCACCATGTCCAAGAAGACGTTCGAGGAGCTCTTCACCGAGCTCCAGCACAAGGCCGCCCACGGCGACCCCGCCACCTCCCGCACCGCAGAGCTGGTCGGCAAGGGTGTCCATGCCATCGGCAAGAAGGTCGTCGAGGAGGCCGCCGAGGTCTGGATGGCCGCCGAGTACGAGGGCAAGGAGGCGGCCGCCGAGGAGATCTCGCAGCTGCTCTACCACGTCCAGGTGATGATGGTCGCCCGCGGGATCTCCCTGGACGAGGTCTACGCCCACCTCTGAGCCGCACCGCACACCTGTCCGAACAGAACGAGCAAAGGAAGCCGACCTCATGCTGCGCATCGCCGTCCCCAACAAGGGTTCACTGTCCGGCCCTGCGGCGGAGATGCTGCATGAGGCCGGCTACCAGCAGCGCCGCGAGTCCAAGGAACTGCGCATCGTCGACCCGGAGAACGAGGTCGAGTTCTTCTACCTCCGCCCCCGCGACATCGCGATCTACGTCTCCTCCGGCCGCCTCGACATCGGCATCACCGGCCGCGACCTGCTGATCGACTCCGGCGCCAACGCCGAGGAGATCCTCCCGCTCGGCTTCGCCCGCTCCACCTTCCGCTTCGCCTCCAAGCCGGGCACCGCGAACGGCATCGAGGACCTGACGGGCAGGACGGTCGCCACCTCCTACGAGGGCATCGTCGCCAAGCACCTCGCTGACAGCGGCGTCGACGCCTCCGTCGTCCACCTCGACGGTGCCGTGGAGACCGCGATCGAGCTGGGCGTGGCCGAAGTCATCGCGGACGTCGTCGAAACGGGCACCAGCCTGCGCAACGCGGGCCTCGAGGTCTTCGGCGAGCCGATCATGAAGTCCGAGGCGATCGTCATCCGCCGGGCCGGCTCCGACAGCGAAGAGCCCAAGGTGCAGCAGTTCCTGCGCCGCCTCCAGGGCGTCCTGGTGGCGCGGACCTACGTGATGATGGACTACGACTGCCGCGTAGAGCAGCTCGAGAAGGCCGTCGCGCTCACGCCGGGCCTGGAGTCCCCGACCGTCTCCCCGCTGCACAACGAGGGCTGGGTCGCCGTCCGTGCCATGGTCCCGGCCAAGGAGGCCCAGCGGATCATGGACGACCTGTACGAGATCGGCGCCCGGGCCATCCTGACCACCGCGATCCACGCCTGCCGTCTCTGACCGGCAGGAGAGGCAAGCAGGGGTAAGCAGAGATGTCCGACCTTCCCGACCTTCCCGTCACCTTCCGGCCGGGACACACCCGCGTGATCCTGCTCACCGCGGGATTGGCGATCTTCGTGGTGATCTCGGGGATCGCGATGCTGCTGGAGCACCTCGGTCCGGGGGAGCGGCTCAGCTTCGTCCTCACCGGCGCGCTCCTCTTCGGCGTGCTGGCCCAGCTCGCCCGGGTGAAGGTCGTCGCCGACGACACCGGCGTCACCGTGGTCAACATCGCGAGCAAACGGCGCCTGGACTGGGCGGAAATCCTCCAGGTGAACCTCCGTCCGGGCGATCCCTGGGTGTTCCTCAACCTCAGCGACGGCACCAGCCTGCCCGCGCTCGGCATCCAGCCGGGCATCGCCAAGCAGCGTGCCATCGCCGACGCGCGTACCCTCCGGGCGCTCGCCGAGGCCCGCTCGACGGCCCACGTCACTGAAGATCAGGGCTGACTCGGGGAGCTCGACCCTGCCGTATCGGCCCGTGTCTTGATTAATCTGGTGACGGAGGCGTTTTCGCTGCGCCCCCACCCCTGCGTGCCGCCCGGCGCACAGGGGTTCCTGCTACCCGAGGAGTGACTCCCTCCGGCGATGGACGGATCGTCCTGTAGTACCTGCGCCGCCCCCTCCCGACATACCGGGGAGGCGGCGGCATCATGACCACCCCCCTGCTGCTCCTCGGAGCGGCGTTCCTGCTGATCCTCGCGAACGGGTTCTTCGTCGCGGCCGAGTTCGGCCTGGTGACGGTCGAGCGCCCCGAAGCCGAGCAGGCCGCCGCCGACGGCGACAAACGCGCGCGTACGGTCGTCGAGTCGCTCAAGGAGCTGTCCTTCCAGCTCTCCGGCACCCAGCTCGGCATCACCATCACCTCCCTCGTCGTCGGCATGCTCGCCGAACCGGCCCTGGCCGAGTTGCTGCACGGCCCCTTCGCGGCGGTCGGCATCCCCGGGGGCGCCGTCTCCGGTGTCGCCGTGGTCGCCGGCATGCTGCTCGCCTCGGCGATCCAGATGGTGATCGGCGAACTCGTACCCAAGAACTGGGCGGTGTCCAAGCCCTTGCAGGTCGCGCGGTTCGTGGCCGGCCCGCAGCACCACTTCGCCCGCCTGTTCCGACCGGTGATCGCCGCGCTCAACACAGTCGCCAACCGGCTCGTACGGGCCCTGGGCGTCGAGCCCGCCGAGGAGCTGGCCTCCGCCCGCACCCCCGGCGAACTCGTCTCCCTCGCCCGCCACTCCGCCCA
Source organism: Streptomyces sp. NPDC054834 (assembly GCF_053611185.1). Lineage (NCBI taxonomy): Bacteria > Bacillati > Actinomycetota > Actinomycetes > Kitasatosporales > Streptomycetaceae > Streptomyces > Streptomyces sp. NPDC054834. Next base: position 69,807 of record NZ_JBSGZV010000002.1, on the reverse strand, counting down.
GGCCGGCGCCCTGGAGCAGGACACCGCCGATCTGTTCGTCCGCACCCTGTCGCTGGGCGAGCTGACCGCGCAGCACGTCATGACCCCGCGCGTGAAGGTCAGCGCCCTCCAGTCCTCGGCCACCGCCGAGGACGTGGTCAACCTCACCCGCGCCACCGGCCTGTCCCGCTTCCCCGTCTACCGGGAGAAGATCGACGAGATCGTCGGCATGGCCCACCTCAAGGACGCGCTGGCCGTCCCCGTGCACGACCGGCTGCGCACCCCCGTCGGCAGCATCGCCCGCCCGGCGCTGCTCGTCCCCGAGACGCTGCCCGTCCAGCCCCTGCTGGCCCGGCTGCGCAGCGAGCAGCCCATCGCGGTCGTCGTCGACGAGTACGGCGGCACCGCGGGCGTCGTCACCCTGGAGGACATCGTCGAGGAACTGGTCGGTGAGGTCCGCGACGAGCACGACGGCCAGCTGGTGCCGCAGCTCGCCGCAGTCCCGCCCGAGGACGGCAATCCCGCCTGGGACGTCGACGGCAGCTGCCGCGTGGACATCCTCCAGCGCATAGGCCTCGACGTGCCCGAGGGCCCGTACGAGACCGTCGCGGGCCTGGTCGCCGACCTGCTCGGCCGCATCCCGGCCCCCGGCGACAAGGCGGAACTGCCCGGCTGGCGGCTCTCCGTGCGCCGGGTCGGCCACTACCGCGCCGAGCGGGTCCGCCTGGTGCGCACGGCCCCCGCGGTGAACGTCATGGAGGCCGCCCGATGAGCGTCCTGCAACTGGTCTTCGCCGGGCTGCTCGTGCTCGCCAACGGCTTCTTCGTCGGCGCCGAGTTCGCCCTCGTCTCCGTACGCCGCAGCCAGATCGAGCCGCTGGGCACCGCGCGTTCCCGCCAGGTGCTGTACGGCCTGGAGCGGCTGCCGCAGATGATGGCCGCCGCCCAGTTCGGCATCACCGTCTGCTCGCTGACCCTGGGCGCGGTCGCCGAACCGACGGTGGCGCACCTGCTCGAGCCGGTGTTCGAGTGGATCCACCTGCCGGAGGGGACGATCCACCCGCTCGGGTACGTCATCGCCCTCGCCGCCGTCGTCTTCTTCCACCTCGTCATCGGCGAGATGGTCCCGAAGAACCTCGCGATGGCCGCCCCGGAGAAGGCCGCGCTGTGGCTCAGCCCCGGTCTGGTCGCCTTCGCCCGTCTGTGCCGGCCCATCACCGTGGCCCTCGGCGCCTGTGCCCGGGGCATCCTGCGGCTCTTCCGCGTCGAGCCCAAGGACGAGGTCGAGGCCGTCGTCACCAGCGAGCAGCTCAACCGCCTGCTGGAGGACTCCGGCCAGGCGGGCCTCCTCGACCCCGAGGAGCAGGAGCGCCTGGAGGACGCGCTGGAACTGGGCTCGCGCCCGGTCACCGATGTGCTGCTGGGCCGCGAGTCGCTGGTGACGGTGACTCCTTCGGTCACTCCGGGACAGATCGTCGAGCTGACCGCGCGCACCGGCTACTCCCGCTTCCCGGTCGCGGCGGAGACCGGCGCCTTCATGGGCTATCTGCACGTGAAGGACGTACTCGACCTGGAGGAGTCGGACCGGGCCGTGCCGCAGCACATCTGGCACCCGATGACGACCCTGCGGGCCGAGCTGCCGCTCGACGACGCGCTCACGGTGATGCGGCGCGCGGCCACCCACCTGGCCCAGGTGGCGGACGCCTCCGGCAAGGTGCTCGGCCTGGTCGCGCTGGAGGACGTGCTGGAACTGCTGGTCGGCGAGGTACGCGACCCGGCCCACCGGGAAGCCCCACAGCCCAGGGTGAGCGAGCCGCGGGTGAACGGGGAGCCGGAGGAGGCGCTGGCGAGTTAGCAGTGACCGGTGCCGGCGCGGGCGAGAGGTTTCGCTTGCCCGCGCTGGCGGGGTGACGCTGCGCCCAGTGGGTCACATGGCCGACGGATCCTGCGGCCCCCGCCCCGACAGCACCTCGCCGTACGCCTGCATCAGGTCGGGAAGCCGCAACGTAGCCAGGTCGTCCCGGGTCAGCGTCCCCGGATACGTGGACAACCGCAGATCCCGGTACGCGCAGCTCTTCTCGTACAGCGTCCGCAGGAACCGCCCGTTCCCCAGTTCGTCGATCCACCCCTGCTCGACGACATGCCCGGCGATCGACCGCAGCTCGTCCAGTGCCTCCTCGTCCCAGACGTCGCCGTTCTCCGCGGCGAGCACCTCGCCGATCGAGGTGAGTTCGAGGGGCCGGTAGGAGGGGAAATCGACGCGGGTGGTGAAGCGGGAGGACAGCCCCGGATTGGCGGCCAGCAGCCGGTCCATGCCCTCCGGATAGCCGGCCAGGATCACCACCAGGTGGTCGCGGTTGTCCTCGGCCCGCTTGAGCAGCACCTGAAGGGCCTCGTCGCCGTACGCGTCGCCCTTGCCGTAACCCGAGTTGGACAGCGAGTACGCCTCGTCGACGAACAGCACCCCGCCGATCGCGGAGTCGATCAGCTCGTTGGCCTTCACGGCCGTCTGGCCCAGGTACTCCCCGACCAGGTCGGCCCGCTGCGCCTCCACGAGATGGTCGCCGCCGAGCAGGCCGAGGGCGTAGAAGACCCGGCCGAGGATGCGGGCGACGGTGGTCTTGCCGGTGCCCGAGGGGCCGGAGAAGACGAAGTGCCGTTTCGGCGGCTGGACCGGCAGCCCCTGCCCGGCCCGCAGCCGGGCCATGTTCAACTGCGCCGACAACGCCTTGACTTGGCGCTTCACGGGCTCCAGTCCCACCATGCGCTCCAGCTCGGTGAGCGCCTCCTCCAGCAACGCGGGGTCGGTGGGCCCGGCGGGCAGCGGCGAGGACGGCATGGCGGTCTTGGCGCGCACCGCCGGATCGGTCACCGACGGCATCGCACCGGCCGGCGGCAGGTCGGCGTCCGTCAGCCGCAGGTCGCGGCCCTCCGTCCCGAAGAGCGGGTCGAGCACGTCGGGGCCGTCGACGGTGTCCTGGCCGACTCCGGTGAGTGTGATCGCCGCGAGGTCGACCGCGTCGTCGTACCCGTCGCCCTCGGCTATGGCGGCGAGCCGGGCGGCGGTGTCCATGAAGGCCGGATCCACGCGGTGCACCGCCCGGTACAGGGGGAGCGCGGCGGCGCTGCGGCCGGTGCCCTCGTGCGCCCGGGCCAGCCAGTACCTGAGCTCCTTGCGCTGCGGCTGCTCGCTGCGGCAGCGCATGAGGGCCGCCGACAGCAGCGGCTCGGCCTGCCCGTACATCTCCAGACGGACCCGGGCCATGCCGCCGAACAGGCCCGTCTCGATACCGAGCAGGGGGTCGTCGAGCAGCGGGTCGGTGTGCCGGACCAGCTGTTCCCAGTCCTTGACCAGGTAGGCGCGGCAGGCGTGCAGGAAGCGGACCTGCGGGTCGGTGTCCACCGGCGGCAGCCCGGCGAGGGCCCGGTCCAGCTCCGGGACGTGGCGGCCGTCCAGCCAGTGCGAGGCGTGCGCGAGCAGCAGGTCGCGCGGGCTCTCGAGCACCGGCTGCACCCACCAGCCCAACCAGTACCAGGAGTTGAGGGCGCGGCGGTGCCGGGCGCGCTGCTCCCCGAAGCGGTCCCGGTGCCGGTACATCCTGAGCAGGGCGGTCGTCGTGTCGACGCGCAGCGCGTGCAGCCCGAGCCAGCCGTCGGCCATCCCGGGATCCATCCGCACCGCGATGCGGAACTCCTCCTCCGCCTGCGGATAGGCCCCCATGGTGTAGGCGTCCACACCTCGCAGCCAGGCGAGGTCGGCCGGGGCCTCGGGGCCCCGCGTGCCGAAGTCCATCACGTCCCCCACAAACCGTGCCCCCGTAGGTTCACCACCGGACCCTCGCCCGGCGGCAGCCTTGGTCGAACCGCTTTACCGCGGACCGGAGTTGCAGGTGCGCGAAGCAGCAGTTCGATGGTCGCACCGAGGGCATCGTACCCGCGTGGCATCCCCCCGCCGAAGGGTGCGGCACGAGCCGTTCGACGAGGTGGGAGCAGACGGGGCGCACACAAGAATGGTGACCCTGGGTGAGTGAATGGCGGCGCACGGCGCCCGGAAAACGGGCCGCGGGCAGAACGAAGCCCCCGATCACGGGGGAACAACCGGGGGCTTCGCGTAGGTGGGCGGCTCCGAATGGCCGCACATTGAGAACGTAAGACCTGTACGGCCCCCCGGTCAAGCCGAGTTGAGGCACTCGAACAAGTTCCCAGACGAGGGTCTTCACAACTTCAGCACACTGCGGACGGTCCGTCACCCTGGGTGACATCTTGGTCCGGTCCAGGAGTCACGGCAGGTCCCGGCAGCACCTCATACCCCTCCTGTGACTGCCGTACCAGCAGATCGGCGTACGGCCGCGAGGGGTCGGCGGCGAAGTGCGCGCGCTCCGCCCCGACCCATCCGGCCCAGAAGTCCCGCTGCTCCGCCCCGTCCCGCAGTCGTCCTCTCGTCCAGGAGTCCTTCCGGGGCAGTTCCATCCACAACAGTCGCGCGAGGTGCGGGCGCAGGGCGCGGCGGCCGGCGCCGACCCCTTCGACGAGGAGCACGGGCGCGGGCGGCAGCGCGCGGGGCGGGCCGAAGTGCCGGGCGCGCCAGTCGTACGGCGTGTAGTGCGCGGTCTCACCGCGGCCGAGCGGCTCGATCACCTGGGCGAGCAGACGCCCGGTCCAGTCGAAGAGTTCCTCGTGGGTGGCGATGTCGTCCAGATGCAGCACCGGCGCCCCGCCCAGCGCGGCGGCCAGCCGTCCGGCGAACGTGGACTTGCCGGAACCGGCGTGCCCGTCGACGCCGACGATGCGGACCGGCCCGCAGGAGGGAGGCAGTGCGCGCAGCCGGGAGGCGAGGTCGTGAATGGTGATTCCTGAGGTGTGGTGCGGTGTGGGGGGTTTTCCGGAAACATTCTAGTAGCAGCCCATAGCGGCAGTGCCGGCGGTCCGCAAAAAGGTCGCACCTTGAACCATCGGCTGGCGGCCAGTCAATCTCGCCGATTAATACCGAATCTGCTGACCGATATGTCGAATTCGGCGTTCCCGCTGTGCCCGCCGCTGAGTAAGGTGCCTCCTGCGCAACTGCGATGCGTCGTACGGGGACGGACAGGGGTAGATGGCCGCGGAGTTATTCGAAGGGCAGTATGTGTGGCATCCGGCGGCCGACGACCGCGTGCTCGCGAGCGTATGCGTCGATGTGCGCGCCGGACGTTATCGAAGTGCCCACGAAGCCCTGGCCGAGACGGGCACGGACTTCGGTCTGCGGGCCCACCGCTCCCTCGTCCTGGCCTCCGAGGCCGCCGGCACCGACCTGGTGGAGCGCTGGCTTGCCGAGGAGCCGACGCCCGAAGCCGCACTGATGTGGGCGCGGGTGGCCGTGCAGCGGGCGCTCAGGGCCGCCGACGCCCGGGACGAGCGGGCCGAGGCCCTGGAACGGATCGCGCTGGCCGCCTGCGACCGGGCCGCCGCCCTGGTCCCGGCCGACCCCACACCCTGGGTCGCCAAGCTGGCCATGACCCGGCTGCACCGGCTGCGCGACCCCGCGCCGCACGGGCTGCTCACCGCCCCGCCCGGCCCCTGGCGGCTGTTCGCGCACGTGCTGTCCCTCGACCCGTGGCACCGCGAGGCCCACCACCGCTTCCTGTCCTTCTTCTTCACGCGGTACGGCGGCTCGGTCAACGCCGCCTGGGACGTGGCCGCCTTCCTCAGCCAGCGGGCGCCCGCCGACTCCCCGCTGCGGCTGCTGCCCCTGGTCGCCCTGGTGGAGAGCTACAACCCGACCCAGCTGCTCGCCGACCGCGTCTGGGAGCAGCCCCAGTGGCGCTCCACGGCACTCGCGATCTACCACAACTGGCTGCCCACGGTGGCCGGTTACCGCCACACCCCGGTGCTCGACCTGGCCTACCTCGCACACGCGCTGGTCATGGCCCAGCGCGAGTTCGAGGCCCGGGCGGTCTTCACGGCGATGGGCCCCTACGCCTCCCGCATGCCCTGGAGCGCCTTCGGCGACCCCGAGGAGCAGCTCTCCCGGGCCCGGCGCGTCTGCGGCCTGCCGGTGCCGGGGCCCGCCTGACCGTCCGACTTCCTGCTCGTCCCCTACCCAGAGAAAGGTCGATCTGTGTCAGAACGGATATCGACCCCACGGGCGACAGCCCGCGGGGGAGAGGACCCGGTCGCGCTCGACGACGACGCGACCCTGCACGCGATGGGTTATCCGCGGAAACTCACCCGCCGTTTCCAGGCGTTCGACAATTTCGCGATCTCTTTCACCATCATCAATATCATCTCGGGAATTTTCTCGTCCTTCGGCTACGGAATGAATGCGGGCGGCCCCCGTATTCTGGTGTTCGGCTGGATCGGCGTCTCGATAATGGTGCTCTTCATCGGCGCGGCCATGGCCGAGGTGGCCTCGGCCTATCCGACGAGCGGGGCGCTGTATTTCTCCGCCGGTAAACTCGCCAAACGTCACAAGGGCGCCTGGTCCTGGTACACCGGCTGGCTGAACTTCGTGGGCCAGATCGGCGGCACCGCCGCCACGGGCTACGCGGCGGCGACCTTCATCCAGGCCTTCATCGCCCTCCAGTGGGACTCCTACGAGCCCACCGTCCACCAGACGGTCCTGATCACGGCCGTGATCATCGTGCTTCAGGGGCTGGCCAACACCTACACCGTCCAACTGGTCGCCGTCCTCAACCGGATTTCCGTGTGGTGGCTGCTGATCGGACTCGTGGTGATCGCGACCACACTGATCGTGATGCCGGATCACCACCAGTCGGCGTCCTTCGTGACGCATTTCGTGAACAACACCGGTTTCACCAACGGCCTTTACGGCGGGATGCTCGGGCTGCTGGTGACCAGTTGGACCTTCACCGGCTTCGACGGCAGCTTCCACATGTCCGAGGAAACCGTCCAGGCGACGGTGAACGCGCCCAAGGGGATCACCCGTTCGATCGGGTATTCGGCGATCACCGGACTGATCCTGATGCTGGCATTGGTCTACAGCATTGGTGACTACGCCAAGGTGGCGGGTTCGTCCGCGCCGCCCGTCCAGATCCTCATCGACGGTCTCGGCATGGGGTGGGCCAAGGCGCTGCTGCTGATCGTGATCGGCGCGATGCTGTTCTGCGGCCTCGCCAACCTCACCAGCAACACCCGGCAGATCTTCGCCTTCTCCCGGGACGGCGCCATGCCCGGCTCCCGCTGGTGGCACTCGGTCTCCCCGCGCACCCGTACACCGGTCAAGGCGGTGTGGCTGGCGGTGGGCTGCTCGCTCGTGCTGGTGCTGCCGGGCTGGTGGTCGCACACGGCGTTCACGGCGATCGTCAGCGTCAACGTCGTCGGGCTGTTTCTCGCCTACGCCGTGCCCATCTTCCTGCGACTGCGGCTCGGCGACGAGTTCCAGCCCGGGCCCTGGCACCTGGGCCGCTGGGGCCGCCCGATCGGCTGGCTGGCCGTGGTCTGGATCCTGCTCAGCAGCGTGCTGTTCATGCTGCCGCAGGCCTCCCCGATCACCGTCGACTCCTTCAACTACGCGCCGATCGCGCTGGCCGTCGTCCTGCTGGTGGCCACGGTGTGGTGGTTCGCCACGGCCCGCCGCCGCTTCCAGGGCCCGGTCAGCTACGGCCGCCCGGACGAGGTCGCGGCGATGGACCTCGTCTGACCCTCGCACCACCGGCCCCGGCGCGCGCACCTCACAGGCGCACGCCGGGGCCGTTCCAATGTCGCGGGACCGCCAGTGGACGAGACCAATATTCATGGCGTGGCGCGGGCGGAAGTGCTGGCAGGGGCATGTCGCCTGCTTCATAGTTGGCGCACAGCCGTGCATCGGACCGCCCGAAACCAGACGCCTGGGGGTCTTCCGCCCATGAGCACAGCCGAACAGCCGTCCCGCAGAACCGTCCTGGCCGCGGCCGTCGCCGCCGCGGTGGTCTCCGGAGCCGGCCCCGCGGTCGCCGCGTCGGGGGACGACGCCGAGGACTCCGGCCACACCCCGGGCGGCCACACCCCTGCCCGCCCCGTCGACTACCACGCCTGGACCTCGTACTCCGACTGGCGCGGCGGCGCGCCGAACGGCACCCGCGCCGCACCGGGCCCCCGCCCGGGGCTCGTGATCGGGACCCCCGTCGGCAGCGCCGACTACACGGACCCGCACACCGGCACGACGGCGACCTGGGAGTACGCCACCTGGACCTCGCCGGTGCACCGGCTCTCCGTCCCCGCCACCGAGACGATCGCCTCCTGGAACGCCCACACCCCGGCGGGCACCTGGCTCCAGGTCGAGCTGGAGGGCACGTACTCCGACGGCACCGGCACGCCCTGGTACGTGATGGGCCGCTGGGCGGCCGGCGACCAGGACATCAAGCGGACCTCGGTGGACGACCAGACCGACGGCAAGAGCACGATCTGGACCGACACCTTCGCCATCGACGACGCCACCACCGGCCTGCGCCTGGTGTCCTACCGGCTGCGACTGACCCTCTACCGCAAGCCCGGCACCGCGCTCACCCCCATCGTCCGTCGGCTCGGTGCCATGGGCTCCGACATCCCCGACCGCTTCACCGTCCCGGCCTCCACGCCCGGCCTGGCCCGGGAGCTGATCGTCCCGCGCTACTCGCAGGAGATCCACACGGGCCAGTACCCCGAGTACGACAACGGCGGCGAGGCCTGGTGCAGCCCCACCTCCTCGCAGATGATCATCGAGTACTGGGGCGGCCGGCTCACCCCCGAGCAGCTGTCCTGGGTGGACCCGTCCTACACCGACCCACAGGTGTGCCACGCGGCCCGTTCCACCTACGACTACCAGTACGCCGGCTGCGGCAACTGGCCGTTCAACGCCGCCTACGCGGCCACCTTCCGGGGTCTCCAGGGCGTGGTCACCCGGCTCGGCTCGCTCACCGACCTCGAAACGCTGATCGCGGCCGGCATCCCGGCCATAACGTCCCAGTCCTTCCTCAAGACCGAGCTGACAGGCGCCGGTTACGGCACCTCGGGCCACCTGATGACCGTGATCGGCTTCACCGCCGAGGGGGACGTGATCGCCAACGACCCGGCCTCGCCCGGCGACGCGGCGGTACGGCGTGTGTACCTGCGGCGGGAGTTCGAGAACATCTGGCTCAGGACCAAGCGGTACAACGCGAGCGGCAAGGTCGTCTCCGGCACGGGCGGCGTCTGCTACCTGTACTTCCCGTACCGTCCGTCCCGCCGCCAGCGCAGGGCGCTGGCGGAGGTGGGGGTGTGCTGAGCGGCGGCCTGTGACCAACGTCTCCGCCACGAAAGCCGCCGTCGGTGGCAAGGTGGACAGAACGGTGGGGGGAGTCCACCCGGCACGACAGACCTCAGCGAGACACCATGACCACACACACAGCCACCGCCGCCCGCTCCCGGACCCGCACGGGCGGCCCGCAGGACGACGGCCCCAAGATCCTCGAGCACGTCATGGGCTGGGTGCTGGTCGCGGTGATCGCCATGCTCGTGACCCAGCTCGGCCTGCTGTGACCTGAAGGCCGGTGACCGCTGCGGCCTGAAGGTCGGTGACCGCTGCGGCCTGAAGGCCCGGCGGGGGAAGGGCTGTTCATCGAAGCGCAAGATGTTGTTCTGACATACTGCCGATGTCCCGCAGCCCGTTGAGACCAGGGTCCGAATTGAATATGAGGCAACAGGGTGCCGCCGTCCGTCCCCGGGCGCGCGGTACCGAGCGTTCCGCGGCTCGTCGTGCCGAACTCATCGCCATCGGGCGGAAGTTGTTCGCCGACACGTCCTACGACGCGCTGTCCATGGACGACATCGCCCGGCAGGCGCATGTCGCCAAGGGCCTGATCTACTACTACTTCCGGTCCAAGCGCGGCTACTACCTGGCGATCATCCAGGACTCCGTCGCCGGCCTGGTCACCCACGCCGCGAGCGGTCTCGACATCCCGGCCGTGGACCGCGTCCACCGCACCATCGACAGCTATCTGCGCTACGCCGAGCACCACCAGGCCGCCTACCGCACCATCGTCAGCGGCGGAGTCGGCTTCGACACCGAGGTGCACGCCATCCGGGACGGCGTGCGCGAGGCGATCGTGACCACGATCGCCGAGGGGGCGTACGGCCGCAGCGACGTCGCGCCGCTGGCCCGCATGGGCCTGCTCGCCTGGGTGTGCAGCGTCGAGGGCGCCACCCTGGACTGGATCGACCACCCCGACCTGTCCCGCGAGACCATGCGCACGCTCCTGGTGAAGACGCTGGGCGGCGCCCTGCGCGCCATCGAGGAACTGGACCCCGCCTACCCGGCCCCCGCACCGGCCCGCCGGGACGCCTGACGCTCATGAGGACGGACCACGGGGACTAGCTCATCGTCCCCTGGTTCGAGCCAATTTTCCCGGGCCGGGAATTCTGGGGTGGCTTATTGAAGTGAGCGGTCGTTAACTGGTGACGAGAGGTCGCTGATCGGGCATACTCACAGCGCACAGCCGCTGGTCAGCGGCTTCCGAGACCCGGGAGCGCGCGCATCGGCCGGACCTGACACACCAGGCGGCGCCGCCCCACCCAAGGCGCACGTCCGCCGATGCGCCCGACAGGGAGGAGAGCGTCGCCATGCCCGACCGCGCCCCGCAGCCGGTGGACCGGCAACTGCCCACGGACGAGGCCCGGGACCTGATCTCGCTCGTCCGCGACATCGCGCAGCGCGAGATCGCGCCCAAGGCGGCCGAGGAGGAGGACGCCGGACGCTTCCCGCGAGAGACGTTCACCCTGTTGTCGCAATCGGGCCTGCTGGGTCTGCCGTACGACTCCGAGTACGGCGGCGGTGACCAGCCGTACGAGGTCTACCTCCAGGTCCTTGAGGAGCTCGCGGCGGCCCGCCTCACCGTCGGTCTCGGCGTCAGCGTGCACACCCTGGCCTCGTACGCCCTCGCAGCCCGCGGCACCAAGCAGCAGCAGGTCGAGCACCTGCCCGCGATGCTCGGAGGCGGGCTGCTCGGCGCGTACTGCCTCTCCGAGCCGTCGTCGGGCTCGGACGCGGCCTCGCTGCGGACGAAGGCGGTCCGGGACGGCGACGAGTGGGTGATCACCGGCACCAAGGCGTGGATCACGCACGGCGGCATCGCCGACTTCTACACGGTCATGGCCCGCACCGGCGAGGAGGGCCCGCGCGGGATCACCGCGTTCCTGGTGCCCGGCGACGCGGAGGGCCTGAGCGCCGCTGCGCCGGAGAAGAAGATGGGCATGAAGGGCTCGCCCACCGCCCAGGTGCACTTCGACGGTGTCAGGGTCTCCGACGAGCGCCGCATCGGCGAGGAGGGCCAGGGCTTCGCCATCGCCCTGTCCGCGCTCGACTCCGGCCGACTGGGCATCGCGGCCTGCGCGATCGGTCTGGCCCAGGCGGCGCTGGACGAGGCGGTCGCCTACGCCACCGACCGCCGGCAGTTCGGCCGTCCGATCGCCGACTTCCAGGGCCTGCGCTTCATGCTCGCCGACATGGCCACCCAGGTCGAGGCGGGGCGCGCCCTGTATCTGGCGGCGGCCCGGCTGCGGGACGCCGACCGGCCGTTCGCCAAGCAGGCGGCCATGGCCAAGCTGCACTGCACCGACACCGCCATGCGCGTGACCACCGACGCCGTACAGATCCTCGGCGGATACGGCTACACCGCGGACTTCCCGACGGAGCGCTACATGCGCGAGGCCAAGGTCCTTCAGATAGTCGAGGGCACCAACCAGATCCAGCGGATGGTCATCGCCCGTCACGTAGCGGGGCCGGAGGGACGCTGAACTGCCCGAGGGCGACCGGCGGGGCCGCCAGCCTGACCCACTCCGGGTCGTGGCGGCCCGGCAGGGTGCGACCCCGGTCCGCCCAGGCGCGCATCAGATCACGGTAGATGGGCGGGTCCTGCGGCGAGGGCGCCGGAACCGGTCCCGCGGGCGGGGGAACGAACACGCGGTACTGACGCCCGGTCGCCGATTGTGTGGGGGTCATACCAGGGCAACGCCCGCACCGGCGGGCAGGTCACCGCCCCGGGGAATCGGGAGTGCGTTCGCGGCCGTCCCACTCCGGGGCTGTTCTCCGGCGACGGTCCGACGTGCCGTCAGCCAAGCGCCGCCAGGGAGGTGCCGTGCCCGAGGACCGTCCCGTACCTGCGTCTTCCACGTCCTTGACCACGAGGGGCGCGCGCTGCTGATCGCGGGCCTCGGGGTACCCGAACCTGGGCGTGATCGACGCCCGCGCCACCCTGCGCACGGGCGACACCCTGCACGCCGTCCGGGCCTCGGACGCGCTCGGCGAGGACCGGACGCGGCTCGCCGTCGGCCCGCTCAGGATCGAGGTCGAGGAGCCGCTGCGGCGGCCGCGCCTGGTCTGCGACGACGACACGCTCTCGTACGACCTGACCTGGACCGCGGAGTTCCCGGCCCTGTCCCGGCGTCCAACGGCATGTCCAGCGAGACCCTGCTCTTCGACATCGAGCATCCCGAACCGCCCGTGCGCGCCCGCGCGTTGCGGCTCGCCGCGGACCCGGCGGCGTACACCGTTGATGCTGCGTGTCGCCCGTCGGCAGGTGCACTTCGGCGAGGTGTGCCTGCCGGCGGATCCGGACACACTGATCCTGCACCACGGCAGCCTGCGGGCCATGGTGCGGCGCAGCTACTGGGAAGCGGCGGGGTGACCGGCTCAGGCGGCCCGGCGCATCGCCGGCACGCGCATCGGGCGTGAACCCGGGCCGCCGACGTGCGAGAAGGGCTGCGTCCGCCAGTTCAGGCCCTGCGGCAGGGTCAGCAGGAGCGCGGTGTCCTGCTCCTGGGGCCGGAAGGACTCGTCCGCGGGGCGGGCGTCGGTGGCCAGGCGGCCCGTACCGGCACACACCGTGAGGCCGAACGGGTTCCACGGCGAGGCGCACAGCGCGTGCTCCGGCAGGACCTCCTCGTCCGCCAGCAGGGCGATGGGCTGCGCGCAGTCCGGGCAGATCACCCGGTACATCTCGAAGGTGTCGTAGGCGTCGAGTTCCTCGACGTCCGCGTCGTCGAAGGCGTCGGGTTCGACACCCTCCGGGGCGGGCTCGACGACCGGCTGCTGCCGCTTGGGCATGCTGCGACCAGGGCGCTTAAGACTCTGCATGGGATTCTCCCCCTAAGGCTGGGCCGTGAAGGCACTGCGGCCTCGACCACAGCAAGCACTTCCCGTCCGCTCTCGGCGGTAATCACGAGAACATCACGGAGCCCGTTCACCGGCTGTGGCGTTCGTCACATGCCGCACGCAGGTGCCCGGTGCGGTGCGTTTGTCCCTCAGTCGGCTCACAGCGGGCTCTCGGGGACATCACGAACCGGGTATGACCTGGGCTGCTCAGGTATCCGAGGAGATCAGGCGCACTGTAGGTTTTGGCGCCATGGAGGAGCTGGACCGTCAGATCGTGCAGCTGCTCGTCAAGGACGGGCGGATGAGCTACACAGACCTGGGCAAGGCCACGGGCCTGTCCACGTCGGCCGTGCATCAGCGGGTGCGCCGGCTGGAACAGCGTGGCGTCATCCGCGGCTATGCCGCGGTCGTCGACCCCGAGGCCGTCGGGCTGCCCATGACCGCGTTCATCTCGGTGAAACCGTTCGACCCCAGCGCCCCCGACGACATCGCGGACCGGCTCGCCGGCGTCCCGGAGATCGAGGCCTGCCACAGCGTCGCGGGCGACGAGAACTACATCCTCAAGGTCCGCGTGGCCACCCCCCACGAGCTGGAGGAACTGCTCGCCCGGCTGCGGTCCCTGGTCGGGGTGTCCACCCGCACGACGGTGGTGCTGTCGACACCGTACGAGGCCCGGCCGCCGAAGATCTGAGGCGGCGGCGGAGCGGGCGGCCCCGCCTGCGACGTGCCGGGTCCCGCGCGAGAGACTGTCGGTCATGAGTGAACGACCCGCCGCCGACCCCAAGACCGTCCTCCTGCGCCGCGGAGAGGTGCACAGCCCGGCCGACCCCTTCGCCACCGCGATGGTCGTGGAGCGCGGCCAGGTCGCCTGGGTCGGCTCGGAGGGCGCCGCCGACGCCTTCGCGGACGGGGTCGACGAAGTGATCGACCTCGACGGCGCCCTGGTCACCCCGGCGTTCACCGACGCGCATGTGCACACCACCGCCACCGGACTGGCGCTGACCGGCCTGGACCTGTCCGACGTGCCCTCGCTGGAGGCGGCCCTCGCCCGGGTGCGGGACTTCGCCGCCGCCCGCCCGGACGACCGCGTGCTGCTCGGCCACGGCTGGGACGCGGCCCGCTGGCCCGGGGGCCGCCCGCCGACGCGCGCGGAGCTCGACGCGGCCACCGGCGGGCGCCCGCTGTACCTCTCGCGCATCGACGTCCACTCTGCGGTCGTCACAAGTGCACTGCTCGACCTGGTCGCGGGGGAGGTGTCCCGCGCCGACGCCCCGCTCACCCGCGACGACCACCACGCCGTCCGCTCAGCCGCGTTCGCCGCCGTCACCCCGGCCCAGCGCGCCGAGGCCCAGCGGGCCGCCCTCGCGCACGCCGCCTCCCTCGGCATCGGGTCCGTGCACGAGTGCGGCGGGCCGCAGATCTCCTCCGAGGACGACTTCTCCGGCCTGCTGCGGCTCTCCGCCGAGCAGCCGGGCCCACGGGTCACCGGCTACTGGGCCGAGCGCGACGCCGAGGGCGTCACCAAGGCGCGTGAGCTGGGCGCGCTCGGCGCCGCGGGCGACCTGTTCGTCGACGGCGCGCTCGGCTCGCACACCGCCTGTCTGCACCAGCCGTACACCGACGCGGAGCACACCGGCACCGCCTACTTCGACGCGGCCGCCGTCGCCGAGCACGTCGCCGCCTGCACCGACGCCGGCCTCCAGGCGGGCTTCCACGCCATCGGGGACGCCGCCGTCACCACCGTGGTCGAGGGCGTCCGGGCCGCAGCCGAGAAGCTCGGCCTCGCCCGCGTCCGTGCCGCCCGGCACCGAGTCGAGCACGCCGAGATGCTCACCCCCGAGACCATCGCGGCCTTCGCCGAACTGGGCCTGACCGCGTCCGTCCAGCCCGCCTTCGACGCGCTGTGGGGCGGCGAGGACGGCATGTACGCCCGGCGCCTCGGCGCGCAGCGGGCCCGGACCCTGAACCCGTTCGCCGCCCTGCTTCGCGCGGGCGTTCCCCTCGCGTTCGGTTCTGACAGCCCGGTCACCCCCCTCGACCCCTGGGGCACCGTCCGCGCGGCCGCCTTCCACCGCACGCCCGAACACCGGATCTCCGTGCGCGCCGCGTTCACCGCGCACACCCGCGGCGGCTGGCGGGCGGTCGGCCGGGACGACGCCGGCGTGCTGGTGCCCGGGGCGCCCGCCGACTACGCCGTCTGGCGGACTGACGCGCTCGTCGTCCAGGCCCCCGACGACCGGGTGGCGCGCTGGTCGACCGACCCCCGCTCCGGCACCCCGGGGCTGCCCGACCTGACCCCGGGCCACGACCTGCCCGTCTGTCTCCGGACCGTCGTGGGCGGACGGACGGTGTTCGTACGGCCGGGCGAGTGATCTACCGGGGTGGCGAGCCGGCGATCGGCCGCCGCGGTCCCGTCGCGCGACCTGCGCATCCTCGCCTCTGACCAGGCGGTTGATCCTGATCCCGCAGGTCAGGCGACTGTTGACAGTCAGCGGCGGCGGGCCGGTAGGTTCGGCCGAGTCCACCACCGGACGCCCGACCGGGAAGCATTTCGCGCACGCGTCGCAGCGCCGCTGGGTCAGGGACGGTGTGCCGCACCGGGGCACCGTCGCTGGGAGCCAGGCTCAGCGCCCGCGCCGACGCGGGAACGCTTCCGACCGGGTCGGGAAGGTGTGACCCGGGTGGGGCCCGGACGCTCAGTAGACAACGGCTTTCGGTCGATCCGCAGCCAGCGGGTCCCAGGTCGGCCCGAAGGGCGCCGGGCCCCCATCCGCAGCCGCACGCGGAACGAAAAAAACATTCTTACCCCGTTCTTGGGGAATCGACACCGCCTTACGCACGAGCCGTCGCTTCGGCGCAAGCCGCGGCCACTATGGTGGACCCTGCGTACGACATGTGAAGGGGCAGCAGTGAACGACGGCGACGGGACCCTCGCGGCACAGGACCGGGGGAGGCAGTTCGGCCCGCTCGGCACGGCCTTGGTGATCATCCCGACCTACAACGAGGCGGAGAACGTCAAGTCCATCGTCGGCCGGGTGCGCAAGGCCGTCCCCGAGGCGCACGTGCTGGTGGCGGACGACAACAGTCCCGACGGCACGGGCAAGCTCGCCGACGAACTCGCCGTCGAGGACGACCACGTCCAGGTGCTGCACCGCAAGGGCAAGGAAGGCCTCGGCGCCGCCTACCTCGCCGGCTTTCGCTGGGGCCTGGACAACGGCTACGGCGTGCTGATCGAGATGGACGCCGACGGCTCCCACCAGCCCGAGGAACTGCCCCGCCTGCTGACCGCCCTCAAGGGTGCCGACCTCGTGCTCGGCTCCCGCTGGGTGCCCGGCGGCCGGGTGGTGAACTGGCCGAAGTCCCGTGAGTTCCTCTCGCGCGGCGGCTCCACCTACTCGCGGCTCATGCTCGACGTGCCGATCCGCGACGTGACCGGCGGCTTCCGCGCCTTCCGCCGCGAGACCCTGGAGGGCCTCGGTCTCGACGAGGTGGCCTCACAGGGCTACTGCTTCCAGGTCGACCTGGCCCGGCGCGCGGTCAAGGCCGGCTACCACGTGGTCGAGGTGCCCATCACGTTCGTGGAGCGGGAGCTCGGTGACTCCAAGATGAGCCGCGACATCGTGGTGGAGGCGCTGTGGCGGGTCACGGCGTGGGGCGTGGGGGACAGGCTGGGCAAGATCACGGGCAAGGGCGGGCAGGCTCGTTGACCGTGCGGTTCACCAGGGCTGATCAACCCCTTATCCCGCGCTGAGCCGGGTCCGGGCACACTGGTGGCATGACGACTGGCGTTCCGACCTCTCAGCAGCCCACCATGCGGCCCCGGCGTTCCCGGCTGCGCACCTTCCTGCCGCTGGGGATCGCCGTCTGGCTGGTGCTGGAGATCTGGCTGCTGACGGTGGTCGCGGGCGCGGCCAGCGGCTTCACGGTGTTCCTGTTGCTGGTGGCGGGCTTCGTCGCCGGTTCCGTGGTCATCAAGCGGGCCGGCCGCCGCGCCTTCCAGAACCTCAACGAGGCGTTGCAGCGGGGCGGCTCGCCCTCGAAGGGCTCCGGCAACGGCCTGATGATGCTCGGCGGCCTGCTGCTGATCATCCCTGGCCTGATCTCGGACGCGGTGGGCCTGCTGCTGCTGATCCCGCCGGTCCAGAAGGCCCTGAGCGGCTACGCCGAGCGCACCTTCGACCGCAAACTCCGCGCGGCCGTGCCCGGCAGCCTGGGCGACGCCTTCCAGCAGGCGCGGATCCACCGGCCCGACGGGAAGGTGGTGCAGGGCGAGGTGATCAGGGACGAGCCCGCGGAGACCTCCCGTGAGCAGCGACCTCCGCTGACTCGCTGAACGTGACTCGCTGAACGCCCGCGGGCGCGGCACGAAAACCGCGGGCGCCGTACGCACACTTCACGTACGGCGCCCGCGGTTGGTTCACGTGCGCTGAAATTCCGCGCGTCTCTGATCGGGACTACGCCGACTTGCGGCTGTCCCGGGGGTGAACCGCGATGTTCATCGCCCCGGAGCGCAGTACCGCCAGACGCTCCTCGAGGACCTCTTCGAGCTCCTCGCGGGTGCGTCGCTCCATCAGCATGTCCCAGTGCGTACGCGCGGGCTTGGCCTTCTTCTCCTCAGGGCCGTCGCCGTCCACCAGGAGCGCAGGGGCTCCGCAGACCTTGCACTCCCACTCCGGCGGGATCTCCGCCTCCACCGAGAAGGGCATCTCGAAGCGATGCCCCTTCTCGCATGCGTACTCCACGGCCTGGCGGGGCGCCAGGTCGATGCCGCGGTCCGTCTCGTAGCTGGTCACCACGAGGCGCGTACCGCGAAGAGCTCGCTCACTCATGAATCGTGCCTCCCGGGCTTGTCGCCCACAGGACAGGTGTCGCTGTCGTCGTCATCCGGTCAACGTCCGGTCGGCGGTAAAGATTCCCGTTCCGTGTCCCGTTCCGGGTCATGCATCGCCGTCGTAGCCGCCCCTTGTTGTACCCACCAGCGCCCGGTTTGTCACATCTGCAAGCAGATGTCACCTAGCGTTTCGGCTTCTTTGACGCGCAGTAACGGTACGCCTGGCAGGCCAAACGCGTACACTACCGCCCTTTCGTGTTGAGTGCTAAATCTTCTCCGGAACCGGATTGCCCGCCTCGTGGATCGCCCGCCGTACCGGGACCCGTGCGAGCAGCGCGAACCCGATGACGAAGAAGGCCACGAGCGAGATGATCGCCGAGCGGTAGCTGCCGGTCAGCTGGTAGGTGACACCGAACAGCAGCGGTCCGAGCCAGCTCATCCCGCGGTCGCTCATCTCGTACGCCGAGAAGTACTCGGCCTCCTTGCCGGGTGGGACCAGATGCGAGAACAGCGACCGGGAGAGCGCCTGGCTGCCGCCGAGGACCAGTCCGATGCCCGCGGCGAGCACGAAGAACCACATCGGCGCCCCGGCGGGCAGGAAGTACCCGGCACCCAGCGTGAGCGTCCAGGCGACGAGTGATCCGAGGATCGTCCGCTTCGCCCCGTACGTCCGGGCCAGCCGCCCCATCGCCAGGGCGCCGGCGACGGCCAGCACCTGCACCAGGAGCACGGCCCCGATGAGCGTCGACTGTCCGAGGCCCAGCTCCTCGGAGCCGTAGACCGAGGCCTGGGAGATCACCGTCTGGATGCCGTCGTTGTAGACGAGGTAGGCCAGCAGGAAGGCGAGCGTCAGCGGGTGGCGGCGCATGTCCCGGACGGTGGCCGCCAGCTGCCGCAGTCCGGGGGCGGTGGCCTCCCGTACCGCCCCGGCGCCGCGGTCGCGCAGCCGCCGCAGCGGTACGAGCGTGAAGGCGCCCCACCACAGACCGGCCGACGCCAGACAGACACGGACCGCCGCCGTCTCCGAGAGCCCGAAGGAGTCGTGCGCGGAGTACAGCACCAGGTCGCCGATCAGCACCAGGGAGCCCGCCGCGTACCCGAAGGCCCAGCCCCGGGAGGAGACCGCGTCGCGTTCCTCGGGCGGCGCGATCTGCGGCAGGTAGGAGTTGTAGAGCATCATCGCCACGGACTGCGCCGCGTTCGCGACGATCAGCAGGACGCCGCCCAGGAGATAGCGGTCGCCGTCGAGGAAGAACATCCCGGTCGTCGCCGTCGCGCCCACATACGCGGCCGCCCCCAGAAGCGGCTTCTTGCGGCCGGTGCGGTCGGCCGCGCTGCCCACCAGGGGCATCACCACGACCGCCAGGATCACCGACAGGGACACCGAGTAGGCGAAGAAGGACCCGGCCCGGACCGGCACGCCCAGCGGGTGGACGAAGCCGTCGGCATCCGCCGCCGACTCGGCGACCGACGTCAGGTAGGGGCCGAGGAAAACGGTCAGCACGCTGGCCGAGTAGACGGAGCACGCCCAGTCGTAGAAGTACCAGCCGCGCTGCTCGCGACGCCGCCCGGCGGCCTCGCCGGCCCCCTGGGCCTGCACGGTGTCGGTGCCCACCCGTGCCCTCGCTTCCCCGCTGAAGTGCCGTGCGAAGGGCCAGGACCCGGAACCGGGGGCCCAGGACCGCTCAGGCCCAGACGCCCCGGTCCTCCATGACCTTGCGCAACGTGTCGATGTGATCGGTCATGATGCCATCGACGCCGAGGTCGAGGAGCCGGTGCATCCGCTCCGGTTCGTTGATCGTCCACACGTGCACCTGGAGCCCGTGCGCGTGGGCGACGCGCACGAAGCGGTGGTCGACCACCAGGACACCCGACTGGGACTCCGGCACCTGCGCGGCGACCGCGGACCGGCGCACCGCCGCGGGCAGCCCCCACGAACGCAGCCGGAGGTTGAGCACCCCGCGCGTACCGAACGACGTGGCCAGGCGCGGCCCGGCCAGCCGCTGGGCGCGCAGCACCCGCGCCTCCGAGAAGGAGCCGACGCAGACGCGGTCCCAGGCGTCTCTCCGCTCGATCAGCGCCAGCAGCGGCCGCAGGGCGGGCTCCGCCTTGCAGTCGACGTTCCAGCGGACGTCCGGGAAGGTCTCCAGCAGTTCCTCGAAGAGCGGCACAGGCTCGCGGCCCGCCACGCGCGCGTGCCGGACGTCCTCCCAGGGCAGGTCGGCGATCCGCCCCGCGCCGTCCGTGACCCGGTCCAGGGTCGCGTCGTGGAAGGCGACCAGCTTCCCGTCCGCCGTGGCGTGCACATCGGTCTCGATGTACCGGTAGCCGAGGTCGACCGCGCGGTGGAACTGCGCCACGGTGTTCTCCAGGCCGTCGGCGGCCCCGCCCCGGTGGGCGAAGGCGATGGGGCCGGGGTGGTCCAGGTACGGGTGGCGGATGAGCGTCGTCACCTGCGCAGTATCACCCTCTCGGGTGACCCGGTGGCAACCACCGTGCTGCCACCGGATGCCGAAGGGACGGCGAAAAGCCGCAGGAACAGCTGGGCCAGCGGACCGATCGACAGCGCGTACAGAACGGTGCCCACCCCGACGGTGCCGCCCAGGGTGAACCCGGTGGCCACGACCGTGAGCTCCACGGCGGTGCGGATCAGCCGGATCGAGCGGCCCGTGCGCCGGTGCAGCCCGGTCATCAGACCGTCGCGCGGGCCGGGGCCGAAGTCCGCGGCGATGTAGAGGCCGGTCGCCGCGCCGTTGAGCACGATGCCGGCCACCAGGAGCGGGATCCGTACGGCCAGGGCGTGCGCGTCGGGCAGCGCGGAGAGCGTGGCGTCCATCGTGGCGCCGATCACCAGGACATTGGAGACGGTGCCGAGGCCGGGGCGCTGGCGCAGCGGGACCCAGAGCAGCAGCACGGCCGCGCCCACGATCGTGAGCACGACGCCCATGCTGAGACCCGTCAGCTCCGCGAGGCCCTGGTGCAGGACGTTCCACGGCTCGAGACCGAGACCGGCCTTCACCAGGAGCGCGGAACTCGCGCCGTACAGCGCGAGCCCCCCGTACAGCTGGATCAACCGCCTCGCCGTCTGGTGCTTCGCGGACAAAGGGTCCCCCCTGGGTGGTGATAGTGGCCTGACGCATGTCACTCTGTGGCTTGGAAAGACAAGCCATCCATGGCCAATCCGGAGAAGGTGGACTGATCGTCATGGCTCAGTGGACCTCAGCGGTGGGTGCCGCGCAGCTCGCCCGACTGCTCAACTCCCAGCAGGAGCGCCCGGCCGGCCCCGGTACGCGCCGTCCGCCCGCCTACCGCGCGCTCGCCGACGGCATCCGGTTGCTGGTCCTGGAGGGCAGGGTGCCGGTCGCCGCCCGCCTGCCCGCCGAGCGCGAACTGGCGCTCGCCCTCTCCGTCAGCCGCACCACGGTCGCCGCCGCCTATGAGGCGCTGCGCAACGAGGGCTTCCTGGACTCCCGGCGCGGCGCGGGCAGCTGGACGGCGGTCCCGGCCGGCAACCCCCTGCCCGCCCGCGGTCTCGAGCCCCTGCCGCCCGAGGCGCTCGGCTCGATCATCGACCTGGGCTGCGCGGCCCTGCCCGCCCCCGAGCCATGGCTCACCCGGGCCGTACAGGGCGCCCTCGAGGAACTGCCGCCGTACGCCCACACGCACGGCGACTATCCGGCGGGCCTGCCCGCGCTGCGCTCGGTGATCGCTGAGCGGTACACCGCGCGCGGGATCCCGACCATGCCCGAGCAGATCATGGTGACGACCGGCGCGATGGGTGCCATCGACGCGATCTGCCACCTCTTCGCGGGCCGCGGCGAGCGCATCGCCGTGGAGTCGCCGTCGTACGCCAACATCCTCCAGCTGATGCGGGAGGCGGGCGCCCGGCTCGTACCGGTCGCGATGGGCGAGGGGCTCAGCGGATGGGACATGGACCGCTGGCGCCAGGTCCTGCGGGACGCCGCGCCCCGGCTCGCGTACGTCGTCGCCGACTTCCACAACCCCACCGGGGCCCTCGCCGGCGAGGACCAGCGGCGCCGGCTGGTGGACGCGGCCCGCTCGGCGGGCACGGTGCTCGTCGCCGACGAGACGATGACCGACCTGTGGCTCGACGAGGACCTCGACAGCTCGGTGATGCCGCGCCCGGTGTGCGGCTTCGACCCGGCCGGCTCCACGGTGATCACGGTTGGCTCGGCGAGCAAGGCCTTCTGGGCCGGGATGCGCATCGGCTGGGTACGGGCTGCACCGGACGTGATCCGCAGCCTGGTCGCCGCGCGCGCCTATGCCGACCTGGGCACGCCCGTCCTGGAACAGCTTGCCGTCAACTGGCTCTTCACCACCGGCGGTTGGGAACAGGCGGTGGATCTCCGCCGCACCCAGGCCCGCGAGAACCGCGACGCCCTCGTCGCCGCGATCCGCCGCGAGCTGCCCACGTGGGAGTTCGCGGTCCCCAAGGGTGGCCTGACCCTGTGGGTGCGCGCGGGAGGCATGTCGGGCTCGCGGCTCGCGGAGGCGGGGGAGCGGGTCGGCGTACGGGTCCCGTCGGGCCCGCGCTTCGGGGTCGACGGCGCCTTCGAGGGCTATGTACGGCTCCCCTTCACGGTCGGCGGAGCGCTGGCGGAGGAGGCGGCGGCCCGACTGGCCGCGGCCGCGCGCCTGGTGGAGACGGGCGTGAGCAACGGAACGGAGTCACCGCGCACGTTCGTGGCCTAGGGGGGCCTAGGGGGTCTCTTTCTCAGGAACTCTCGGCCGCCACGGCCTCCGCGTGCACCGGCTCGGCCTCCACCGGCTCCGGCGCCCGCTCCACCGCCGCCGTGTCCGCCGGGGTGGTCCGCGGCGGCAGCAACGCGAGCACCGTCTGCCGGTCGGTCTCACCGGTGTCGTCGTCGTACGGGTCGGGTGTCGAGGGCACCTGTAGTCGATGCACCGGCCCATGGCCCAACCGTGCGTATCCCCGTCCCGGCGGCACCTCGGCCGGCGGTGTGGTGTGCGGCGGCACGCCGAGCACGTCGGCCAGTTGCTCCGTCGTCGCGGGGCCGAGCACGACACGCGCGCGCGTGTGCTGCCGTACCGCCTCGCTCAACGCGTCGGCGCTGTCGAACTGGTCGGCCACGGCCACGGTCACATTGGCCGCCCGGCCGTGCCGCAGCGGCACCTGGAGCAGCGCCTGCGGATCCTTGCGTCCGTCCGCCGCGGCCACATGAGAGAGGACGCTCGGCCGGTCCAGCAGGATCCACAGCGGCCGCTTGGTGTCGTCCGGCGGCGGATGACCCGTCTGCCGCGCCCGGTTGACGGCGATGAGCCGCCGCTCCGTCTCGTGCGCGGCCCACTCCAGGCTGGCCAGCGCCCCGGCCAGCCCGCACTCCACCGCGAGCACCCCGTCGCGCCCGGTCAGACAGGCGTACTCGCCCGTGCCGCCTCCGTCGACGATGAGCACGTCGCCGTGCTGGAGGGCCTGGAGCGCGACGGACCGGAGCAGGGTCGAGGTGCCGCTGCCCGGTCGGCCCATGGCCAGCAGGTGCGGCTCGGTCGAGCGCAGGCCGGTGCGCCACACGACGGGAGGAACGTCGCGCTGTTCCTCGCCGAAGGAGAGGGGCAGGGTGCGCTGTACCTCGGTGGGGTCGGTGAAACCGAGGACCGTCTCGCCGGGCGCGGTGACGAACCGCTGGGCGGCGATGTCGGTGGGCAGCGGGGCGAGGACGGTGACGGTGAGTTCGTTGCCCTCCTGGTCCCACAGGAAGTGGTACTCGCGGCCCCGCCCGGCCTTCGCGGCGAGCAGCGCCTCGACACGCGCGCGGGCCTCGCTCTCGCCGTCCGGGAAGTACGCCGGGTACCGGATCAGCAGGTGCCCGATGCGTCCCTCGTCGGCGAATTCGTGCACGGCGAAGGCCTTCTCCCAGTCCCCGCCGTGCGCGTACAGCGGAGCCGGGTCATCGGCGGTGGAGAAGTGGGGGACGAGAGCCTCGTACAGCGACTGGAGGCGCTGGGTCTGGGGCTCGTCGGGTCCCGCCGGCCCGGGCGGTGTGCGGTCCCGGCCGTGCCAGGCCGCCGCCGCCATCAGCGTGATGGCGGCCAGCAGCGGCCCGTACGGCACCAGGGCCACGACCATGACCGCCGAGGCCGCCAGGAACAGCAGTGGCCCGCGCCTGTCCTTGGGCGTGTCCGCCCATCTGCGCCGGCCGGCCGAGGCCAGCCGGCGCAACCCACGCGTGACGGTGATCAGCGGGTGGAGGACGTCGGTGGCGCTGTCGGCCGCCGTCCGGGCCAGTTCCCGGCTCCTGGCGAGCTGCGCGCCGCCGGTGCTCAGAATGCGGGGGAGGGGGCGCCGGGCCACTGCTGTCTCCTGAGGGTGCGTGCGTACGGGCGGGACGGTCGGCGTCGGGTCGCTCAGAACTTGATGCCGCCCAGTAGCCCCGCCAGACTTTCGCCGCCGGCCTTGATGCTCGGGGCGATGCCCGTGCTCGCCAGGTAGAAGCCGAACAGTGCCGAGGTGCATGCGTGCGAGCCCTTGAGTCCGTCCTTCCTGAAGAAGAGGAAGACGATGACGCCGAGCAGGAAGACGCCTGAGATGGAGAGGATCATTTGAGGTCTCCTGGTGTCGAGGGGGACAGTCACCCTGAGTTCTTCCAGGATCACAGCATGTATCCATACGATAAAAGGTGCAACTGGGTGAATTGCGGATGATTTCGCCCGAGTGGTCCAGTGGTGCGGGTCGGGTCGGGCGGGAGTCCTGTGCCTGACGGGGTGCCTGGTGTCGCCGGGGTGATCTTTACCTCGGGCAGATCGGGTCATGTTCCCCCGGAACCAGTACGCTGGCGATTCACTCGTACGGCGGCGGGTCGCACCGCTGCCGTAGGCTCCCCGGTCACCGGACGTTCCCGGAGTCCCCGGAGTCCCCGGAGTCCCCGTAGTTCCCGAGTTCCAAGGAGAGGCGGTCAGGCCGATGAGTGAAGCCCCCGACCCCGAGGTCGTGGAGCTGGCGACCAAGATCTTCGATCTGGCCCGCAACGGGCGGACCGAGGCGCTCGTGGCGTACGTCGACGCGGGAGTTCCGGCCGACCTCACCAACGACCGCGGTGACTCGCTGGTCATGCTCGCCGCCTACCACGGCCATGCGGAGGCGGTGCGGGCGCTGCTCGCCCGGGGCGCCACGTCCGACCAGGTGAACGACCGGGGCCAGACCCCGCTCGCGGGAGCCGTCTTCAAGGGTGAGACGGACGTGATCAAAGCACTTCTGGAAGGCGGCGCGGACCCCGGGGCGGGGACCCCGTCGGCCGTCGACACCGCCCGGATGTTCGGTAAGGCAGAACTCCTGGAATTGTTCGGCGCACATTGATCCGAACGTCCTGACCAGGCACGACACGAAAAACGGGGGAGGCGGTAAAGGGCCGCCGGAAATACGGTCGCGGCAGGAGAAACCCGCGGGTCATCATGACGTCGTGATTCACGGACGCGATGGCCGGGCAGGTGTTGCCGCGCCGCGCGGGCCGTGATGCGGTCCGCATGGGCCACAGACGAGAGGCAGAGAGAGATGGTCTACAGCAAGCAAGAGACGGCGGGCGCCCCGACGTTGTGTCACGCGGCCAGGTAATGCGTGTTCCCCGGTTGCGTCGACGCTTGATGTGAGGCTGTTTCCCATGTTCGATCCGGTCATAGCGCCCAGCGGTACGCTGCTCGGCCTGCTCCAGCGGGGCCGTGGCGACGGCACGCTGCACGCGCTCACCGCCCCGCGCGCCGAGGCGCTCGCGGCCCTGGACCACTGCGTGCTGCGCGATCCCCGCCACGACTGGCAGCTGGAGAACCGCTCCCTCTACTACGCCCGCCTGTACCTCGACCTGAACGGTGAACTCGACGCCATCGAGGCGCACCTGTTCGACCCCGAGGACGTCCTGGACACCGAGGAGTCCCGTACCGGACTGGCGCTCGCGGTCCTCGGCCACCTCGCCTCGTACGGCAGGCGGGACGCGCTCGAACTGCTGCGCAGGTACGCCGCTCACGGCTCCAACTGGGCCTGGGCCCTCGACGAGCTCGCGCTGCGCGACGACGACGCGGCCCTGCGCGCCCTCGCCGCGCCCGTCCTGGCGCGTTTCCCCACCGATCCCGACGGCGAGGCCGAGCTGGCCGCCGCCGTGCGCGACGCCTTCGAGCCCCGGCCGTGGCGGTTGTGGGCCGAGGATCCGCGCGAATCGATCGCCACGCGCGTGCGTGCCGCCCAGGAGGCGGGCTGCTTCGACCGCTGGCAGCGGCAGATGCGGCCCGGCGGGCCCCGCCCGGACTGGAGCGTGCGGGCCGTCCTGGAATGGGCCCAGCAGGGCGTCGAGCGCGGTGCGGCCCTGCACGTCCCGGCCGCCCGCTGCCTGGTCGCCGTCGCCGGCCCCGAGGACCGGCCGGAGATCGTGCAGGCCGCCAAGGACGGCACCGAGGGAGCCCGGTGCACCGCCCTGCGCTACCTCGCCGACAGCAACGACCCCGTCGCCCTCGACCTCGTCGAGGCCGCCGTCGCCGACGGCACCACGCCCGTCGTCGAGGCCGCCGTGGACGCCTTCGAACGGATGCGCAGCATCGCCGCCGTCGACCGCGCGCGCGGATGGGCCCACCGGCCCGACGCTCTCGGCGCCGCCGCCGGACGCATGCTCGCCTGCCGCGGCGGCGCCCAGGACAGCGACCTCGTGCTGGGTGCCCTCCGCGAGGCCGTACGGGGCGAGGGCCCCGACGCGCCGACCCTGTGGACCCTCGTCGACGGCACCGGACGCCTCGGCATCGCCTGCGCCGCACCCGTCCTGCGCCACATCTACCGCGAGACCGCCTCCTCCCACCTCCGCGGCCGCGCCGCCCGCGCGCTCGCCGCCACCGATCCCTCCTTCCCCACCGGATTCGCCGTCGAATGCCTCTGGGACTGCGAGGAGACCACCCGCGAACTCGCCGCCCGGCACGCCGAGACCGGCGACGCCCGCGTGGTCGAGCAACTGCGCCGGCTCGCCGCCGACCCGGCCGAGGAGGCCGAGGTCCAGACCGCCGTACGCAGCCGGATCGGACCGGAAGGGCTCACCGCGTGAACACCGGGTGACCCGCGGGTCAGGAGGGCATGGACACGGCCTGACCTGCTCGGGTGTGCAGTGCAACGCTCACAGGACGTTCCTCGTCCGGAAAGATCCACGTTGACGCGGCCACGTCCAGCGCGGCGACAACACCGTTATGCGTGTCGTCATCGTGACCGAATCCTTTCCCCCCGATGTGAACGGCGTGGCCCACTGCGCGCTCCAGACCGCCCGGCACCTCGTAGATCGCGGTCACCTTCCGCTCGTCGTCGCCCCGGCGCCCGCGCCCGGTGTCAAGGCCGACGCCCTCGCGGCGCCGTGCCCCGTCGTCCATGTCCCTTCTCTCCCGCTCCCCGGCTACCCCCAGGTCCGCGTCGCCCTCCCCAGCCGGCGCCTCGCCGCGGCCATCACCGAGCACCGCGCCGACCTGGTCCACCTCGCCAGCCCCTTCGTCCTCGGCGTCCGCGGCATGGCCGCCGCCGCCCGGCTGGGCGTCCCGGCCGTCGCCGTCTACCAGACCGACCTGGCCGGATACGCCCGCACCTACATGGGCGCCGGCGAGGCGGCCGCCTGGCGTCGCATCCGCTCCGTGCACTCCGCCGCCGACCGCACCCTCGCCCCCTCCAGCGCCGCCCTGCACGACCTGGAGGCGCACGGGGTGCCCCGGGTGCGGCTCTGGCCGCGCGGCGTGGACACCGTCCGTTTCCGCCCCGACCGGCGTGACGAGGCGCTGCGCCGTGAACTCGCCCCGAACGGCGAGGTGATCGTCGGCTACGTCGGGCGGCTCGCCCCCGAGAAGCAGGTCGAGCTCCTGGCCGGCGTCTGCGGCCTGGAGGGCGTACGGGTCGTCGTCGTGGGCGACGGGCCCAGCCTGCCGCCCCTGACCGAGGCCCTGCCGGGCGCGGTCTTCCTGGGCCGCCGCACCGGCGACGAACTCGCCCGGATCTTCGCCTCGCTGGATGTGTTCGCGCACACGGGCCCCTTCGAGACCTTCTGCCAGACCGTCCAGGAGGCCATGGCCGGCGGCGTGCCGGTCGTGGCGCCCGCCGTCGGCGGACCGCTCGACCTGGTGGCCCACGGCCGCACCGGGCTGCTGGTGCCGCCGCGCGACGCGGACGCCGTACGGGACGCGGTGGCGGCCCTGGCCGCCGACCCGGTGCTGCGGACCGCCTACGGCGCCGCGGGCCGGGCCATGGTCGAGGGACGGACCTGGGCGGCGGTCGGCGACCAGCTGATCGCGCACTACGAGGACGTGCTCGACGCGCGGAAGACGGTGGTGGCGGCATGACCGACGAAGGCACCCGGCCCCTGCGGATCGTGCGGCTCGCCAACTTCGTCGCCCCCGCCTCGGGTGGTCTGCGCACCGCCCTGCGCGAGCTCGGCAAGGGTTTCCGGGCGGCGGGCCACGAACCCGTCCTCGTCGTCCCCGGCGAGCGCCACACCGACCGCGAGACCGAGCAGGGCCGCGTGATCACCCTGCCCGGCCCGCTGCTGCCCGGCACCGGCGGCTACCGCGTGCTCACCGACAAACGGCGCGTCGCCGCCCTCCTGGAGGACCTCGCCCCGGACCGCCTGGAGGTGTCCGACCGTACGACGCTGCGGTGGACCGGCAGGTGGGCACGGCGGGCCCGGGTCCCCGCCGTGATGGTCTCCCACGAGACCGCCGACGGCGTGCTGCGCACCTGGGGCCTGCCGGAGAAACTCTCCCGGCGAGCCGCCGACGCCCTCAACCTCCGCACGGCGCACGTGTACTCGCGGGTCGTGTGCACCACCGAGTTCGCCGAGCGGGAGTTCGTCCGGATCGGCGCGCGCAACGTCGTACGCGCCCCGCTCGGTGTCGACCTGATGGAACGTCGCCCCTCCCTGCGGGACGAGGGGCTGCGTGCCCGCCACGCGCGCGTGGACGAGGCACTGCTGGTGATGTGCTCCCGGCTGTCCGTGGAGAAGCGGCCCGGAACGGCGCTCGACGCCCTGGACGCGCTGCTACGGCGCGGGCGGCGGGCGGTGCTCGTGGTGGCCGGGGACGGGCCGCTGCGGGGACGGCTGGAGCAGCGGGCGCGGGAGCGCGGGCTGCCGGTGACCTTCCTCGGGCACGTCGCGGACCGGTGTCTGCTGGGGGCGCTCCAGGCCTCCGCGGACGTGTGCCTGGCGCCCGGGCCCGCCGAGACCTTCGGGCTCGCCGCCCTGGAGGCCATGGCGTGCGGTACGCCCGTGGTGGCCAGCGCGTCCTCCGCGCTGCCCGAGGTGATCGGCTCCGCGGGGGCCACGGCGGCCGACCGCGGGGAGGCCTTCGCGGACGCGGTGGAGCTGCTCCTGGCGCGCTCCGAGCCGGAGCGGCGGGAGGCGGCACGCGCGCGTGCGGAGTGCTTCGGTTGGGGCGCGGCGGTGGAGGCGTTCCTGACGGCGCACGACGCCGCGGTGCTGTGCCGTCCCGCACCCTCCCGGCGCGGCGTCGCGGAGGGCGTCGCATGAGACCGGTCCGCTTCGTGGCCCTGGGGGACTCGCTCACCGAGGGCGTGGGCGACCCCGTCGGCGACGGCTGGCGCGGCTGGGCCGCGCTGCTGGCCGACGGGCTGGCCGAGGAGCAGGTGGAGTTCACCAACCTCGCCCTCAGCGGGGCGCAGACGCGTGACGTGCTGGAGCGGCAGACCCCGGCCGGACTGGAGCTGCGCCCGGATCTGGTGTCGGTCGTCATCGGCGTCAACGACACGTTGCGGTGCACCTTCGACATCCAGGCGGTGGCCGCCCGGCTGGACGAGGTATACGCGGCCTTCACCGGACAGGGTGCCGTTCTGCTCACGGCCTGCCTGCCCGACCCCGGCGCGATGCTGGGACTGCCGAGTGTGCTGGCCCGCCCGCTCGCCCGGCGGCAACGCGCGGTCAACGCGGTGGTGCACGCGCTCTCCGATCGGTACGGCGCCGTCCACCTGCACGCCTCGGAAGGCGCCTGGCTCACCGACCGCGCGCTGTGGAGCGCGGACCGGCTGCACCCCGGCGAGCGGGGCCACCGACAGCTCGCCGTGCGCTTCCACGCCCTCCTCACGGAGGCGGGCACGGCGAGCGGGCCCGCGCCCTCGGCGGAGCCGGGGTTCCCCGCGCCCACCCGGTCGGCGAGCCTGTGGTGGCTGGCCACGGCCGGGACGGGCTGGGTTGCCCGCCGGTGCACCGACCTGCTGCCGCAGCTGCTGGGGCTGGCCGCCGACGAGATGCGTCACCGCGCCCGCGGCACCAGCGCCCGCCTCGACCTGCGCACCGCGCACGCCGTGTCCGCCGCGCTCGCCTCGCTGTCGGTCGTGGAGCGCCCGGACGCCGCCTGAGGGCTCAACGGCGGCGGACGGCCACGAAGCGGACCGGCGTACCCGGCAGCGCCTGCCCGGCCGCCGGCAGGTCGGCGGCGCGCACCACCGCGATCACCGGGTAGCCCCCGGTGGTCGGGTGGTCGGCCAGGAAGACCACGGGCCGGCCGTTCGGGGGGACCTGGACCGCGCCCAGGACCATGCCCTCGCTGGGCAGTTCGCCGGGGCGGGCCCGCTCCAGGGCGGGTCCCTCCGTGCGCAGTCCGATGCGGTTGCTCGCCGACGACACGCGGAACGTCCGCGCGGTGAGATCGCGGACGGCCCCGGGCGTGAACCAGTCGTCGCGCGGGCCGAACGTCACCCGCAGCGCGAGCTCGGCGGGCGGGCCGGGCTGCGGGGCGACGTCCACGCGCGCGTGCGGAGCGGAGGGGCTCCCCAGGGGCAGCACCGCCCCGTCCGCGAGCGGCGCCGGTCCGAGACCGGACAGCAGGTCCGTGGAACGGCTGCCGAGGACCGGCTCGACGGTGATGCCGCCACCGACGCCCACGTAGGCGCGTACTCCCCGCTCGGCCGCCCCGACCTCCAGCACCTCACCGGCGGGCACCACGACCGGCGCGCCCCAGGCGACCGGCCGCCCGCCCACCCGCACGGGGCACGGTGCACCCGCGACCGCCACCGTGACCGTCGAACGCGGGCGCAGGGCGCAGCCGGTGAGCGTCGTCTCCAGGACGGCCGCGCCGGGCGCGTTGCCGACCAGCCGGTTGACGAGTGCCGCCGCGGGCGGGTCGAGCGCCCCGGATCGGGGGACGCCGAGGTGGGCGTACCCGGGCCGCCCCCGGTCCTGCACGGTGGTCAGCGCTCCGGCGCGTACCACCACGAGCGCCCGGTCGGTCATGCGTCCCCCACCGGTACGAAGCGGACGCGGGCGCCCGGTGACAGCAGCGCGGCCGGCACGCGCGCGTGGTCCCAAAGGACCGCGTCGGTCGTGCCGATCAGCTGCCAGCCGCCCGGCGACGACCGCGGGTACACGCCGGTGTACGGGCCGGCCAGCCCGACGGCGCCGGCCGGGACGGACGTGCGCGGGGTGGCCCGGCGCGGCACGTCGTAGTGCGGCGCGAGGCCGGTGAGGTAGGCGAAGCCGGGCGCGAACCCGCAGAAGGCGACGGTGAACTCGGTGGCCGCGTGGATACGGGCCACCTCCTGTGCCGGAACGTTCCAGTGGGCGGCGACGTCGGCGAGGTCGGGGCCGTCGTAGCGGACCGGGAGTTCGACGGCCTCACGCGCGGGTGGGGTCGCGGGCGGCACCTCGGCGGCGGTCAGCTCGGCGGCCAGGCGCTCCGGGGCGTCGAGGCCGTCGAGAAGGACCGTGCGGGCGGCGGGCACGATCTCGCGGACGGACAGCAGCCCTTCCGCACGGCGCCGCAGCAGTTCCGCGTGCAGTGCCTGGGCCTCCTCGCCCGAGGCCAGCTCGACCAGCAGCCCGCGGTCGCCGACGGGCAGCGCCCTCATGCGAAGGCCTCCACGGTCACACCCGACGCCACCAGCCGCTCGCGCACCCGACGGGCCAGCTCGACCGCGCCGGGCGTGTCCCCGTGCAGGCACAGAGAGCGGGCGCGTACCTCGATGCGCGCGCCGGAGTGTGCGGTGACCGTGCCGGAGCGCGCGAGCTCCACCGAGCGCTCCACGACCGCCTCCGGATCGCTGATCACCGCCCCGTCCCGGCCGCGCGGCAGGAGCGTGCCCTCCTCGGTGTACGCACGGTCCGCGAAAGCCTCCGTGACGGCCGGCAGCCCCGCCTTGCGGGCCAGGTCCAGCAGGCGCGAGCCGGGCAGGCCGAGGACCGGCAGCGAGCCGTCCGCCAGGAGCACGCCCTCGATCACCGCCCCGGCCTGTTCCTCGTCGTGCACCACCCGGTTGTAGAGGGCACCGTGCGGCTTCACGTACGCCACGCGCGCGCCCGCCGCGCGTGCGAACACCTCCAGGGCGCCGATCTGGTAGGCGACCTCGGCCGCCAGTTCGGCGGGCGGCACGTCCATCGCGCGCCGCCCGAACCCCGCCAGGTCCCGGTAGGAGACCTGCGCGCCGATCGTGACCCCGCGCTCGGCCGCCAGCTCGCACACCCGGCGCATGGTGGCAGCGTCCCCGGCGTGGAAGCCGCAGGCCACGTTGGCGCTGGTGACGACGGACAGCAGGCGTTCGTCGTCGGTGAGCCGCCAGCGGCCGAAGCCCTCGCCGAGGTCGGCGTTCAGATCGATCGAGGTCATGGATCTTCTTCTGTGTCTTTCCATGTGGTTCCGCGGGTTTCCGGGTCTCTTCGTGTCCGGTGCGGTCAGAGGACGCGGTACTGCTCGTCGCGGGCGTCCGTGAGGAACATCTGGCCCGGCGCGTGCGTGATGGCGAACGGCGGGCGCGAGGCCATCACCGCGGCCTGCGGGGTCACCCCACAGGCCCAGAACACCGGGATGTCGTCCGGTTCGGCGGCCACCGGGTCGCCGAAGTCGGGCCGGTCGAGGTCGTCGATGCCGAGCGCCGCCGGATCGCCGCAGTGCACGGGGCTGCCGTGCACCGCCGGGAGCAGACTGCTCTCCCGGATCGCGGCCGTCAGATGCTCCGGCGGCACCGGACGCATGGACACCACCATCGGCCCGCGCAGCCGCCCCGCCGGACGGCACTGACGGCTGGTGACGTACATCGGCACGTTGCGGCCCTGCTCGACGTGGCGGATCGGCACGCCGGCCCCGGTCAGCGCCCACTCGAAGGTGAAGCTGCACCCGAGCAGGAACGAGACCAGGTCGTCCCGCCAGTGGGCGCGCACGTCCGTCGGCTCGTCGGCCAGTTCGCCGTCCACCCACACCCGGTAGCGCGGCAGGTCGGTGCGCAGGTCCGCGCCCTCGGCGAGGACGCTGGTGCACGAACCGGCGTCCGTGACGTCGAGCACCGGACAGGGCTTGGGGTTGCGCTGGCAGAACAACAGCATCTCGTAGGCCCAGTCGGCGGGCACCGAGATCAGGTTGGCCTGCGTGTGACCGGCCGCGACACCGGCCGTGGGGCCCGCCAGGCCTTCCCGGAAGCGTTCCCGCGCGGCTCCCGGGCTCCACGCGTGCGCGTGCTCGTCGACCAGGGTCAGGGGGCGGTCCCCGGTGCGGTTCGCCGTGGTCACCGCAGCTCCGTTCCGCGCGTCTCCGGCAGCCCCAGCAGGGCCAGCGCCGCGATGCCGTACCCGATCGCGCCGAAGACCAGCGCGCCGCCCACGCCCCAGCTGTCGGCCAGGAAGCCCACCAGGGTCGGGAAGACCGCGCCCACCGCACGGCCGGTGTTGTACGTGAAGCCCTGTCCGGTGCCGCGCACCGCCGTCGGGTACAGCTCGCTCAGGTAGGAGCCGAAGCCGCTGAAGATGGCCGACATGCAGAAGCCGAGCGGGAAACCGAGCACCAGCAGCACGGTGTTGGCGCCGCTGGGGATGTTCGCGTATGCCAGGATGCAGACGGCCGACAGCAGGGCGAAGAGCCAGATGTTGCGGCGCCGGCCGAGTCGGTCGGTGAGATAGCCGCCGGTCAGGTAGCCGAGGAAGGCGCCGGAGATCAGGAACGTCAGATAGCCGCCGGTGCCGACGACCGAGAGGCCGCGCTCGCTCTTCAGGTACGTCGGCACCCAGGTCGCCAGCGTGTAGTAGCCGCCCTGCACGCCCGTGGACAGCAGACCCGCGAAGACCGTCGTGCGCAGCAGTCCCGGCGCCTCGGCCGTGCCCGGCCGGAAGATGGCCGCGAACGACCCGCGCTGCGGGCTCTGTTCGCGGGCGGCGCTCGCCTGCGGGGCGTCGTGCACGCTGCGGCGCAGCCACACCACGAGCAGCGCGGGCAGCGCGCCGGTCCAGAACATCACGCGCCAGGCCAGGTCGTCGCCCGCGAAGGAGAACACCAGCGTGTAGACGATCGCCGCCAGCGCCCAGCCGACGGCCCATGAGCTCTGGATCGCGCCCAGCGTGCGTCCCCGGTGCCGGGCGCTGGCGTACTCGGCGACCAGGATCGCGCCGACCGCCCATTCACCGCCGAAGCCGAGGCCCTGGAGGGCCCGGAAGACCAGCAGGGTCTCGTAGGTGGGCGCGAAACCGCAGGCCACGGTGAACACCGCGTAGGTGATTACCGTGATCATCAGGGCCCGGACGCGGCCGACCCGGTCCGCCACCACGCCCGCCACGGCACCGCCGATCGCGGAGACCACCAGCGTGACGGTGGTGAACAGGCCGGTCTGGCCGCTGTCGAGGCCGAAGTACGCCGCCAGCGCCACCATGCTCAGCGGCAGCGTGAAGTAGTCGTAGGAATCCAGGGCATATCCGCCGAAAGCACCGGCGAAGGCGCGGCGGCCGCGCGGTCCGAGAGCGTGCAGCCAGCCCAACGGGCCGTCCGCGGCGCTGCGTTCACCTTGCGCCGACTGGGCGCCAGGAGTCACGGACTGTGGCGGAGGGGTCGTGCTCATGGGCACCTCGCAGAGGGAGGACGGAGGGTGCAGAGAAGCGAGCCGTGCCGAGCACCGTAGAGGATCGTTCAACGATCCTTCAATACCTATGTTGTTTCGTCCTTGTATCTGCGGTTGAATTCCGGGCATGGCAGAGCAGCTGACGGGACTGGCCGACGACCGTGCGCTCCTGGGGCGCACCAGCACCGCCGAGCGGGTCTCGGACATCCTCAGAGGCCGCATCGCCGAGGGCTACTTCCCGCCCGGCACCCGGCTGTCGGAGGACAGCATCGGCGGGGCGCTCGGCGTCTCCCGCAACACCCTGCGCGAGGCGTTCCGCCTGCTCACCCACGAGCGCCTCCTCGTCCACGAGCTCAACCGGGGCGTGTTCGTCAGGGTCCTGACCGTCGAGGACGTCGAGGACATCTACCGCATCCGTGCCCTCGTCGAGTGCGCCGTCGTCCGGGGTCTGGGCGAGCCGCCGTACGCGCTGGACGGACTCGCCGGGGCGATCACGGAGGGGCAGCAGGCGGCCGTCGCGCATGACTGGAAAGGACTGGGGGCGGCCAACTTCCACTTCCACCGGGAACTGGTCGCCCTGGCCGGCAGCGAACGCACCGACGAGTTGATGCGCAGCGTCTTCGCCGAACTGCGCCTCGCCTTCCATGTCGTCGACGACCCGCAGGCGCTGCACGAGCCGTACCTCGCCCGCAACCGCCAGATCCTCCAGGCGTTGCAGGCCGGGGACCGCGAGGAGGCGGAAAAGCTGCTCCACACGTATTTCGCCGACTCGCTGGAGCGGATCGTGGAGGTCTACCGCCGCCGGGTCGGGCAGGACGGGCAAGACGGACGGGACGACGACTGACGCCGCCTCGCGCCTGTGTGACGGCCGTCGCTTCTGCGCCGTTTGGGTCGTTGTCAGACCGAGGACCTAGTCTGTGCACCGTGACTTCGCCTGCATCGACGGACAGCGTTCCGCCCCAGTTCACCGCGGGGCCGCGCCCGGCGCCGGGCCCGGCCGCCGACGAGGGGCTGGCGCGGCGGCTGCGGGCGCTCGCCTGCACCGCGCCGCTGCACGACCTCGACGCGCGCAAGGCCAACCTGGCGGGCGAGTACTCGGTGTACGGCATGGCCGAGGTGGCCCTCGCGGCCATCGATCTCGTCACGCTGAACATGGACTTCGACACGGGCGCCGACCACGAGCAGATCGTGGCCAGGCTCATCCCGCGCATCGCCGCCCAGGCCCCGCAGCGGCCCGTCGCCGAGCACGAGCGCGTGGCCCGCTGGGTTCTGGAGAACCTGATCAACGTCGGCAGCGTCGACCGCGGTTTCCGCGCGGTGTACGGCACGTTCGCGCCGGACGGCACATACGTGCGCCGTGACTACGACTTCAAGCTGATCGAGGAGGTCCCCGGCCCCGGCGGCACGGTCTACCTCCGGACGACCGACGAGGCCGTCAACGTCCTCGTCGGCGCCCTCGACACCGATGTCACCAGCGCCCAGATCGCCGCCGAGGTCAAGCTCGAGGTGCTCATCAACCGCGGCCGCCTCGCCGACGCCCAGCTCGCCGCCGAGCAGGCCCGGTACCGGACCGTGCAGTACTCGGAAACCCTGCGCCGCGCCCTGGACGCGACCCGGCGCAACGTCCGCGCGGTGGACTGGCTCAACGCCGTGCCCGACATGATCACCGAGGCCCTGGACCACGTGGCCGACCGGTACCGCCACGAGAACGCGATCCTCACCAACATCCGCAAGGCGCGCGACGAGACCGAGGACCCCGAGCACAAGCGGCGGGCCGCCGAACTGGTCGACATCGTCAAGGACTGCATCCGGCGGCACACACAGCTCCAGTCGCGCCTGCTGGAGGCCGGCCCCCTCTTCCGCGCCGAGCAGGACCGGCAGGCCTTCGCCACCCCCCTGACCACCTCGGGCACAGACCTGTACGGGCACCTCGTCGCGCCCCTCCTCCCGCTCCCCCTGGAGCAGGCGATCCGGGTCACGGACGCCTTCTTCGCGCGCGGGACGGGCTTGCGCACGCCGGTGTCGGTCCGGGTCGTCGATCTCGTCGACATACTGCTCACGCCGCCGATGGAGCGCGAGCACCTGGGCGCCGAGATGCCCGAGCCGGACCTGATCGCCACACCGGACGACAGCCGGTTCAGCGAGGAGCAGCTGGCCGCGGCGACAGAGCTGCTGGACCTTCCGGCGGACGCGCCCCGACGGCTGTCCGGGCTGCTGGCCGAAGCCCGACGGCGGGACCCCGACCTGCCCTATCTGGTGGCCCTGCTCGCGGTGCATGCGGCCAGCCCGCCGGTGGGGACCGCCTACCGGCAGGGTGAGGAGAAGCTGCTGTTCGCCGTGGACGACGGGACCGAGCTGGACGATCCCGAGTTCGGCGGGGCCGATCTCATCGTCGGCACCGCCCTGCTGGACGCGGCGGGGATGGCCGCGGACCGGACGGAAGCAGCATGAGTGACCGAGTGAGCGACAAGGAGCCGAAGCCGTGACCGAGCACGTCGACTGGAGTGAGCCCGAGCCTGCCGCCGCGCCGGCGGGCTCCGCCGTCACCCCCGCCGACGCCGCCGACGCGGCCCGGCTCGTCGCCTTCGGGTTGCAGCCCAAGCTCCAGCCCGCCCGTGACCAGGAGTACACCGAACTGCTGCGCCGCTACCGCGAGGACCCGCCCTTCGCGCGGCTCGCGGACGCCGTCGCCGCCGGACTCGGGCTCGTGGTGCTGGAGGTGTCCCCGCGCGCGGGGATGGCCGTGACGGCCGCCGAGGACTCGGTGTTCGCCGTCCGCATGGGTGACTACGCGCGTCGCACGTCCGCCGACTCCGGGGACCGGTTCCTGCACGGGCTGGCCCATCTCGCGGTCGCCGCGCTGGCGTTCCCGAGGCCGGAGGACCTGGCCGACGACGGCTACATCGGGCGCGTCAGCGTCAACGGCGTCGACGCCTTCGTCCGGCAGGCCTGCCGACGCCTGGAGGAGCGCGCCGACGAGCTCGGCGAGAACACCGACCCGGCCACCGACGCGCCCGGACTGGAGGCCGCCTGGCGGATCTGGGCCAGACGCAGCGCGACCGGGGCCACCAAGGACGCACGCCGGCCGGCCGCCTCGACCACGGGCATCGTGGCGAAGGCCGTCGGATTCCTCACCGACTCCGGGTTCCTTCAGCGCACGGGCGACGACAACGGCGGTACCTACCGCACGACCGCCCGCTACCAGCTCCAGGTACGCGACCTGGCGGGCGGCGCCGCCATGGCCGAACTCCTCGAACTGGGCGTCGTCCCCGTCACCGACGGAACGGCCAGCCTGCTTCCCGCCGAGGACACCGACGACCTGGACCTGGTGGCCGACGCCGGGCTGCCGTTCCACTCCTGAACCCCGTCCGCAACACGCCCGACCCCTCATCTGCAAGAACCTCATCTGCAAGAAGACTGACGAGAGTCCGCCATGTACGAGCTGTCCCGGGTCCGCCTCTACTCCATCGGGCCCGCCGGTGCGCGCTACGCCGACACCGTGCTTGACCTGCGAGGCGTGGGTGAGCCGGTGCCCGAACCCGCGCCCACCCAGGCGGAGTTCTTCGAGGAGGAGCCGGTCGGCCCGCCTCGACGGCCCGCGCCCGCCGGCGTGCTCTTCCTGGAGAACGGCGGCGGCAAGTCCGTCCTGCTCAAGCTGATCTTCTCCGTGATGCTGCCGGGTCACCGCAACACCCTCGGCGGCGCCAGCTCCGGCGTGCTGCGCAAGTTCCTGCTCGCCGACGACTGCGGGCACGTGGCCCTGGAGTGGCAGCACGTGCTGACCGGCGAGTGCGTCGTGGTCGGCAAGGTCAGCGAGTGGCGCGGCCGTCAAGTGTCCAACGACCCGCGCAAGTTCGCCGAGGCCTGGTACTCCTTCCGACCCGGCCCCGGGCTGAGCCTCGACAACCTGCCCGTCGCCGAGTCCACCGCCGTACGGCCGCCCGTGGAGGGCCAGTCGGGCGCGCAGGGCCGCCGCCGCACCATGAAGGGCTTCCGGGACGCCCTCACCGAGGCGGGCAAGGCGTACCCGCACCTGGAGGTGCACTGGGAGGACATCCACGACCGCTGGATCGAGCACCTCGGCGAGCTCGGTCTCGACCCCGAACTCTTCCGCTACCAGCGGGAGATGAACGCGGACGAGGGCGAGGCGGCCGGCCTCTTCGCGGTGAAGAAGGACTCCGACTTCACCGACCTGCTGCTGCGCGCCGTCACCGACACCCGCGACACCGACGGACTCGCCGACCTGGTCAGCGGCTTCGGCAACAAACTGGGCCGGCGCGCCGAACTGATCGCCGAACGGGACTTCACCGCCGGGTCCGTCGACCTGCTCGGCCGGATCGTCGAGGCCGCCGAGGCGCGCTCACACGCGCGTGACATCCACGCCGGCGCCGAGCGCCGCACCCGCACGCTGGCCCGGCGGCTCTCCGCGCGGGGCGTGCAGGAACGGGTGCGCGCCGCCGATCTCGCCCAACGGGTCACGGCCGCCGCGTACGCCGTCACACACTCCGAGGGCGCCAGGGAGCGCAGCGCGCTGATCGCCGCCGAACTCGCCTACCGCCACGCATCGTTGGCGCTCGCCGCCGCGGAGAAGTGCGCCGCGGCGCAGAAGCGCGAACTCGCCGACGCGCGCACCCTGCACTCCGCCTGGCAGGCCGCCGAGGCCGTGCTGCGCCACCGCGCCGCCGCCGACCGCGTGGCGCGCGTGGCCGCCGCCATCCAGGAAGCCGAACGGGACGCGGCTCCCGCGCTCGCCGCCCGCGCCAAGGCCGCCGTCGACCTCGTACGGGCCCTGCACTCCGCCGCCGGGAACGCCGAGAACCTCGCCAACGAGGAGGAGGAGCGCTCGGCCGCGCTCCAGCAGGTCAACGACTCCGCGTACCGCGACTCGACCTCCGCCGCCACCGAGGCACAGCGCGCCCGAAGCGAGGCCGGACACCTGCGCCAGCGGCTCGGCGAGGTCGAGCAGGAGACCGCCGAGGCGGTCCGCGCGGGCTGGCTCGACGACAGCGCGCCCGACGCCGACCCCGCCCGAGCGGCGCTCGCCGCCAGCGATGCCGAGAAGACCGCCGTCGCTGCCTGGGACGTGGCCCGCGAGGCTTCCCGCAAGGCCGCCGAGCACGCGCGTGAGTCGGCCTCCGCCGAGTCCCGCGCGGAGCTGACGGCGGCCCGCGCGGCGGACGCGGCGACGGCGGCCGAACGGTCGTACGAGGCCGAGCGCCGGCTCGCCGAGTCCCTGGCGGCGGAGCAGCGGCTCGCGGAGCTGCTCAGCCTCACCGGCGAGGACGTACGACCCGGCATTCCCCAGCCCCGGCACGACAGCGACACTCGCCCGGCACCCGCGGCCAGGCCGGGTGACGGTTCCCCCGGCTCCCTGAGCTCCCTCAGTGCTCTCACGCCGGAGGAACTCGACCGCTTCGCGGACGAGTTGCGTGAGCTCCTCGACGACGCAGTCGCCACCGCCGAACGCCACCTCTTCGAGCTGCGCACCGCCGCCGCCGACGACTCCCGGATCCTCGGCGCGCTGGGCGACGGCGGGCTGCTGCCGCCCGGCCCC
Source organism: Streptomyces sp. NPDC054834 (assembly GCF_053611185.1). NCBI lineage: Bacteria > Bacillati > Actinomycetota > Actinomycetes > Kitasatosporales > Streptomycetaceae > Streptomyces > Streptomyces sp. NPDC054834. Next base: position 29,550 of record NZ_JBSGZV010000002.1, on the reverse strand, counting down.
GACGTCCTGGCCACCGTCGAGTACCTGGGCGAGCACGGCATCCCGGCACTGCCGGGCTGGCGCTACATCGCCCAGGCCGTCGACCCCGCCGACCACGCGCGCGTGCTCGCCGCCCGCCCGGAGCTGGTCGACGGTGTGATCATCACCGACCCGGACACGCACGCCCGGGCCCGCGAGGTACTTGGCGACGCCGCCCTGCTGCCCCGGTCCGCCGTGGCCGTCGGCACCGCCGCCGCGCTGCTCGCCCCGACCCCGGCCGAGGACGCCACCCCGGGGGGCGCCGTCCAGGTCTTCCTCGTACCGCCGAACCCGGCCATGCACGACGAGCACGCCGCGGACGAGGAGCGGCAGGCGCTGCGCGCGCGGGCCACCGAGCGGGACGAGGAGATCCGGGCGCTCGCCGCCCGGCTCGGCAAGGACCGGGAGCTGGCCGCGCGGCTCGCCTCCTGGCGCACCGGCTGCCCGGCCGGGCGCCTCACCGAGCTGGCGCGGACCGCACAGGAGGCGCGCGCGTTCGCCGAGGAGTCCGAGGCCGAGCTCGCCGAGGCCCGCACCGTGCGCGCGGAGGCCGACGAGGCCGCCGCCGAGGCCGCGCAGGTGCGCGACGAGCGGCAGGAGGCCGCGCAGAAGGCCCGGCGCGCCGCCGACGCACTCGCCGGGCTGGCCTTCCGGCTGCGCGAGCGCGCGGGCTGGCAGGTCAAGATGCGGGAACTCGCCGACGAGGCAGCCGAGTCGGAGGCCCGCGCCCAGGCCTGCCTGGAGCGTGCCCGAGCCGCCGACGAGGACCGCCGCGCCGCCCAGCGGGCCGCCGACGACGCCCGCCGCACCGCCCGCGCACTGCGCGCCGAACGCGCCGAGATCGCGGGTGCGCCCGACGACGTACCGGACACCGACGCGGATACGCCCAAGGCGTCGCTGCCCGCGCTGCGCGAGGCCTACCGGGCCGCCTCCCAGGTGTACGAGAAGGTCGGCGTCGGCGCCGACCTGCGCGCCGAGCAGGCCCGCGCGGAGAGCGACGAGAGTGCGGCCCGCGCCGATCTGGACCGCCTCAGCAACAAGGTCCGCACGCGCGCGGAACAGCTGCTCCAGTCGCCCGACGGCGCCGACGGCCCCTCTCGGCAGGCCGCCGCCGCGCGCGCGGAGGAGCTGGTGCAGCTCCTGGAGACCCGTATGTCCAACGCCAGCGAGCAGCTCGGCCGACTGCGCGGCGAGGCCGAGCGGCACGCCCCCGAGGACGGCGAGGCGCACACCGAACTGCCCGAGGAACTCATCCCGCGCGACGCCGAGCACGCCCAGGCGCTGCTGCGCACGGCGACCACCGAACTCGCCTCCCGCACCGAGGCGTTGACCCAAGCCCGCGAGGCGCACGCCGAGCTGCTCGAAGCCCACCGGGCCGCCGAGGACGCCGCGAGCGGCTTCGACGAGATCGCCGCCATGCTCCGCGACCTGCTCCGCGAACACGTGACCGACGAGGAGCAGGACGAGCCGGAGCCCTACCCCGGCGGCCTGGAGGACGCCCGGCAGACAGCCGCCGAGGCCCGCCGCTCGCTGCGCGGCTGCGCCGCCGACCTGTCAGCCGCCGAGGCCGCCGTGCGCGAGGCCAGCGACGTCCTGGTCCGGCACGCCAACTCCACCCGCTACGAGCAGGTCCGCACCCCCGCCCGGCAGCAGATCCGCGAGCTGCCTGCCTCCGCGCTGCCCGAGCACGCCCAGAAGTGGGCGGACGCCTTCGCACCCCGACTGCGCGTCCTCACCGACGAGTTGGAGCAGCTGGAGCGCAACCGCGACTCGATCGTGGACCGGCTCCGCGGACTCGTGGAGTCGGCCCTCGCCACCCTCCGGTCCGCCCAGCGGCTGTCCCGCCTGCCCGAGGGGCTCGGCGAGTGGTCCGGGCAGGAGTTCCTGCGCATCCGCTTCGAGGAACCCGACCAGGCGACGCTCACCGAGCGGCTCGGCGAGGTCATCGACGAGGCGACCCGGGCCGCCGTGAAGAAGAACTCCGACCTGCGCCGCGACGGCATGTCCCTGCTGCTGCGCGGAGTCGCCGCCGCGCTCCAGCCCAAGGGCGTGGCCGTCGAGATCCTCAAGCCCGACGCCGTGCTGCGCGCCGAACGCGTCCCCGTCGGGCAGATGGGCGATGTCTTCTCCGGCGGCCAGCTGCTCACCGCGGCCATCGCCCTGTACTGCACGATGGCCGCGCTGCGGTCGAACGACCGGGGGCGGGACAAGCACCGCCACGCGGGCACGCTGTTCCTGGACAACCCGATCGGCCGCGCCAACGCCACGTACCTGCTGGAACTCCAGCGCGCCGTGTCCGACGCGCTCGGCGTCCAGCTCCTCTACACCACCGGCCTGTTCGACACGACCGCGCTCGCCGAGTTCCCGCTGGTCATCCGGCTCCGCAACGACGCCGACCTCAGGGCGGGTCTGAAGTACATCAACGTGGAGGAACACCTCCGCCCGGGCCTTCCCCAGCAGCCCCGGGCGGGGGAGGCGGTGCACAGCGAGATCACGGCGACGCGGATGTTCAAGCGCCCAGCCTCTGCAACCCCCTGAATGGAAGCGCGTGACTGTGGTCGGCCACGAACGGGCCCAACCCCAAGGCCGACCGTCACATCCGGCAGGATCGTGTCACGGACCCCAACCGCCCGCTACCGCGTCCTCCGCGTCGGTGCGCTTCAGGACCTGTACTTGGCGGAGAGCACCATCCTGCAGATCCGCGCCTGCTCGGGTCCTTCAGGAGTGCGACAACTGCCCTGCTCCACTCCGCCGCCGTATCCGCTCCTGGGTCCGCTCGGCAGCCCGCTCCTCCCGCCGGGCGAGGCGCCGCTCACGCCGCAGCGAGCGGGCCGTGCTGCTCGGCTCCGACACCACGCCGTTGCGCTGGTTCCACACCTGGTGGGTCACCCATACGTCGACCGCGCCCCAGGTGGCCACGACCGTGCTCGCCACGCTGCTGATCACCATGGGGAACGCCAGCCAGGACCCGGCCATCGTGCACAGGAAGGCCACCATGGCCTGAATGAGCGTCACGGCGATAAGAAGCACCGCCCTGACAGCCGCCGTCCGCACCGGGTCGGGCAGCCGTCGCCGCCGCGCCGGTTCCTCGACCCACAACGGCTGGTAGCAGGGCTGCTCCTGCGCCCACGCCGACTCCGCGTCACCTGCGGCCGACTTCCCGTCACGCCCGCGCGGCCGAATGCCGCTGTCCGGCGCCTGAGGGCTGCTCAACTCCTCCGAGCGTACCGCCCCGCCGTCCTCGGGCGCCTTGCTCCGCTCCGCCGTGCCCATCACCGTGTCACTCCCCACCGCCGGCACACCGCTCTCGCTCCGGTGTGCGAAGACACCAACTCCCCAGCGACTGCCCGGCTTGCGCTGTTTTACGCCGCCCAGATGCGGGATGCGACTCCTGTGGTCGATTCCGCACTCATCTCCCGTATGAAGGACGAACGAAGCGTCACGAAGATTCCCAACCGCCGAAAAATTCCGGCCAACCGGTCCGCCGGACTGATCCCGCCCTTCTTCCTTTCATCACGTCAATCACGGTGGCAATCTCCCGCAATGCCCGGACAACTCGCCATGTCTGGACGTGGGTGCGGAAGTTCACCTTCCGGACGCGTCTTCGAGTTAACGGTGTGACGGTAGTAGGCTCGCGCCGTTTGTTGACGCACATGTGTACCCCCGACCGGCGGGGGTCGAGCTGGGGGAGGCCATGCGCTTTCGCGGGAAGTCCATCCGCCGGAAGATCGTGGCGCTGCTTCTCGTGCCGCTGTTGTCCCTGACCGCGATCTGGGGCTTCGCGACCGTGCTCACGGGTCGCGAAGTGGCACAGCTGTTCCACGTCACGGACGTCGTGGAGCACATCGGCTACCCCACCGAGGACACCGTCAGCGTCCTCCAGCAGGAACGCCGCCAGACCCTCGTCTACCTCGCCGACCCCCGTGCCTCCGACGCGCTCACCGCCCTGCGCCGTACCCGGGCCGCAACCGACGAGACCGTCCGCAAGCTCCGTAAGAACGCCAAGGACTCCGACACCGTCGACGGAATGGACGCGGACGACAGCGAGCGTCTCACCGCGGCCCTGGACGGCCTGGGCGGCATCGACTCCCTGCGCCGCAGCGTCGAGGAGGGCATGGTCGACCGCGCCCAGGCCCTCGACCGCTACAACCACCTCGTCGACCCCTGCTACGCCCTGCTGGCCGCCCTCGACGGCGTCGACGACGTCGAGATGGACAAGCAGGCCCGCGCGCTCGTCAACATCACCCGCGCCCGCGAACTGCTCTCCCGCGAGGACGCCCTGATCGGCTCCGCCCTGGTGGTCGGAAAGCTCTCCGCCGACGAGACCCGGGACGTCTCCGACCTCGTCGCCCAGCGAAGCCTCCTGTACGACATCAGCCTGCCGCTGCTGCCGTCGTCGGAACGCGAACGCTACGACCGCTTCTGGAAGAACGCCACCACGGCTTCGCTGCGCACCGCGGAACAGGACGTCATCGCCATCCGCTCCGGCACACCCCACGGCGTCACCGCCAAGACCTGGGACACCGCCGCGGGCGACGTGCTCGACGAACTCCGCACCCTGGACGACCAGGTCGGCGACCGCTATCAGGACCGTGTCCGCCCGGTGGCCGTGGGAGTGATCGTCCAGGCGGGCGTCGCCGGCGTCCTCGGACTCGTCGCCCTGCTGCTCTCCGTGGTCCTGTCCGTACGCGTCGGCCGCAGCCTCATCCGCGATCTGCGGCAACTGCGCCTCGAGGCGCACGAGGCGTCCGGCGTCCGGCTGCCCAGTGTGATGCGCCGGCTGTCCGCGGGCGAGCACGTCGACGTGGAGACCGAGGCCCCGCGCCTGGACTACGACAAGAACGAGATCGGCGAGGTCGGCCAGGCGCTCAACACCCTGCAGCGCGCCGCCGTGGAAGCCGCCGTCAAGCAGGCCGAACTGCGCGCAGGCGTCGCCGAGGTCTTCGTGAACCTCGCCCGCCGCAGCCAGGTGCTGCTGCACAAGCAGCTCACGCTCCTCGACACCATGGAGCGCAGGACCGAGGACACCGACGAACTCGCCGATCTCTTCCGTCTCGACCACCTCACCACCCGCATGCGCCGGCACGCCGAGGGCCTGGTGATCCTCTCCGGCGCCGCTCCCTCGCGGCAGTGGCGCAAGCCCGTGCAGCTCATGGACGTCGTCCGGGCCGCCGTGGCCGAGGTCGAGGACTACGAACGCATCGAGGTCCGCCGACTGCCACGCGTCGCGGTCACCGGCCCGGCCGTCGCCGACCTCACCCACCTGGTGGCCGAGCTGCTGGAGAACGCAACGGTCTTCTCTCCGCCGCACACCGCCGTGCAGGTCCTCGGCGAGCGGGTCGCCAACGGCTTCACGCTGGAGATTCACGACCGGGGCCTCGGCATGGCGGCCGAAGCACTGCTGGAAGCCAACCTGCGGCTCGCCGAGACACCCGAGTTCGAGCTCTCCGACACCGACCGGCTCGGCCTGTTCGTGGTCAGCCGGCTCGCTCAGCGCCAGAACGTCCGGGTCTCGTTGCAGCCGTCGCCCTACGGCGGCACCACCGCCGTCGTCTTCATCCCCGACGTCCTGCTCACGGACGACATCCCGGACACCAACGGCATCGGCTTCCGCCTCGACCGGGAGCGGCCCACGAAGGCGGTCACCGGCGAGGAGAGCCGCACGTCGGCCCTCAGCCAGGTGCCCGCGCAGCTGCCCGGCCTGCCTGCGGGTCTCCTGGACGGACCGGTCGAGCTCGAGGCACCCGTCGATCTGGACGCCCTCGACGGCTTCCCGGGAGCCCTCACCGACGAGGAAAACGAACGGGGCGGCCTGTTCCGCCCCCGCCGCTCTCTCGCCGACGCGGACGACGAGGCCCCGCCCCGGCTGGGTGAGCTCCATCAGCAGCCCTCCGGCGCCGGGAATCCGCCGAACGCCGACGACCGTCCGAACGGTCCCGTGCCGCTGCCCCGGCGTCGCACGCCCAAGCTGGTCACCTCGCACGGGCGGCCCGTCACCGAACAGCGGTTCCCGCACGACGAGGCGGACGACAGGTCGCGCTCGGACTCCGGCCGCCTCCGGCCGGAACCGGACGCGGGCCCGGCCCCGCTACCGACCCGCCGGCGCGGCGAGACGGCAACGCGCCGCGCCACCGGACTGGCCGACCGCGTCGACGCACGAGCCCAGTCCCCGGCCGCCGACCCGGGCGAGCCCACGGAAGCCCCGGCGCTGCCCCGGCGGATCCGCCGCCCCGCGATCAGTTCCGGCGGCGGCCCCGGCGAGTCCGGCCCGCCCGCCGAAGGCACACCCCAGGACGCCGGGGCCGGCACCGGACAGCTGCCGAGGCGCGTCCGGCAGGCCAGTCTCGCCCCACAACTGAGGCAGGACCCCGAACGGCGGGCCCAGCGCCAGGCGGAGCCCGTCGAGCGCGACGCCGACGAGGTACGCAGCCGTATGGCCTCGCTCCAGCGCGGCTGGCAGCGCGGCCGAGAGGAGAACGCCACGGGCGACGGGGCCCGGAACGGCACAGCACAAGGAACGACTAAGGGGGACGGTCGATGACCGCACCGAAGGCCACCGGCCACAGCGCGACGAACAACGGAGAGCTGAACTGGCTCCTCGACGAACTCGTCGACCGGGTTGCCAGCATCCGCAAGGCCGTCGTGCTCTCCGGCGACGGCCTTGCCACGGGCGTGTCCAAGGACCTCACCAGGGAGGACAGCGAGCACCTGGCCGCCGTCGCCTCCGGCTTCCACAGCCTCGCCAAGGGCGTCGGCCGCCACTTCGAGGCGGGCAACGTCCGGCAGACGGTCGTAGAGCTCGACGACGCCTTCCTGTTCGTGACGGCCGCGGGCGACGGCAGCTGCCTCGCCGTCCTCTCGGACGCCGACTCCGACGTCGGGCAGGTCGCGTACGAGATGACGCTCCTCGTCAAGCGGGTCGGTGTACATCTGGGCACCGCCCCGCGCACCGATCTGCCCGCCGGCGGGTAGTGGGATGACATGAGCGGAGACGGTCAGGGAAGAAGCCACTGGTTCGACGACGAAGCCGGACCGGTCGTCCGCCCCTACGCCATGACGCGCGGCCGCACCACGAGTGCGGCCCAGCACCGCCTCGACCTGATCGCGGTCGTCGTCACGGAACCACACGCGGACGACCCGGAAGCGGACCAGACGCTGTCCCCGGAGCACGTGGACATCGTCGAGCTCTGTCGCGAGGTCCCGCAGTCCGTCGCCGAGCTCGCCGCCGAGCTCGACCTGCCCGTCGGGGTGGTGCGCGTCCTCATCGGCGACCTCGTGCACGAGGAATTCGTCCACGTCAACCGTCCGGTACCCCCGGCGGAGCTGCCGGACGAGAGTATTCTGCGCGACGTGATCAACGGCCTCCGGGCGCTGTGAGCGGCGCGGAAGCGGGGTAGTGACGTGACTGGCTGGCAGTTCTGGGTCGACCGAGGCGGCACCTTCACCGACATTGTCGCGAGGCGCCCGGACGGCCGGCTGCTCACGCACAAACTGCTCTCCGACAATCCCGCCCGGTACGCCGACGCGGCCGTAGCCGGAGTGCGCGCACTCCTCGACGGCTCCCAGGAGCCCGTCGAGGCGGTCCGTATGGGCACGACCGTCGCCACCAACGCACTCCTGGAACGCAAGGGCGCGCGCACCCTCCTGCTCGTCACCCGGGGCTTCCGTGACGCCCTGCGCATCGCCTACCAGAACCGCCCCCACATCTTCGCCCGCCGCATCGAACTGCCGGAGCTGCTGTACGAACGGGTCGTCGAGGTCGACGAGCGCATCACGGCCGACGGCACCGTCCTGAGCGCACCCGACCCGGACGCGCTCGCGGGCCCGCTCCAGGAGGCGTACGACGACGGGATCCGCGCCGTCGCCGTCGTCTTCATGCACAGCCACCTCCACCCCGCCCACGAACGAGCCGTCGGCGATCTGGCCGCCGCCACCGGCTTCCCGCAGATCTCGCTGTCCAGCGAAGTCAGCCCGCTGATGAAACTCGTCCCGCGCGGGGACACCGCCGTCGTCGACGCCTACCTCTCGCCCGTGCTGCGCCGCTACGTCCAGCACGTCGCCGGAGAACTCGAGGGCGTGCCGCTGATGTTCATGCAGTCCAACGGCGGACTCGCAGAGGCCGGGCAGTTCCGCGGCAAGGACGCCATCCTGTCCGGACCGGCCGGCGGCATCGTCGGCATGGCCCGCATGTCCCAGCTGGCCGGTTTCGACCGCGTCATCGGATTCGACATGGGCGGCACCTCCACCGACGTCTCCCACTTCGCCGGCGCGTACGAACGCGTCTTCACCACACAGCTCGCGGGCGTCCGGCTGCGCGCCCCCATGCTGGACATCCACACCGTCGCCGCCGGCGGCGGCTCGGTCCTGCACTTCGACGGCTCCCGCTACCGCGTGGGACCGGACTCGGCGGGCGCGGATCCGGGACCCGCCTGCTACCGCGGCGGCGGCCCGCTCGCCGTCACCGACGCCAACGTCATGCTCGGCCGCATCCAGCCCGCGTACTTCCCCCAGGTCTTCGGCCCCGACGGGGACCAGCCCCTCGACGCGGAACTCGTCCGTGACCGCTTCACCGCCCTCGCGCACGAGATCCGCGAGCGGACCGGCGACGACCGCCCCCCGGAGCAGGTGGCCGAGGGCTACCTGCAGATCGCCGTCGCCAACATCGCCAACGCCGTGAAACGGATCTCCGTGCAGAAGGGCCACGACGTCACCCGCTACGCCCTCACTACCTTCGGCGGAGCCGGCGGCCAGCACGCGTGCATGGTCGCCGACTCGCTCGGCATCCGCACCGTGCTCGTGCCGCCCATGGCGGGCGTCCTCTCGGCGCTGGGCATCGGCCTGGCCGACACCACCGCGATGCGCGAGCAGTCCGTCGAGGCACCCCTGGAGGCCGCCTCCATGCCCGGTGTGCGCAAGACGGCCGCCGAGCTGGAGGCCGCGGCCCGCGCCGAACTCCTCGCCGAGGACATCCCTGCGGACCGCATCCGGGTCACCCGCCGCGCCCAGCTCCGCTACGACGGCACGGACACCACCCTCACCGTCGAGCTGACCGAGCCCGACACGATGCGGCACGCCTTCGAAGAACGTCATCGCGCCACGTACTCCTTCACCCTCGACCGCCCGGTCGTCGTCGAAGCCCTCTCCGTGGAAGCCACCGGCATCACCGAACCCCCCGATCTCTCCGCCCTCGCCCCCTACGAGGGCCACGCCACCGCCCCCGAGACCGTCCGCCTGCACACCGGCGGCGCCTGGCGCGACGTACCCCTGCACCGCCGCGAGGGACTGCCCCCCGGCGACACCGTCACCGGCCCCGCGATCATCACCGAGGCAGGAGCGACGACCGTCGTCGACGACGGCTGGCGGGCCACGGCGAGCGATGACGGGCATCTGGTCATGGAACGCGCGGCGGTCACGCAGAGTTCCGATCTCGACACGAAAGCCGACCCGGTTCTCCTCGAGGTCTTCAACAACCTCTTCGTGTCGATCGCCGAACAAATGGGCGCCCGGCTGGAATCGACGGCCCAGTCCGTCAACATCAAGGAACGCCTGGACTTCTCCTGCGCCCTGTTCGACCCCGACGGCAACCTGGTGGCCAACGCCCCCCACATCCCCGTCCACCTGGGCTCCATGGGCACCAGCGTCAAGGAGGTCATCCGGCGCCGCGGCGAGGCGATGCGGCCCGGCGACACATACGCCGTGAACGACCCCTACCACGGCGGCACCCACCTGCCCGACGTCACCGTGATCACCCCCGTCTTCGACACGAACGGCACGGTGGACACGGACGGTGACCGCAAGATCCTTTTCTACGTCGCCTCACGCGGCCACCACGCGGAGATCGGCGGCATCGCCCCGGGCTCCATGCCGGCCGACAGCCACACCATCGAGGAGGAAGGCGTCCTCTTCGACAACTGGCTGCTCGCCGAGAACGGCCGGCTCCGCGAGGAGGAGACCCTGCGCCTGCTCACCGAGGCGCCCCACCCCTCCCGCAACCCACGGACCAACCTCGCCGACCTGCGCGCCCAGATCGCCGCCAACCAGAAGGGCGTCGACGAGGTCGGCCGCATGATCGAGGACTTCGGCCTCGACGTCGTCCAGGCCTACATGCGGCACGTCCAGGACAACGCCGAGGAGGCCGTCCGCCGCGTCATTGACGCCCTGGACGACGGCGAGTACGCCTACGAGACCGACTCGGGCGCCGTCATCCGTGTCCGGGTCCGCGTGGACCGCGAAAACCGCCGCGCCACCATCGACTTCACCGGTACGTCCGCCCAGCTCGCCACCAACTTCAACGCCCCGTTCTCGGTGGTCAACGCGGCCGTGCTCTACGTCTTCCGCACCCTGGTGGCCGACGACATCCCGCTCAACGACGGCTGTCTGCGCCCCCTGGACATCATCGTGCCGCCCGGCTCGATGCTCGCCCCCGAACCGCCGGCCGCCGTCGTCGCGGGCAACGTCGAGACCTCCCAGGCCATCACCGGCGCCCTCTACGCGGCGCTGGGCGTGCAGGCCGAGGGGTCCGGGACCATGAACAACGTCACCTTCGGCAACGACCGCCACCAGTACTACGAAACCATCGCCTCCGGATCCGGCGCCGGCGACGGCTTCTCCGGGGCGAGTGTCGTCCAGACACACATGACCAACTCGCGCCTGACCGACCCGGAAGTCCTGGAGTGGCGACTGCCTGTGCTGCTCGAGGAGTTCGCGGTCCGGCGGGGGAGCGGCGGCGCCGGTCGCCGGCGCGGCGGCGACGGAGCGGTGCGCCGCATCCGGTTCTGCGAGGCCATGACGGTCTCCACGCTGTCCCAGCACCGCCGGGTCCCGCCGTACGGCATGGCGGGCGGGTGCCCGGGTGCCCTGGGCGCCAACCGTGTGGAACGGGCCGACGGCACGGTGACCGCTCTCGGCGGAAGCGACTCGGCGGACGTCGGTCCCGGCGACGTACTCGTCATCGAAACCCCTGGTGGCGGAGGCTACGGCCCGCCGTCACCCGACCACCATCAAGCAGGAGAAGAGATCGATGATCTTCGGGCGTTCTGAGCGCGGCAAGCCCCCGGTCGAGCCCGTCACGCTCAAGATCCTCGTGGCCGGCGGCTTCGGCGTGGGCAAGACGACCCTCGTCGGCGCGGTCAGCGAGATCAGGCCGCTGCGCACCGAGGAACTGCTCACCGAGGCCGGCCGCCCGGTCGACGACACCAGCGGCGTGGAGGGCAAGCGCACCACCACGGTGGCCATGGACTTCGGCCGCATCACGCTGCGCGAGGACCTGGTGCTGTACCTGTTCGGGACACCCGGGCAGGAGCGGTTCTGGTTCATGTGGGACGAGCTCTCCGAGGGCGCGCTAGGCGCCGTGGTCCTGGCGGACACCCGCCGCCTCGAGGACTGCTTCGCCGCGGTCGACTACTTCGAGCGACGCTCGATTCCCTTCCTCGTCGGCGTCAACTGCTTCGAAGGATCCACTCGTTATCCGGCCGAGGACGTACGCCAGGCCCTCGACCTCGACGGCGACGTACCGCTCGTGCTGTGCGACGCCCGCGACCGGGAGTCGGTCAAGGAGGTGCTCATCGGGGTCGTCCAGCACGCGATGGCGTACGCGGCCGGCCGCCGCCAGGCTGTCAGCATGTGAGGCTCTGTTCCGCCCACAGACACGGCTCGTACCCCCGCCGACCGGGGTACGAGCCGTGGTTCTGTGCGGGTGCCCGCGCATACGCCACGCGCGCGTGGGTCCCTTCTCCGTCCGGCCGTCGGTTCCGGACGTCCGTCGCAGGGCTAGTCGTCACCCTCGTCCAGCCAGCCGAAACTCTTCTCCACGGCCTTGCGCCAGTTGCGGTACTCGCGGTCCCGCACCGACGCCTCCATGGCCGGCGTCCACTCCGCGTCCTTCTGCCAGTGCGACTTGAGCTCGTCGAGGTCGTTCCACACGCCCGTGGCGAGGCCGGCCGCGTACGCGGCGCCCAGGCAGGTCGTCTCGGAGACCCTGGGCCGGATCACCGGCACCCCGAGGACATCGGCCTGGTGCTGCATCAGCAGGTTGTTCCTGGTCATGCCGCCGTCCACCTTCAGGGTCGTGATCTGCACCCCGGAGTCCTGGAACATGGCGTCCACGACCTCCCGCGTCTGCCAGCTCGTCGCCTCCAGCACCGCGCGCGCGAGATGCGCCTTCGTCACGTAACGGGTCAGGCCCGTGACGACCCCCCGTGCGTCGGCGCGCCAGTAGGGGGCGAACAGGCCCGAGAACGCGGGCACGATGTACGCGCCGCCGTTGTCGTCCACGCTCGCCGCCAGCGTCTCGATCTCGTCGGCGGTTCGGATGATGCCGAGTTGGTCGCGGAACCACTGCACCAGTGCGCCCGTGATCGCGATCGACCCCTCCAGGCAGTAGACCGGCGCCTCGTTCCCGATCTTGTAGCCCATGGTGGTCAACAGCCCGTTCTTGGAGGGGACCGGCCGGTCGCCGGTGTTGAGCAGCAGGAAACTGCCCGTGCCGTAGGTGTTCTTCGCCGTCCCGACGTCGTAGCACGCCTGTCCGAACACAGCTGCCTGCTGGTCGCCGAGCGCCGACGCGACGGGCACCCCGGCGAGTTGGCCGACGGCCGTGCCGTAGACCTCCGCGGAGGACCTGATCTCGGGGAGGACCGCTTCGGGAACGTTCATGGCGGACAGGATGGACGTGTCCCACTGGAGGGTCTCCAGGTTCATCAGCATGGTGCGCCCGGCGTTGGTCACGTCGGTGACGTGCCGTCCGCCGTCCGTGCCTCCGGTGAGGTTCCAGATCAGCCAGGAGTCGATGGTCCCGAAGGCGATCTCGCCGCGCTCGGCGCGGTCCCTGAGTCCCGGCACGGTGTCCAGCAGCCAGGCCGCCTTGGGGCCGGAGAAGTAGCTGGCCAGCGGCAATCCGGTCTGCTCACGGAATCGGTCCTGTCCGTCCGCGCCGCCCAGTTCGCCGCACAGGGCCGCGGTGCGGGTGTCCTGCCAGACGATCGCGTTGTGCACGGGTTTGCCGGTGGCGCGGTCCCACAGGACCGTGGTCTCGCGCTGGTTGGTGATGCCGAGGGCGCTGAGCTGGTCGGCGCGCAGCCCGGCCTTGGCGATGGCCCCGGCGACCACCGCCTGCACCTTGGACCAGATCTCGGTGGCGTCGTGTTCCACCCAGCCCGGCTTCGGGAAGATCTGCCGGTGTTCTCGCTGGTCGATCGCGACGATCGCACCGCTGTGGTCGAAGATGATGCAGCGGCTCGAGGTGGTGCCCTGGTCGATCGCGGCGACGTACTTCTCGGCGTTGTCCGTCATGGCTGCCCCTTGGTCGCTGGTCAGAAGGCTGCTTTGTAGATGAGGCCCGCGAGCACCCCTCCGATCAGCGGGCCGACGACCGGGACCCAGGCGTAACCCCAGTCGGAGGTGCCCTTGTTCGGGATCGGCAGGAAGGTGTGCACGATGCGCGGGCCCAGGTCGCGTGCGGGGTTGATCGCATAGCCGGTCGGCCCGCCCAGAGAGAGCCCGATGCCGACCACGAGCAGCGAGACGATCAGCACGGTGGTGCCGGACTCGCCGAGTCCCTTGGTCAGCCCGAAGGCGAGGATCGGCAGGACGAGAGCGATCGTCGCGATGATCTCCGTGATCAGGTTGGCGACCGGATTACGGATCTCCGGGATGGTCGAGAAGATGCCGAGGGTGGGCACCGGTTCGTCGGCGGTCCCCTCGGTGGTGCCTTCCGTACGGGTGTTGGCCTGGAACTGGGCGAGGTAGACCAGGTAGGCCAGGAGGGCGCCGAGCATCGCGCCCACCATCTGGCCCAGCAGGTAGAGCCAGACCTTGCCCCACTTGCCGGTGTCGACGGCGATCCCGATGGTGACCGCCGGGTTGAGCTGACCGCCGGAGAGCGGAGCGGCGGTGTACGCGCCCGCCAGCACACCGAATCCCCAGCCGAACGCGATCACCACCCATCCCGAAGCCCGTGCCTTGGAGTATCTGAGGGTGACGGCGGCGCAGACGCCGGCACCGAAGAGGATCAGGATCGCGGTGCCGATGACCTCGCCGACGAATATGTCTCCGTTGCTCATGGCGGCTCCTAGGCGCTGGTCCGGGGAGGGCAGGCCCTGTGGCCGCCCCGAGTGCAGGGACGTTTCCCTTGGCGACTTCGGCCGAAGGCAGGGAAGGTCCCGCGCCCCGCCCGGCGTCCGTGACGAGCGTGCCGTGACAGCCGAATCGCATGTGGAGGAACGGGCCGTGGCCCAGGGAGAACCCGCGCGGCGCAGTACCTGAATACGCCGAGAACGTGCGGCGATGCCGACCGACACGGGAAGTGTTCACCGGCGCTCCGGGAGCGTCAAGGTTGCTGACACCAACGGTGACAGCCCCTTGTATCGGAAGGGGGTGGGGACCTCAGCCCAGTGGCTCCGCGGCCGCGTACCCGGCCTGGGCGGGCGTCGCTCCGGAGCCGCGCCGGATCTCATGCTCCGGCAGCCCCGCGCGTCCCAGTACCCAACTCGCCCCGCTCAGCGACTTCGCCGCCATCTTCAGCGGTGCCAGACAAGCGGCTGCCTGCCGGTGGTCGGTCACGCTGCCCGGCGCGCACACGACTGTGGCCAGGGACAGGGTGACCGGACGGCCACCCGCGGACCAGGCCGCGTCGAGCACCGCGGCGACCAGCGGCTCCAGCCCTTCCTCCTCGGCGAGCACCAGGAAGTCGTCCCCGCCGATGTGTCCCACGCGCGCGTGCCCGGTCACCGCCTGCTGTAGCGCCCGCCCCACCGACCGGATCAGTTCGTCGCCCGCCGCGAATCCGGCTCCGTCGTTGACCTGTTTGAAGTGGTCGATGTCCAGCCAGCTCAGCGAGAACGCCCTCCCCTCCGCGATCCGCCGGTCCACCTCCCCGGTGATCGCGTCCGAACCGGGCAGCCGGGTCAGCGGATTGAGCCCGGCCGCCTCTTCGACCCTGGTCTCGGCCAGCGCCCGGACGAGGTCCGCGAGCCGTACGACGCCCACGCACCGCCCGTAGTGGTCCACGACCGCCACGTCGTCCGAGGTACGGTCCCGCTCGCCGACCGCCACCACGTCCAGGACCTCCCAGGCCGTGGCGTCGACGCCCACCATGCGTGGAGGGTCGCCGAGTTTTACGGCGGGCCGGTCGGCGTACAGGGCGTGCCCGTAGCGGCCCGACAACCTGAGCAGGAAGCGGGAGCGGTGCACCGACCGGACCGGTACCCCGGCCTGGTCGACGAGCAGCACCCCGGACACGTCCGGCGAGCAGGTCAGCAGTGCGCGCACCTGGCCCGCGGACGCCGTGACCGGCAGCAGTGCGGCGGGCCGCACGAACTCCCGCACCGAGGGGCCCGACCGGGGCACGGTCCCGTGGGCCGGGAAGCGGGGCGGAACGTATACGTCCGCCAGGGGAATCCGGGCCGGGGGCGCGAACAGCGCGCCCTGCGCCAGCTGCGCCCCGGCCGACAGCGCCGCCACGCACTGCAGTTCGGTCTCCACGCCCTCGACCGACAGCAGGGCGCCGAGGTGCTCGCACAGGGTCCGCATCGCCCGCACCGCGGCCGGCCGCGCCAGCAGCGCGGCGTCGAGCTTCACCAGGTCGGGAGCGAGGTCGGTGAGCAGCCGCAGCGGCACGTCGCCGTCTCCGACGCCGTCGGCGCTGATCCGGAAGCCCTGCCCGCGCAGGGCGGCCACCGCCTCCAGCAGCGCAGGCTGCGGGACGTGCGTGAAGGGCGGGACGACATCGAGCGTCACCTCCCACGGCATCCGGCCCGCCTGGCGCACCGCGTCGCGCAGAGGGGTCAGACCACCCAGGTCGGCGAGCGTGCCCGCGAACACGTTGACGTGCAGCGGCAGCATCGTCTCCGTGCGAACCGCCGCTCTGAGGGCCAAGACGGCCAGCCGACGGTCGAGTTCGGGGTCACGGCGAGCCTCGGCCAGGACATCGCCGGTCTCTGGGCGGGCCAGTATCTCCAGTGCGGCGACACCACCGGTCCGCAGGTTGACCACCGGCTGGAAGGCGAAGCGGAGAGTATCCGTCCAGGAGCGCACGGAATCATGATGTCGCCGCCCGTGCACACTCAAGCGCAGTTCATGAGACGTTCACGTAGCATTCCGGGGTGATCACAGAGCGTGGGAATCACCTTGTGGCATCCCTGTCACCCCGACCCCGACGCGTCGTCGATCACCCCATGGCATCGGCTCTCACCGCAGCGCGATGACCGACGAACCATGACCGAACAGCCCCTGGTTGGCCGTGATCCCCACGCGCGCCCCGGCGACCTGCCGGTCGCCGGCCGTGTCCCGCAACTGCCAGGCCAGTTCGCAGACCTGGGCGATCGCCTGGGCCGGCACGGCCTCCCCGAAGGAGGCGAGCCCGCCACTGGCGTTCACCGGTATTCGGCCGCCCAAGGCCGTCGCACCCTCCCGCAGCAGCTTTGCGCCCTCCCCCTCACCGCACAGCCCCAGATCCTCGTACCACTGCAACTCCAGGGCGGTGGACAGGTCGTACACCTCGGCCAGGGACAGATCCTCCGGGCTGACGCCCGCCTCCTCGTACGCCGCGCGGGCGATCGACGCCCGGAACGTCTCGTCCGGGGGCTCGACCGCGGCCGCGGAGTCCGTCGCGATGTCCGGCAGGTCCAGCACGGTGTTCGGGTAGCGCGGCGTCACCGTGGACACCGCCCGGATCCGCACCGGCGCGGTCACGCCGTGCCGGCGCGCGAAGTCCGTGCTGGACAGCACCAGCGCCGCGCCGCCGTCGGAGGTCGCGCAGATGTCGAGCAGCCGGAGCGGATCGGCGACCACCGTGGAGGCGGCCACCTCCTCGGCGGTGACCCGCTTGCGGTAACGCGCGTACGGGTTCAGCGCCCCCAGGGCCGCGTTCTTCACCTTGACCAGCGCGAAATCCTCCGGGGTGTCCCCGTGCACCGCCATCCGCCGTCGCGCGTACAGCCCGAAATACGCCGGGTTGGTCGCCCCGAGCAGGCGGAACCGCAGCCAGTCCGGATCGTCGGGCCGGTCTCCGCCTCCGGGCCGGAAGAAGCCCTTGGGGGCCGCGTCCGCGCCCACCACGAGCACCGGATCCGCGAGCCCCGCGAGAATCTGGGCCCGCGCCGTGGCGACCGCCTGCGCCCCGGAGGCGCACGCCGCGTACACGCTGGCGACCCGGGCACCCTGCCAGCCCAGTGCCCTGGCGAACGAAGCGCCCGCGACATACCCGGGATATCCCCCGCGCACGGTGTCGGCACCCACCACGGAGCGGATGTCGCGCCAGTCCAGGCCCGCGTCCGCGAGGGCCGCACGGGCCGCGGCCGCCCCGTACTCGACGAAGCCGCGGCCCCACTTGCCCCAGGGGTGCATGCCCACGCCGAGCACCGCCACGTCCGCCGTCACGCCGTCACCTCCGTCGGCCTCCAGTGCCACGTCGTCCAGGTCGTCTCCGTGTCCTCGAACAGCACTCCGGGGACGACCTCCACCTCCATGCCCACCGTCAGATCGGAGACGGTGATCCCGGGAATGGTCTGTCCCAGCACCACGATGCGCTCGTACTCCAGCTCCACCGCGATCAACGTGTACGGCTCCCACGGAAGTTCCGGATCGCTCACATAGGGTGACGGCGGCCGGTACCGGCCGTCGGTGTACGACCAGATCCGCCCCCGCCGCGACAGCGTGACCTCCTCGAGGTCGCCACCAGGACATCCGGGGTTGCGGCAGTGGGTGTCCTCGCGGGGGAAGAAGACCGACGCACAGCCGGAGCACCGCGTGCCGAGGAGCCGGAAGCCGTCCCCCTCACCGGTGAACCAGCCGTCGACCGCAGGCGTGCGTGTCCGCGACAAAGCCCCTCCCCGCATCAGATCTGACGGAACGTCAGGAGTGTGCCACGGGCAAGCGGAAATGGGCAGGCCGTACGCAGAACCGCACAGCCCCTTTCGGCGTCGTGGTATCGGGAAGGGTGGCCGGGGCCGACGGGGGTGGTTCCGGCCACCCTTCCGCTTTCTTGCGACGCGGAGTCCGCCTGCTTCCGGAAGACGCCCCTCCCGTGATCGGATACAGTCCGCGCGTGTCCGAAATTCAGCACCCAATCGTCAACTCCGTACCGAACTCGCACTGTTCGAGCTGCGGAGCGCCCTACGGAGAGGGAATCTCCGGCTGGCCCCGCACCTGCCCGTCCTGCGGGAGCGTCGCCTACCGCAATCCGCTGCCGGTCGCGGTCGCTCTCCAGCCCGTGTACGACACGCAGGGCACCGCCCTGGTCGTCATCACCCGAACCGTCGCACCCGCGCGCGGAGGCACGGCACTGCCGGGCGGCTACATCGACGACCGCGAGGACTGGCGGCACGCCGTCGTCCGCGAACTCAAGGAGGAGACGGGCATCGACGCCGCCGCACGCGACGTGCGCCTGATCGACGCCATGAGCTCGCCCGACGGACACCTGCTGCTCTTCGGGCTCCTGCCGGAACGCCCCGCCGACGGACTGCCACAGTCCGCCGCGACGGACGAGACAGAGGGCTGGCACCTGCTGCGCAGGCCGGAGGAGCTCGCCTTCCCACTGCACACCGTGGCCGCGCGGGCATGGTTCGAAGGCCGCTACATCTGAGCCCGCCTCACCCGAGCCCTCGTATGCGCACCGGGTAGGGCGGCTCGCCGGCGCCGTCCTGCCCCTCCCGCACGACCACCAGCCGCCGGCCCTCCCAGCGGGCGACATAGTGCTTGATCTCCGGTTCGTCCCACCCGTCGCCCGCATCCGGCACTACCAGCCCGGACCCGGTGCGTCCCCGGTCGGGCGCCCACACCTCGAGCTCCAGCCCGCCCTCGTCACCCCGCACGGGAAGGATCGCCCCCGCGCGCGCGAGCACCGGGATCCGCGACAGGGGCGCGTCGACCCGCACCTGCGCCGGCCCCTCGAACGCCTGCCCCGTCACGGTGTCGTACCAGCGCCCCCTCGGCAGCTGCACCGCACGCCGGTCCGCGCCGGCATCGAGCACCGGCGCCACCAGAAGACAGTCGCCCAGCAGGAAGGCATCCTCGCAGTCACGCAACGCACGGTCCTCCGGCGCACCCCACCACAAGGGCCGCACATACGGCGCGCCGGTACGCCGGGCCAGGTGCGCCAGCGTCATGAAGTACGGCAGCAGACGCCGGCGTTCCAGGAGCGCCCCGCGCGCGTGCTCCAGCACCTCGGCACCGAACTCCCACGGTTCCCTGCGCCCCGCGCGCAGACTCGCGTGCGTGCGGAACAGCGGAAGGTACGCACCGAGCTGGAACCACCTCAGATACAGCTCGGGCGAAGGACTCCCGTCGAACCCGCCCACATCCGGCCCCGAGTACGGCACCCCGCACAAGCCGAGTCCCAGGACCAGCGACAGGGAGGCACGCAACCCCGGCCAGCCCGTGGCGACGTCACCGGACCACGTACCGCCGTAGCGCTGCATCCCGGCCCAGCCGGAGCGGGAGAAGAAGAACGGCCGCTGCTGCGGTGCCAGTTCGCGTAGACCCTCGTAACCCGCCCTGGCCATGCACAGCGCGTACACGTTGTGCGCCTCCTGATGATCTCCACCGCGCCCCTCCAGGGAGTGCCGGGCCGAACGCGGCAGGGTGGACTCGCCGAAGGCGTTGAAGGACGTCGGTTCGTTCATGTCGTGCCAGAACCCGGCGAAGCCCTGCGCGAGCCGCTCCTCGTAGAGCCCGCCCCACCACTTCCGCACGCGCGCGTGCGTGAAGTCCGGGTAGACCGACTCCCCGGCCCACACCACACCCCGCACCGTCCGCCCCGAGGCATCCCGCACAAAGGCGTCCACGGCCGCCCCACCGTCGTGCACGGCATTGCCCGCGGCCGCCTTCACCGCCGGATCCACGATCGACACCAGCCGGATCCCGTCCCGGCGCAGCTCCTCCGCGAGGACCGGCAGCTTCGGGAAACGCTCCTGGTCGACGGTGAACACCTGATGCGCGTCGTAATGATCGATGTCCAGGTGGACGGCGTCCAGCGGCAGACCGCGTTCCTGATAACCCGCGACGATCCGGCGCACCTCCTGCTCACTGCCGAACCCCCAGCGGGCGTGATGGTGCCCCAGCGCCCACGCCGGCGGCAACGCGGGTGCGCCGGTGAGCGAGGCCCAGGTGTGCAGCACGCGCGCGGGCGCACCCACCATCACCCAGCAGCGCAACGGGCCACCGTCCATCCGCAGCTCGGACCTGCCCGCGCGATCGTGACCGGAGCCGGCCCCCTCCTCGCCCTCGCGCAGCGTCACCGTCCCGTCCCAGGACGTGTCGTGGAAGACCAGATGCGTCGCCGCGTCCGACACCACGAGCTGCACCGGCATGGTGATGTACAGCGGATCGTCACCGGGGGCGAAGGCACGACCGGGATCGGTGTTCCACAGCCGGTACGTCCCGTCGCGCAGCCGGGGCCCGGACGCCCGGCCCCCGAGCCCGAAGAAGCGCGCGTCGGCCGCCACCTCCGACCGCTGCATCCAGCGTGCCGTGCCCCCACGCACCGGCTCCCACCACCGCGGCGGCAGATCCCGGCGCAGCATCACGCCGCCGGGCGTGCACACCTCGATCGCGCCGTGCCGGGAGACGGAGACCGTCACGCGCTCCGCCACGACCCGCCAGCCCCCGTCCTTGTCCGGCTCCAGCACGGCCCGGGGATCCGGCTCCGGGCAGCGCCCCGCGAGCGCGTACGACGGCTCCGGCCCGGCTCCGTCCCAGCCCCAGAAGACAGCACCGTTCACCGCCACCGTGATCCGCAGCTCGGTCCGGCTGAAGCGGATCACACCACCCCCGGGCCCGGGCTCCGCACCCCGCACCTGACCGGGCACCCGCGCGCGCTCGGCCCCCCGTGGCGGCAGTCCGACGGCATCGGTACGCCTCCTGCGCCACGCCGCCCGCACGGCACGCAGCCCCTGCGCCGCCCCCGTCGAGCTCACCACCTGCACCGAACGCACCAGGTCACGACCGTCCATGCTGCTCAGCCTGCCATTGACCGCCCCACGCGCGTGTGTCGTTCAACTTCCGTTCACCCGTGCTGGGAGCACATCTTCACGACACGGACTATGTGGGGCGCACCCTGGTGTAGAAGTCGATCACATGGCATCGTCCGTGTCAGCCGCGTACGCGCACACCCAGCCCGTGCGCGACCGACGCCCACGAAGCGCACAGTCCGGGAGCCGCCCCATGTCGACCGCGAACCCCCAGCCGCTCTGGCAGCCGGATCCGGAACGGATCGCCCGAGCCCGGATCACCCAGTTCCAGGCCTGGGCGGCCGAGCAGCACGGCGCCCCGGCCGAGGGCGGCTACCCCGCGCTGCACCGCTGGTCCGTCGACCACCTGGACACCTTCTGGAAAGCCGTCACGGAGTGGTTCGACGTACGGTTCTCCACGCCCTACGCGCGCGTGCTCGGCGACCGCTCGATGCCCGGCGCGCAGTGGTTCCCCGGAGCGACGCTGAACTACGCCGAACACGCCCTGCGTGCCGCCGCGGACCGCCCGGACCAACCCGCGCTCCTGTACGTCGACGAAACCCACGAACCCCGCCCGGTGACCTGGTCCGAGCTGCGCCGCCAGGTCGGCTCCCTGACCACCGAACTGCGAGCCCTCGGCGTACGCCCCGGAGACCGCGTCAGCGGCTACCTCCCGAACATCACGCAGGCCGTCGTCGCCCTGCTCGCCACGGCCGCCGTCGGCGCGGTGTGGACCTCCTGCGCACCCGACTTCGGCGCCCGCAGCGTCCTCGACCGCTTCCAGCAGGTCGAACCCGTCGTCCTGTTCACCGTCGACGGCTACCGCTACGGCGGCAAGGAGCACGACCGGCGCGAGATCGTCGCCGAGCTGCGCCGCGAACTGCCCACTCTGCGCGCCGTCGTCCACATCCCCCTGCTCGGCACCGAGGCCCCCGAAGGAGCCCTGGACTGGTCGGCCCTGACGTCGGCCGACGCGGAACCCGTCTTCGAGCAGGTCCCCTTCGACCACCCCCTGTGGGTGCTCTACTCCTCCGGGACGACAGGCCTGCCCAAGGCCATCGTCCAGTCCCAGGGCGGCATCCTGGTCGAGCACCTCAAGCAGCTCGGCCTGCACTGCGACCTGGGTCCCGAGGACCGCTTCTTCTGGTACACCTCGACCGGCTGGATGATGTGGAACTTCCTTGTCTCCGGCCTCCTCACCGGCACGACCGTCGTCCTGTACGACGGCAGCCCCGGCTACCCGGACACGGGCGCCCAGTGGCGGGTCGCCGAACGCACCGGCGCGACCCTGTACGGCACGTCGGCGGCGTACGTCATGGCCTGCCGCAAGGCGGGCGTCCACCCGTCCCGCGACTTCGACCTCTCCCGGGTGCAGTGCGTGGCCACCACCGGCTCGCCCTTGCCCCCCGACGGCTTCCGCTGGCTGCACGACGAGGTCCGCGAGGACCTGTGGATCGCGTCGGTCAGCGGCGGCACGGACGTGTGCTCATGCTTCGCGGGTGCCGTACCGACGCTCCCCGTGTACACCGGCGAACTCCAGGCGCCAGGCCTCGGCACCGATCTTCAGTCCTGGGACCCGGCCGGAAAGCCCCTCGTCGACGAGGTGGGCGAACTCGTGGTCACCAACCCCATGCCGTCGATGCCGATCCACTTCTGGAACGACCCCGACGGCAGCCGCTACCACGACAGCTACTTCGACACCTACCCCGGCGTCTGGCGCCACGGCGACTGGATCACCCTCACCTCGCGGGGCTCCGTCGTCATCCACGGCCGCTCCGACTCCACCCTCAACCGGCAGGGCGTCCGCATGGGCTCGGCCGACATCTACGAGGTTGTCGAACGCCTTCCGGAGATCAAGGAATCCCTGGTCATCGGCATCGAGCAGCCCGACGGCGGCTACTGGATGCCCCTGTTCGTGCACCTGGCGCCCGGAGCCGTCCTCGACGAGACCCTCCTCAACCGCATCAAGCAGGCCATCCGCGAACAGCTCTCCCCGCGGCACGTGCCGGACGAGATCATCGAGGTCCCCGGCGTCCCGCACACCCTCACCGGAAAGCGCATCGAGGTCCCGGTCAAGCGCCTTCTCCAGGGCACCCCTCTGGAGAAGGCCGTCAACCCCGGCTCCATCGACAACCTCGATCTCCTGCGCCACTACGAAGAGCTGGCCCGCAAGCACGCCTGACCCCGTCCGGGATCACCCCCCGTAGGTGGCCTCGGACTCGCCGAGCACGGCGGCGAAGTCCGAGGCCAGCCGACCCGCGTCGGCAGGCTCCAGACCGGCCGCGGTGATCCGGACCCCGGGCCCGGACGTCAGCCGGAACCTGGCTCCGGCGGCCACCCACCACCCGTACGAGCGCAGTCCGTTCACCACCGCCGACTCGTCCCGCACGGGCACCCAGAGGTTCATCCCGCTCGCGCCGTGTGACGCGATGCCCCGCGCGGTCAGCTCGAGGCCGAGCGCGGTGCGGCGCCTCGTGTACGTTTCACGTGCGCGTGCCACCAACGCGCGCGTGCCGCTGTCCGTCATCAGCCCGTGGACGGTCTCCTGCAACAGGTGACTGACCCAGCCCGACGTCAGCAGCAACCGCCCGTCGTGCCGTCCCAGGGTCACCGGATCACACGCGGCGGCGGCCCAGCGCAGGTCGGTCCCGAGGAACTTGCTCACCGTCCGCACGTGCACCCAGCGCGCCGGCCCCGCCCCCGTCACCGTGCGCAGTGGAGCATCGGCCACGGCGGACGCGTGGTCGTTCTCGATCACCAGCGCGTCGGACGCGTCCCGCAGCACCTCGACGAGCGCCTGCCGGCGCTCTTCCGAGAAACAGCCGCCGTACGGGTTCTGCGCCCGCGGACTGAACACCACCGCGCGCACACCGGTGCGCAGCGCCGTACGGACGGCCTCGGGACGCACGCCCTCGTCGTCCACCGCGACCGGCACGATCCGCAGCCCCATCGCCGTGACCAGGTCCAGCAGATGGTGATACCCCGGATCCTCCATGGCCACGGCGTCCCCGGGACGCAACTCGACCGACAGCACCCGGGCGATCAGGTCCAGCGCTCCGTGCGCGAAGGTCACGTGTTCGGCCGGAACGTCCTCCGCACCGAGCCAGTCGCGCACGGCGTCCTCCAGCCGTTCCAGCCGGGGTGCGGAGCGGTGGGAGCGGGCGCCGGGGGACAACCGCGAAGGCGGCACCAGAGCGGGCAGCAGCCCGGGGTCGGGATGTCCGCCTGCCAAGTCGCGCAAGCCGTCGGGGACCTTGGGCGGGCGCCGTGACGCCACCGCCGGTGCCGACGCGATCACGGTGCCGCCACGCCCACGCGTGACCACGATGCCCCGCTGCCGCAGCTCCTTGTACGCCGTGGCGACCGTACCCGGGCTCACTCCCAGCCCGTCGGCGAGACGGCGCACGGGAGGCAGCGCCACCCCAGGCCCCAACGCGCCGTCGGCCACGCCTCGTTCGACGGACGCGGCAATTTCCTTGGCCGTCGCACCACTGATCTCATATTGTGTTGCCACGTTGAGAATTATGTATCAATACATAACTTCGCGCAAGGGGGCACCATGGAAGTGAAGGCTCGTGTTGCCGACAGGCGGCCCCGCATACCGGGAGGCCGCGACGGACGCAGAATGATCGGCATCACCTTCGTCGACCGCATCGGCAGCGGCCTGTGGGCATCCGTCTCCGTCCTGTACTTCACCTACGTCTCCGGCCTCTCCGTCGCCCAGGTCGGAACCCTCGTCGCCGTCGCCGGCGCCGTCGGCATCGCGGGCGCACCCCTGGGCGGCCGCATCGCCGACCGCTTCCCGATCACCCGCGTCCTCATCGCGCTCCAACTCCTGCGCGCCCTCGCCTCCTTCGCCCTGCTCACCACCGACCACTACACCCTGCTCCTGACCTACGCGGCCATCGGAAGCCTCGGCGACCGGGCCGCCAGCGTCCTCACCAAGCTCTACGCCACCCGCGTCGCCGGACCCGACCGCGTCCGCTACCAGGCGCTCAACCGCACCGCCTCCAACGCCGGCTGGGCCCTGGGCGGCCTCGCCGCCGCAGCCGCCCTCGCCCTCGGCACCACCACCGCCTACCGCTGGCTCCTCGCCGGCGACGCCGTCTCCTTCGTGGCGGTCGCCCTGCTCACCCTGACCTGCGCGGAACCTCCGTCGCCCAGCCGCATCGCCGCCATCGCCGGGGACACGCCCCACAGGCTTACGCCGGCCAACCCCTGGCGCGACCGCACCTACCTCGCCTACGTCACGACCGAGACCGTCCTCTCCCTCGACGACACCGTCTTCAAGGTCGGACTGCCCCTGTGGATCGCGCACAGCCACGGCGTACCCCACGGCCTCGCACCCCTGCTGCTCGTCCTCAACAACGTGATGGTCGTGGCCCTCCAGGTCCCACTGGCGCGCCTCGGGACCACCACGGCCGCCGCTCGCAACCTGCTGCTCCCACTCTCCGCTGCCTTCGCCCTCGGCGGCGTCACCATGGCCCTCTCCGCCACCGGCGGCACCCTCCGAGCCACCTGCCTGCTCACCGCGTCAGCCACCCTCTTCACCCTGGCCGAGATGCTCCACGCCACCGTCTCCTGGGAACTCTCCGTGGCCCTCGCCCCAGGCACCGCACAAGGCGCCTACCTCGGTGTCCATGGACTCGCTCAGTCCACCCAGCGCAGCATCGGCCCGCTCGCCGTCGCCGCCGCCATCGCCACCGGCCCCCTCGGCTGGACCGTTTTCGGCGCCACCATCGCCGTGACCTGCGCAATCCAGCACCGTCTGGTGCGCGACCGACTTCAGCCCA
Organism: Streptomyces sp. NPDC054834; assembly: GCF_053611185.1. Lineage (NCBI taxonomy): Bacteria > Bacillati > Actinomycetota > Actinomycetes > Kitasatosporales > Streptomycetaceae > Streptomyces > Streptomyces sp. NPDC054834. The sequence goes on along the minus strand of NZ_JBSGZV010000002.1, from coordinate 3,794 downwards.
CCCCGTTGTCAGTGCCGCCGGTTACCGTGAGTGAGCATTGATCGACGCGCATTGGGGGAAACATGGCGCACACCGACCACCAGACACTGCGACGCGTCCTGCGCCGCGAAATCGCCGGCACCATCGGGCTGCTCACCGACGAGCACGACTTCCGCGCCATGCGGCGCTACCGAAGCTTCACCTTCGACGACCACACCATCTACCTCCAACAGGTGGAAGCCCTCCTCAGGACCCGCGCCTCCCAGGGCAGTCACACCACGGTCGCCCTCTTCGACCCCGAGGAGTACGCCGAGTTCTGCGCGGCGAACGGCCTCGACCCGGACCACCCGTCGAGCCGCACCCGCTTCACAGCCGAACTCGCGGCAACGGGCGCCACGATCCCCTACGAAGGCCAGGCACTCACGGACCTCGTGCCCGCCCTCGTCGACGAGGCCGTCCGACAGGCCACCTGGCAATACGCCACCACCCTGCTGGCCCGCCTCGGACCCTGCCCCACCTGCGGCGAGGACATCGGCCGCGCCGCCTTCACCCGCGCCTCCGACCTGGTCGTCCGCATCCTCGACACCGCCCCACCCGGCGACCGGCACCTCGTCTGCAGCGTCTCGGGAACACCCGAAGCACTCGTCTCCGTCCTCCACGCCGACGAGGACACCGACGGCAGCCGCCACCTGGACGAGGCCGAGTTCCTCGAATTCACCACCGTCCTCGCCGTCGGCCTCGCCACACGCAGCCCCGGCGGACTCGTCATGCGCACCAGCGCCCAGGACAAGGCCGACCGTATCTACGGCTGGCGTCTGCGCGGAGACGGCCTGCAACCCCTGACCGCGGGGGAGGTCTTCGACGCCTACTGCACCGACATCGAAACCGGCGACCTCATCTCGCCGGAATCAGGCGTCGACTACTGCGTGGCCCCCGACCTCGGAGAAGAGGACACGGCAACGGAGCACCGCCACTGAACACACCAGGGGCGTTCCATCCGCGGATGGAACGCCCCTGAGAACAGCCGGCGACCTGCCGGGCCCGGCCTACTCGCCGGACAGCACCGCCTGGGCGGCGCTGCGGGCCTCCTCGGCGCTCTCCGTCGCCCGCGCGGCCGCCGCGGCACGCTCGCACTGCGCCAGCGTGTACTTCGCGAGCGTCGCCCGGACATAAGGAATCGACGCCGCGCCCATGGACAGGGAGGTGACACCCAGACCCGTCAGCACACAGGCCAGCAGTGGGTCCGACGCGGCCTCGCCGCACACGCCACAGCTCTTGCCCTCGGCCTTGGCCGCCTCCGCGGACAGCGCGACCAGGTCGAGCAGAGCGGGCTGCCAAGGATCCTGCAGTCGGGACACCGCACCCACCTGACGGTCCGCGGCGAAGGTGTACTGCGCGAGGTCATTGGTCCCCAAGGACAGGAACTCCACCTCCTGGAGAACCGAGCGTGCCCGCAGCGCGGCCGACGGGATCTCCACCATCGCGCCGAACTTCGCCCGGAGCCCGGCGTCCCGGCACGCATCCGCGAACGCCTTGGCATCAGCACGGTCGGCCACCATCGGGGCCATGACCTCGAGATAGACCGGCAGTCCCTCCGCGGCCTTCGCCAGCGCCGTCAGCTGAGTGCGCAGAATTTCCGGGTGGTCCAGCAGCGTCCGCAGGCCCCGCACGCCCAGCGCCGGGTTGGGCTCGTCCGCCGGCGTCAGGAAGTCCAGCGGCTTGTCGGCACCCGCGTCCAGGACACGGACCACGACACGGCCCTCGGGGAACGCCTCGAGGACCTGCCGATAGGCCTCGACCTGCTTCTGCTCGGAGGGGGCGTTCTTGCTGTCGTCGAGGAAGAGGAACTCGGTACGGAACAGACCGACACCCTCTGCCCCCGCCTCGACGGCGGCCGGAACGTCCGCCGGACCGCCGACATTGGCCAGCAGCGGAACCATGTGCCCGTCGGCGGTGGCGCCCGGCCCGGTAGAGGCGGCCAGCGCGGCCTTGCGCTCCGCGGCCGCGGCCTCGAGCTGCGCCTTCTTCTCCTCGCTCGGGTTCACGAAGATGTCGCCGGTGCTGCCGTCGACCGCGATCAGCGTGCCTTCGATGAGCTCACCGGCACCCGGCAGTGCCACCACGGCCGGCACACCGAGCGCCCGCGCCAGGATCGCGCTGTGACTGGTCGGACCGCCCTCCTCGGTGACGAAGCCGAGCACCAGCGTCGGGTCCAGCAGCGCGGTGTCGGCCGGCGCCAGGTCACGGGCGACCAGCACATACGGCTCGTCGCTGTCCGGGACGCCCGGCATGGGCACGCCCAGCAGCCGGGCGACGATACGATTCCGCACGTCATCGAGATCGGCCACGCGCCCGGCCAGGTACTCACCGGCGCCGGCCAGCAGCTCGCGGTAGGCGGCGAACGCGTCGTAGACGGCACGTTCGGCCGTGCTCCCGACTGCGATGCGCCGATCCACGTCCGCCATGAGCTCGGGATCCTGGGCCATCATGGCCTGTGCCTCGAGCACCGCCTGGGCCTCGCCGCCCGCCAGATTGCCGCGCGCCATCAAATCGGCGGCCACAGCATCCACGGCCTGTCGGGCACGCCCCTGTTCGCGCTCCGCTTCTTCCGCCGGGATCTGCTTGGCGGGCGGCTCCAGCACCGCCGTTCCCATGTGCCGAACCTCGCCGATCGCCACACCGTGGCTCACGCCGACGCCTCGCAGCGTTGTCTCCATCTCACCCGTCTCCGTTAGTGCGGCGGGTCCCGCCGCCGCAGTGGTTGTTCTGTTCACCGTCTCTACGACGGCATGGACGTCACTTCCAGAGGAAGAGACTGTCGCCGGCCTTCACATCGCCGTTGTCGCGGAGGTCGGAGAGGGACTCGGCCGTGGCCTCCAGTGCCACGACGGGGCACACCGCGGACTTGCCGGCGGCCTCGACGGCGGCCGGGTCCCAGCGCACGACGGCCTGCCCACGCGTCACCTTGTCGCCCTTGTTGACGAGCAGCTCGAATCCTTCGCCATTGAGCTGCACCGTGTCGATACCAAGGTGGGTGAGCACGCCGTGCCCCTGCTCGTCGACGACGACGAACGCATGCGGGTGCAGAGAGACGATGACGCCGTCGACGGGCGAGACGGCCTCGGAAGGCTCTCGCACAGGGTCGATGGCGGTGCCCGGGCCGACCATGGCCCCGGAGAAGACCGGGTCCGGCACAGCGGCCAGTCCGATGGCACGTCCGGCAAGAGGGGACGACACGGTGGTCATGGGAAGCCTCCCAGGGGTGGAGATCAAATGGGCCGTCACTGCCTGTCCCGGACGGCGCACTGGCAGCAGCGTATGTCATGGGAAGTGACGGTTCCGTATGGAAGTTACTGGCAAGAGGTCTAGACCACAAGCCCCAGCGATTTGCACCGCCTTCGAGGCCGCGTGTACAGTCGTAACCCTGCTCGACGCCGGATGACGCAACCAAGCGTCCTTGCTCAGCAGCATCCAACTTGTCAGATCCTATCTCGGGGTCATCTTCTGCATGCCCGCAGGAGAGTGGTCAGAGAGACGGAAAAACACTGATAGAGTTGGAAGCACCGAAGGGAAGCGCCCGGAGGAAAGCCGCGAGAGAGTCTCTCGGGTGAGTACAAAGGAAGCGACCGTTCCTTGAGAACTCAACAGCGTGCCAAAAATCAACGCCAGATATGTTGATACCCCGTCTCCGGTCGTCATGACTGGGACGAGGTTCCTTTGAAAAAACAGCGAGGACGCTGTGAACGGTCGGATTATTCCTCCGACTGTTCCGCTCCCGTGAAAAGCATTCACGGAGAGTTTGATCCTGGCTCAGG